>CAWVUS010000020.1:0-35636 GCA_963933195.1 uncultured Planctomycetaceae bacterium
CCGAGGCCGAACAGGCCTACATCAGCGGGTTTGACGGCCGGGTCTTTCCGACCCGCGTTGAACGCGACGGTGATGAACTGGTGTGTCGCCGCCCGAATTCCGACAGTGGCCGGTTGCACGTGGCCTGGCCCGTGCCCGGTTTTGGTCGCACGCTGGTCAGCACGTCCAGTCTTCGTGAACAGGAAACGGTTTACCTGTTGCCGTTGGAGTTGGCTCGCGGCAAGATCGGCCAGTTGCGAAATCAGCAGGCAGCCTGGGAGATCGCCGGGATGTCAGTGCCGGCCGGGTTTGATGAGGCGAGTCGCCAGGCACACCAGATCTTTGCCCGCGCCACTGCAGCCCAGGATGATCCCGACGAGGCGAGCCGTTTGTCCGAGGCGGCCCTGGTGCATGCTCACAACTCGGCCCAGATGCTCACGTCCGCCTACGTGGCCCAGCGTTTGGCCGTTCGTTGCCGTCGATCGGCTCAATTTCCGGCATCGCTGGGTTGTGCCCTGTCGGGTGAAATTCAGCCTCCCTGGGACAGTCTTCCCGCTGGGTTATTCAATTCGGTCCGGTTGCCGATTTGCTGGCGGCAGATTGAGCCGGTCGAGGGTGAGTACGAGTGGGACAACGTGGATCGACTGATTGACTGGGCGGAGGATCAGAACCTGCTGGTGCACGGGGGGCCATTGCTGGATTTTGGGGCCACCGGTTTGCCCGAGTGGTTGGGGGTGTGGTCGGGCGATGTGGCGAACCTGCAGAGTTTCGTTTGTGATTTTGTCGAGACAGTCCTGTCCCGGTTCGTCGGTCGGATCCGAGTCTGGGAACTGGCGTCGCGCGTGAACACCGGCGGTGGGCTGGAATTGTCCGAGGAGGGCCGGCTGGCGTTGTTGGCTCGAGCGGTGGAAGTCGCGCGTGGGGTGAACGATATCGAGCGATTGATGGTGCGAATCGAACAACCTTGGGGAGGGTACCAGTCGGCGGGTCGCCACCTGCTGAGTCCTTTGCAGTTTGTTGACGGGTTGGTTCGTTCGGCCCCGGAACTCTCGGCCATTTCTTTGGAGATCACCGCGGGATTTGGTTCGACCGGTCCCGGCCGGCGCGACCTGATCGATCTCTCACGACTGCTGGACATCTGGAGTACGCTTGGTCTGCCGTTGCACGTGACGATTGCTGCACCGTCGGTGGGCGGGATGGACTCGGGCGGGCGATTTGGCTGGTGCCGGAAAGACGAGGACGACCGGGGAGATTCCGGGTCGGAGGATGAGGACGAACACTGGAATGGGGCGAAACAGGCCGAGTGGGCCAGCGCCGTGCTGCCGTTGTTGCTTGCCAAGCAGAGTGTCGCAGGAATCACCTGGGCCCAGTTGGACGACACCGGTCCGACCGAATTTCCGACCGCCGGCTTGCTCAATGCGGACGGATCGCCCCGGCCGGTGGTCGAGGCGATTCGAAGCCAGCGCTACGGTTACTGGCCGGCCGACTGAAAATTGTCGACTCGGCTGCTACGATTTACCTCTCTCTCTCCTCCACCCACTGGGCACATCCACCGGTATGCCATTGGACCTTTACGATCCGTGCCCTTGCGGCAGCGGCCAGAAGTTGAAGTTCTGTTGTCGTGATTTGTCAGACGACATGGAGCGGGTGCTGAAGTTCCAGGAGAACAATCAGCCTCGTATGGCGTTGAATGCCCTGGATGAGTTGGCCAGGAAGCATCCCGAGAACACCTGGGTGCGGACGACTCGGGGCGGATTGTTGTTCGACGCCGGTGATCTCCAGGGGGCCCATCGCGAATTGGCCGAGGTGGTTGCCAAGGACCCCGAGCACGGGTTCGCGTTGGCTCTGGTGGCGATGATTCAACTGTCGGAGGTTGGGTACGACGAGGCTCGCGAGGAGATCGAACGAGCCCTAAGGCGATGCGTGATGGTTCGGCCCGATATGGCCGGCAACCTGGCATTGGGCATTGCAGCCTGGATGCGGATGAAGGGGCAACTGATGGCGTCCCGCCAGCACCTGGTCCTGGCTCTGCAGTCGGCGACTCTGCCCGATCAACAGGAATCGATTTTCGTACGATTGGCGGAGTTCGACGGCACACGCGAGATTCCTTACCCGTTCCGCAGTGTCTACGCCCTGGACGAAGCCGGCGGCGAGGATCCACAGGCGGTTGCCGGTTGTGGGTGCTGGGGTGAAGCGGCTCAGCGGTATGCGATACTTGCCGAGGAGACCCCCGAGGAGTTCGGGTTGCGATTCAACGAGGGACTGTGCCTGGCCTGGTCGGGACAGGCCTCCGCGGCGTCCGAGGCGTTCGTCATGGCCGCTGGCCTGGCAGGTGACGCCGACCGGGCCGAGGAATGCCAGGTCCTGGCTCAACTGCTCGTGCTGGGACAGGGCGACGATGTGGTCAAGATGGTCGACCGCCGTTTTGAGATCGACAACGTCTCCAAGTGGCTGACCGATCTGGATTCGTCCGAGAAATTTGTGCGAGTTGATGACCCGGGGAACCGCGAGGAAGGAACACCGGAAGGGATGTTCCACCTGGTGGAGGGTGATGTGATCGAGGCCTCCGAAGCCGAATCACTGACTCTCGAGACGGTACCACGGGTGACGGCCCGCCTGCTGGTCCAGGTGGCGACTGAAGACGAACCGGCCGCGATCGACCTGGTTGCTCGTGCAGGTGACGAAATCGATGCCGCGGAAGCGGCCCTGCGGGAGGTTGGTGACGAATTGAATGTCCCCGAGGGCCAGGACGACGAGGCGGTTGACCTGGTGCCGCGGGAGTTCGAGGCGCTCTACACCACCTGGCACTTTGCTCCCAAGACGGCCGAAAGCGTCAAGCGACGTTTGCATCGAGACTACGTCGAGCGATTTGTCACCGAGATTTGGCCAGGGACACCGTTGCCCGCGTTGGGTGGCCAGACGCCCTCGGCCGTGGTTGGTGACGACGAACAGCAGTCTTCATTGGCTGGAGCCGTGCGGGTCCTGGAAGCGCGCTGCGAACAGAACCTGTTGGCAGTCGACTTTCCGGCAGTTCGCCAGGCCATGGGCCTGGCGGAACCGACCGCGGTGGTTGTTGAGTCGGAAGACCAGTTGGCAATGTTGTCAACCTGCGATCTGCTGCGGATCGATCCCGCCGCACTCGAGGACGAATTCCTCGTCATGCTGCTCAACCGTGCCCTGTTGGTTCGCCACAGTGGGCTGATGTACTCGGTTTTGACCGAGTACACCGGCCGGGAGAGCCTGCAGCAGGGAGAGGACTACCTGCGTGCGGCGGTGACCCTGGCGGATCTCTGCGAGGTCCGGCATGACCGGGCAGCGGCGTTTGAATGGTTGGCACGCGGCCGGCAGGCTGCCACAGGCCTGGAGGGCGAATTCGAGCGGACGCTGCAACTGGAGATGCGAGAACTGACTCTCAGGCTCCAGGATCTCGAGGATCCGGAATTGCGGACACTGTTGGATCGACTGTGGAACGTTTACGGCAGCAAGTTGCCGCAACTCCGGGAGGAGTTGCAGGCCCTGGTTGAAGCCGTCGACATTGTTCCTCCCTGGACCGCTGGCGGTGGCGCAGTCACCGCCTCCGGCTTGTGGACTCCCGGTGGACCTGACGAAGCGGCCGCGACGGGTGAGGCGGATGAAACGGATGGCGAAAAGAAACTGTGGTTGCCTGGCCAGGACTGACTTCCGGAAGAACGTTCGTCACGACGTGGGCGTAGCGGTATGACCGAGTCGTTCGAATCCCTCGAGGGGGTGATGCGGCGGGCCGTGGACCTGGCCGCCGGGGGCGTGGGATGTGTCGAACCCAATCCCGCGGTGGGTGCGGTGGTGGTTGACGATCAGTTGCGAGTCCTGGGGGAAGGCTGGCACGGAGCATTTGGTGGGCCTCACGCGGAAGTCGAGGCTCTCCAGGCGGCCGGTGAATTGGCACGAGGTGCGACGCTTGTGGTCACGCTCGAACCCTGCCGGCATCACGGCCAGACGCCTCCCTGCACCGACGCAGTACTGGCTTCCGGGATTCGACGCGTCGTGGTTGGTATCGAGGATCCGTCTCCGCATGCCGCTGGGAGCGGGCTGTCGGTGCTTCGTGACGCGGGGGTCGAGATCGAGGTCGGGGTCGAAGGCGAGTTGGTTCGCCGACTCAATTCGCCATTTCTTCACCTGCTCGAAACCGGCCGTCCATGGGTTCATGCCAAGTGGGCCATGACACTGGACGGGCGTATCGCCGCTGCCGGCGGTCACTCGCAGTGGATTTCGAGTGAAGACTCTCGAGGATTGGTGCACGAATTGCGGGGCCGGGTTGATGCGGTGGTTGTTGGCATCGGAACGGCAGCGGTTGATGATCCGTTGTTGACGGCTCGTCCGCCCGGTCCACGGAGGGCCACCCGGGTGGTACTCGATACCAATGCGAGACTGAAACTCGACTCGCAATTGGTGCGGACGGCACACGACACACCGGTGATGGTGGCCTGCTCGGAGACGGTGGACGAGGCCCGGGCTGGTGCCCTGGCGGCTGCCGGTGTCGACATCGTGAAAGTGCCGCTGACGGAGTCGGGGCGGATCGATTTCCGCCTGTTGCTGGATGAGTTCGGAATCCGACGCTGGACCAACGTCTTGGTGGAGGGAGGCAGCGAGGTGCTGGGGACGCTGGCCGACGGCGGATGGATCGACGAGGCCCACGTTTTCCTGGCGCCCAAGTTGGTTGGTGGCCGAACGGCGCTGGGAGCAGTTGGTGGTGAAGGTTTGCCGCGGATTCCCGAGACGGCCAACCTGGAGTGTGTCGAGACGAGAGCTGTTGGCCAGGATGTTTACTGGCGGGGTGTCCGGCCACGTGTCGTGGGAAGACGCGACTCTTGATGGGCGAGATATTCTCGGTACTGTCGGTCGAGTTCGGTCGTGTCGACGCCGGTCAACTTCGAAAGTGACGGGATGGTGATACGTCGGTCGCGAGTGTAGATCTGGGACAGGTGCTGGATCAGGGCATCCCGGTACCGTCCCTCCGCGTAATGCAGCAAGAAGTGCGTGAGTCCGGACGCCTGCGAGTAATTCCGCGTGATGTTGGGGTCAGTCTGGAACGAACGCATTCCCATCGACGCGAAAGTCCGTAGTGGGATGTAGTACTTTTCTGACAGTAGCCGGTGGCGGGCCCAGTGGAACCGCACGTATTTCGGATCACCGATCCGATAGCCGCCGGGCGACGGCAGAAATGATTCCATGTAGCACGCGAAGCCTTCGATGATCCAGAAATTTTCGTCGTGAGCGATCGGCCGTTGCCGGGACTGGCTTTCATAGAGCAACTGGTGAGTGGCCTCGTGGAATAGTGTTGCTCGCGGAAAGAGTGGGTCGGCCGGCTGACCGTGGAAGAAGTAGGCGATACGGTCATCAGTCATGTACAGCCCGTTAGTGATGTCGATTTGCGGAATCCGCTGTCTGAGCGTGCGGCGGTATTCTTCGCGATCACGGTAGTAATGAACGACATGCGGCCGGACCAGCTTGGGCACACCACTGGTCACCCGGCTTGTGCCCTCGAAGAGTTTCTGGATCTGTTCGGGTGATTTGAAGAATCCGGCAAAGCTCGAGTGGAAGAACCTGTAGAACGTTTCGAGGTGTTCGGCCAGCACGACACCTTCCTCGAGGCTGTGATTGGTGCGGACCAGGTAGTGATCGGTACGGACTTCCCACGCGTTTCGAAAATCCCGCCGGAGTTCGGCCTCGCGGTCGACCGATACCCAGCGTCGCTTGAAATACCGTTGTCCGGACTCATATTTCTCGACATGGGTCGCTGGCAACCAGCCGAATGTTTTGTGCCAGACGTGTCGCCGACGCAGTTGTCGTGACGCAAACGGCGTGACCCAGCGATTGCCAAAGCGAACAAACCCGAGCAGTTTCCTCGCGGTCCGCGAGTCAGGGTCGGTGATCGCGGTTTCCCGTACGAGGTCGAAGGCGAAACTGGTGTACCCGGCTTTGAGCACTCGACGGCTGAGCACGAACAGGGACTGGGCGTGCTTACGTTGCAGGGTCCGCAACTGGCTTTGCCATTGTCGCTGGTCCGGGGGCAGGTCGGCTGGGAGGTCCCTGGCGACATCGTTGGGAAGTTGAATGCTGGTGGCCGGCGGAACCTTGGTCAACTGGATCGCCGCATCGACGGCCTGAACACCCTCATTGATTTTTCGGTCGAGACAGAAATCTCGGATTTTTCCCAGCGCTGCGACGTGGTCTTGTCGCAGTTCGGCATGCTGTCCACGAAAAATTGCCAGTCGCCTCAGGACAGCCTGTGGACCTGCCGTTGCGGGTTGGGCCAACAACACAACGGCCAGGCAGACCACGACCCGGCACGCATCTCCTGTGCCGGATCTTCGGGGGAGACGCAGCGGCCGGCTGTCGACGGGATCGGTGATCATGGCCGCATTCTAGGCCTGGTCCCGGGATCGTCCTAGCCGGAAATGACTTCCGGTGGGCCGAGCCCCCGACGTCATCCTCACCGTCCACTCAGTTTTTGGACGGTGTCTTTTTTGAGTCGGACTTTTTGGGCTGGTCGGGGGCCGAGAGAACTTTCGACGATCCCGATCCTTTTCCGCCGCCACTCCGCCGCCCGGCAGGTGGTCCCGGGGGAGGTCCGCCTGGACCACCGGTTGATGCTGAGGTGGGATCGGGTGGCAATCCGGACGGGACGAATCCATCGGGCAACGATGGGGCCTCGTCCTTGACGACGTTTGCGTTGGAAGTCTCGAAGCTGGCGATTCGACCGGTTTGTCCCGGTTCGGGAGACAGCTGGACCTCGTAATCTTTCAACAGGCTGCGCCAACGGATGACGATGCGTCCGTCCCCGGTTGTTTGGCGGCTGGTCCATCCGGAAACGTGGCGTTCGATTTCAGTCAACTCAACGCCCGAGTCGGCTGCTTCGAGATTCAGTTCCTCCAGGGCCTGCAACGTGCCGTCGTAACCGAACTTCGCAACGGCTTCGAGACCGGTCAGTGTTGCCAGTGAGGCAATGATCAACCAGGTGACGATCCGGCCGGCTGAGATTCCCGCTGGCTTGGTCGCCGATGCGGATCTGTTTTCTGTTCTGGCCCCGGTTCCCTCTCCGGCGGCCGGTTGATCATTTGACATGATGTGTTTTCTCGAGGGGTGTTACTTCAGTGACTGGAGGTAAGCCAGGAGGTCGGCCAGTTGTGGGGCAGTCAGATTGCCCACCATACCCTCCGGCATCATCGACTTTTTCTGACGCACCCGCTCCTCGATTTTCGCTTTGGGCAGGATGGTTGGCAACCCGGTCAATTGTCGCACTTCGACGTCCTTGGCCCCTTCGCGAGAAACGAAACCGGTCACCACCTTGCCGTCGGTTGTGACGAAAACATAGGTGTCGAATCCCTGGGCGATCTTTTCACTGGGCTTGAGGATGGATTGCACGAGTTCAGCCGGCTTGGACCGTTTCCCGATATCCACCAGGTGCGGCCCCTTCGGTTTCTGGCCATTGGCCGTCGTGTGACAGCGAACACACGACTGGGAGGTGAAGAGAGTTTTTCCTCGTGTGGCGTCGCCACGGGTTGCCAGTGATTCGGCCAGGACCTGGTCGTATCCACGATTGGCAATCTGGTTCTTGTTGTTGGGATCCGGCTTGGGCAGGACCAGGGGCTTGGTGTTCTCTTTGACGGCGACGTCCGACGCCTTGGGCAGCCCCGGGATCTGGACCTTGTGTCGAGTCAACTGGGCGAGCAGGTGCTTGGATGTTCCCGGATCACCATCGGTGATCGCCGTGCGAATCACCCGGGCAATCGCATCACTGGCAGCCCAGGGCGTGCGGTCATAGTAGGGGCCGCTGGTGTCCGGCCGGGTGCCCCACCAGTCACCGGTGTAGTTCCCTTCACGATGGTACAAGCGGACCAGGGTGGTCAGGGTGGCCTGCCGGCGATCGTCGCGACGTTGCGTGCTTAGCTTGGCGATCAATCCATTGACTGCTGTTTCCCGGTGTACCGACTTGAGAGCCCACTGGGCGCCGGAATGGTCAGGACCATCCAGGGCCTTCAACAAGGCATCGACATTGCCGATTGCGACCAGGGCCCGAACGGCCAGGTGTGGGATCACTCGCCCCGGATCGGGTTGCTTGTGGAAGGGCAGGCCCGTGGGTGGGGCCTGTTTGCTGTGGCGACGAGTCAGTGGCAGGATCGCCTTGGCTGTGTCGGCCCGTTTCAGCCGTCCCAGGCTGATCAACGCCTGGGCGCGGACTCGAGGATTGGAATCGGTGAGTGCCGCAACAAACGGTGCGGTGGGGATTGCCTTGAGCCGGCCAAGGCGATCGGTGAGTGCTCGGAGAGCGAATTCGCGAGCGGGACCCGGTTGAGCCAATTCCAGGAGCCGGGACACGACACCCGGGTCTTCAAATTGCCCCAGGGTGAAGATGGCGGCCGCTCGGGCGTGCGGTGCGGTCTTGTTGTCGGCCGCCAGCCGAGTGACCCGGTCGATTCGCTTTTGTCCGGGACCCCGTCGCAGCAGTTCCAGTTGGCTGTGCAATCGGTAGACGGCGCTGGGTGAGGCAAGATGGCCGACCAGTTGTTCGTCGGATTCTTCCGAGAGCACCGGGAACGGCTTGGGAACGAATCCCCTGGGGGTGACCTGGACGACAAAACCAACATTCGGACCGGAGAAGTTGAATTTTCCGTTTTTCCAACTGGCGACATACATCCGCCCACTGCCGTCGATGTCGAGGTCGGTGGGACGAGGCAGTTTGAGGAACGTTTCCTGGTGGGCTTTGAAGGTGGCGCCGGTGGGTGGCAGGTTGTGCAGGAACACCTCGCTGCGGCCCCAGTCACAGGTGTACAGCGTGTTGCCATACTTCCCGGGCCAGCGCAGATCGTGAACGAACAGGCTGCCACAACCGCTGCCTCCACCGTAATCGGCCAGTGGTGGCAACGTCTCGTCGGCGAATTTCTGATAGAGCGATGGATAGCCATATCGTCCCGACTGGTGCAGGTGGCTGAGCCGGATGTCCCATCCTCCACCGTCATTTGTGTTGTCTCGTGTGTAGAGATTCATGAAGGGATCGACCGAGACGTCGACGATATTCCGTAGTCCCCACGAGTAAGTCTCCATTTCGCTTCCGTCAGGCCGGATCCTCAACACTCCACCGCCGCGGCGGGTCATCTGCCGGCCGTCGGCTGCGGTGGCCTTGACGAACCCGAAGTCGCCGACGGCGATATAGATCCAGCCATCGATCCCCATACGGATGCCATTGGTCGTGTGATCGGCACCGCGCTGGTTCAACTGGTCGGTGGTGATTCCCTTGACCAGGATCTCCTGCCGATCGGCGGTCCCGTCGTGGTTGTCGTCATGAAAGACGCTCAACAGCGGCGGGTGCAGGACCCACAACTTGTGGTTGTCGAAGAAGAGTCCCCGGGGATGGTCCATCGTGGCGAACGTGTTGATCGCATCGGCTGTGCCGTCACCGTCAGTGTCTCGCAGTCGCAGCACGTAACCCTGGCCCGGCTTCTTGCCCAGTGATCCCTGCTTGTCGACTCCGACAAACACGGTGCCATCGGCTGCTGCGGCCAGGCAGACCGGATAATTGACCTGGGGCGGCTTGGCGAACAGCGTGACGTCGACATCATCGGGGGCCGTCACATCCGCCAGCGAGGAACCCGCAGCGGCGGCTGGTTTAGTCAGGCCGCTGGGCAGTGGTGGCAACTTCTCGGTGCCCGCCTCGAATTCCCAGAAACTGGCCCACATCCCGGAACTGGAACCCAGGAAACGGACTCTTAGAAACCGGGTCCCGGGGGCGTCGACGGTGTCGGAGACGATGCGGCGGGCTTTCTTGTTCTTGGATCGATCGACGATCGTTTCCCATTTGGTTCCGTTTGCCGAACTCTGGACCTGGTACCGGTAGGCGGTGCCGGGCTTCTCCCAGTGAATTCTCAGCGACTTGATGTGCTCGGGCTTACCGAGTTCGACCTGCCAGGTCTGGCCGCTTTGTCCATTGACGGCGCACCAGCGAGTTCTCGGGTCTCCGTCGATGGCGTGCCGGGCGAAGTTGTTCTTGTTGGTTTCCTCGGAACTGGCCTTGGCGACACGTCCAAAGGCGACGTTTCCCTCGCCGCAGCATTTGCTGACCACGACCTTGCCTGTTGAGCCGCCTTTGGCGGGTGCGATGGCCAGCGCGGCGATCGTGTCGTTGGTCTTTTTGTCAGTGATTCGGAACTCTTTCTGGGGGTCCCGTCCGACCGCCCACAGCAGGCCGCGGGCCAGCATGTCCAGGTAGGTGGGTTCGACCATCGTCTCGTTGTGGTGACCTATGGTGGTCGCAAAGACCCGGGCGTCGTGATACCGGTTGGTCCAGACACAGATCTGCGGTTTGCCGTCACCTCGTCGCTTGGCGTGGGCCAGTGGAGTGGCCGTGTCGAACAGCTTGATGCTGTGATAAAGCTCACCCTTGGGAGTATCCCATCCCTTGCCGAGTCCCCGAGTGATCGGGTGATTGGCGACCAGTGGTTCCACGGCGAAGGCGTATCGAGGTCCGTGACCGGGCGACTGCATTCCGCAGAAACGGAACCACCCGTCAGTGCCGGTGCGGTAGCAATGCATGGCGCAGTGGATCAGCACCGCGGGCGTGCCCTGGCGGTGAGGGGCCAGGACGTGGTCGAGCCACTCGACATCCCGGACGCTGGCGAAACACTCGTTGTGCACCACCACGTCAAAGCCATCGGCCCAGTTCTTGTTTTTGTAGAGAGGGATCTTGGCGTTGGTGCTGGTCCCGCCCTGGTGAGCGATGGTCCAAACGACGTTGGCTCGGGCCGAGATGCCGCGCGTGATGATCAGCTTCTGCCGTTGGTAGTCGTGGCAGCAACCACCGGTGACCAGCAGGGCCCGGATCGGACGGTTGGAGGCTTTCGGCTTGGCTGACTTCTGGGCAGCCGTTGCATCCGTGGCACCAAATAGCAGCGTCAATCCGAGCAGAATCAGTGTTTTTGGCATCGGTGATCTCATCCTCGTGACCTCAGGCACACGTTGTACGGGACCGGTCGATTATCGGCACGAGTCGCCAATAACGGAAGCGGCTACCGACCGGATTCAGGCGATGGTAACCAGCGAGGAATCGACCAGCAGCGTGACTCCCAGGAAGATCAGGAGTGCCAGATGCTCCTTGGCGTGCAGGTTCGATTCGTGGGCGGGCAGGTCACGGTGCCAGATGAATTCGTCGAGTGCCCCGGCGACCAGGAAGATGGCGAGGCTGCCCAGCATCACGGTGGAGTTGGCCATCACTGCCGCGGTAAAGATCAGCCCGACGGCGAGCCCGATGACCAGGTGGATGACGTGCTCGGCGAGGCTGACCCGGCGGCCACGGAAATGGAATGCGCCGTCCAGAGTGGCGTAGTACAGGAAGGGGAGGAAGCTGACGATGACGAGAGTTTCACGCATGGTTTCCGGTTCTCGGTTCACTCGGTTGATTCGCCTGTGCTGGACGAATCGATTTCGATCAAACGTCGCGCCGTCCAAAGCATGAATAGGCCAAAGGCCAGGTCACACACGTTGCCCAGTCGCATCGCCCATCCGGGCAGCGTGGTCGCCCACTCCATTGCCATGTCAGGGAAACCGGGAAACCAGAGCAAGGCAACCGACTTGATGAGCCCCAGCCAGGCCAGCACTCGCATCATCAGTTCGAGGCGAGATCTCCCACGTGCCGGCTGGATCAGGACCAGCAGGCTGATCACGGCTCCGGCGACCGCAAGGGGGTACACCAGCGGTGTTTGCGTGACGACTGCCTGCATGCCCTTGAGGTAAGCCGCCGGTGCCACAACCCCAACGGGGGCGAGCACCACGAGGGCTCCACCGATCACTGTGGCGAATGCCGAGGCTTTCATGCCCGATCCCGCGTTGCGGGGACGACTGCGAAGTACACCCGGAGGGATTCGAACCCCCAACCCTCGGTTCCGAAGACCGATGCTCTATCCAGTTGAGCTACGGGTGCAGGATGCTGGTGAGGAGATTATTACTGACGGGCTCGGATTTGGCCATCAGGTGAGTGTCCAGGGACCGGGGATTCCCTTGGCCTGGGCAACGGCCTGCAGCGATTCGACCTGGTCGACGTGCATCGGCAGCCCGTCTTCTCTCCACGCGCGTTCTCGTTCGGCTTCCATGTCTCCCGGCAGGCAGACACGATCGAATCCGTCGGCGGGCGCCAGTTCGCGGATCTCGTTGACCGTGGTTTCGATCTGGTCGTAGAAGTCGTCGGGATCGACAAACGCCTTGATGTCGATGGCGTACATGAAGTGTTCGGATCCGTCGGTGGCGATTTCCCAGGTCTTCTTCAGCGGCATGCGGGCACCGACGAGCGGTCCGCAAAGCACCGAACTGAAGAACGCCAGCCCGTAGCCTCGTGGACCTGCCGCCGGCAGAAGTGTCTTGGCGTCGTTGGCATTGGTGGTTGGGTTTCCTTGTTCATCGACCGCCCAGCCGTCGGGGATGGGTTGGCCATACATGCCCATGGAATGCACCTTGCCCCAACTCGAGACGGCGCAGGCCATGTCGAGAACGACGGGGTGACCGTTTCGGGTTGGTGCGGCCCAGGCGAGCGCGTTGTTCGCGACGGCCGGTCCACGGCTACCGTAGGCCGCAACAGTGGCCGGTCCAGTGCTGGTGGTGGCGTAGCCGATCATTCCCTCGGCAGCAGCCATCATCGAGTAGACCTGGGCAGCTCCAAAGTGCTGGCTGGCCCTGATCGCCACGGTTCCGGTCCCGACCTCTTTCGCCTTGGCAATCGCCATCTGCATTCCCCGCGTGGCGGCGACGTGTCCGAGCCCCTTGCCTCCGTTGAGGACGGCCATCGCCGGAGTGTCGCGTTCGGTCAGGATCACTGCTCTCGGATCGATGCTTCCATCCTTCATGGCCTCGAGATAACGGGGCAGGGCCCGTGTGCCGTGGGATGGGATGCCACGCAGATCGGCTTCGATCAGCCGGTCGGCGGCCGCGGCGGCCTCGACCCCGACAACCGCCTCGTGACACAGCACATCGATCACCCACTGCCGCAACGGCTCCACCGGCACACGTTGTTCTTGTCCTGCGTCGAGAGGATAGCCGGGGATGATCGCCATGGGAGTTGTCTTTCGGAGAACTGGTGGAGACCGACCATCTTCTCGACTCAACGGGGACGCATCAAGCCGGTGCGGGTTGCCGAGAGAAAGTCGATCGAGTGGCTGGTTGTGCCCTCGAGTGCCAGGTCGGCCAGAATGCTGCCAATGATCGGAGTGAACTTGAAACCGTGTCCCGAGAAGCCGCAGCCGATTGCCACGCCGTCGTGTTCGGGATGCCTGTCGACGATGAAGTTCCCATCGGGTGTGCGGGTGTAGAGGCAGACGGTGTGATGGGCCGGTTGGGTAGAGAGTCCTGGCATGTGGGCCTGGAGAAACTCGATCAACGGGGGGAGATCCCGGGCGATGACATCGCGGTCGACATCCAATGGGTCGGTGATTTCCAGTCCGGCCGTGTGTTCGGCGACCTTGACGGTTTGGCCGTCCAGCGAGGGGAACCCATAGAACTCGCCCCCGGAGGTTTCCAGGAAGAAGACTCCGGCTCCTCGCGAGTGGTCGTACATTTCCGAACGGGCTGGAAACCAGAAAAGTGGCTTGCGAACGATTTCCCAGGCAACATCGAGTCCGGGCAATAATCCGGGCACAAAGGACCCGGGAGCTATGACGAGCGATCCTGCCCGGTAGTGGCCTCGATCGGTCACCACTTCGTAGGACTCTCCGACCCGTGACCACCGCATGACAGTTTCCTCGGTTTGCAGCACCGCCCCGTGTTCAACGGCTCTCGCGATGTGTGCCGCTACCGCGTCCTCGACGAGCAGGAATCCTCCGGCCGCTTCCCACACCGCATCGAATTCGTCGGGGATCGTGAAACCGGGGAAGTCGCTGTCGAGCCTGGCGGGGCTGATGTCCTGGAGCTCCAGCCCGTGGAGCCTCGCCGCGTCACGCGTGCCAGCGACGGCCGGTCCGTCGGGAGCGCCGGCCAGCAGCAATCCGCATCTTGAAATCAGTGGCTGGCCGCTGTGGGCGGCCAGGTCATCCCACAGGCGGTACGCATCGACCAGCAGGGGCACGTAGTCGGGGTGCTCGAAATAGGCCTGCCGGATGACTCGGGTGTGGCCGTGTGAACTGCCCTGGTCGTGGGCAATTCCGAATCGTTCGATGCCCAGTACGCTGGCCCCGCGCGACGCAACGTGGTCGAGCGCTGCACTGCCGACACCACCGGCACCGATCACAATGCAGTCGTACCCGATCACTTGCCGGCGGCCAGGTTGACCCGGACCAGTTCCTTGTCGTTGCGGGCGAAGACGCTCTTGAGTGCAAAAGCGGGGTGGGACCAGATGGTCATGCGTCGTCGGACCCGTCGGGTTGGTTCCACGAGCTTGGCACGGCTGATCTCCTGGTAACCCCTCGGTGTCAGCTTGGCGATAATCAGGTCACCCTGCTCGTTGTGGATGAATTGACGGTCCTCGTGTTTCACCAGGAACGCATTCCACCAGCGATCTTTTCCGGTTGGCTTCACCGTTTCCCAGATCCGCTTGCCGTTGGTGGCGTCCAGGCATCTCAACTGTCCATAACTGCAAACTCCGTAGACGTGGCTGCCATTGAAGAACGGGGTCGCCATGATGGAATGCAGCCCGTCGGTCTTGATTTCGCTGTCGCTTTTGCCTTTCCAGACGACCGACGCCTTGCGGCCGTCGGGCGAGACTTCGATCATCATCGGTCCATTGTAGAATGCCGTGATGAACACCCGGTTGCCGACCTGCCGGGGCGTCGAGATGGTCAGTCCGGCCCGGACACGGAAGGGGACCTGCCAGATCAACTTGCCACTGGCAGGATCGAGGCTGCTGAGCGCGTTGGGGTGCCAGACGACCAGTTGGCGAACCTTGCCAAGGGTCATGATGACCGGTGGGCAATAGCCGATCATCTCGTCCTCGAGACTCCGCCACAGTTCCTTGCCGGTCAGCTTGTCGAAGCTGACCACCAGGGAGCCGTCGGTGCCTCCGACCAGCGTGATCAACTGGTTCCCATCGATCAGCGGCGAAGCGACCATTCCCCAGATTGGCAGCTTGGTGCCGTAGTCGGCCACGAAGTTCTTTTTCCAGATCACCGAACCGTCGCTGACCTTCAGGCAGAACATGTCGCCCATGGCGCCGATGGTGTAGACGCGGTCGCTTTCAATGACCGGAGTCATCCGCGGGCCGGCCGGGTAGCTGATGCTGTAGCGGACCGGGTAGGTCCGCGTCCACAGGATCTTGCCGGTCTCGGCGTTGAGGGCATGAATCCGTTCGATCCGTTTCTCGCGGATGAAGTCGGTGATGTAGACGCGGCCGTTGGCGACGGCCGGTCCGGCGTAGCCTTCGCCGATAGGTGTCGACCAGACCCGTGGCAAGAGTCCCTTGGTGGGCAGTGTCTTGACGATCCCCTTCTCGCGCCAGACCAGGTCCCGATTCGGGCCTCCCCATTGCGGCCAGTCGTCGGCCGTTGCCGGCGAGGGCAGGGTGAGTGCCAGCAGGGTGACAGTGAAAACGGAGGTGATCAGTCGGGAACCGGTGAGCATCAGGGCATCTCCTGGATTGGCATGAGCCGCTATTCTGGCAATCCGGCGATGGATTGACCACCGGAGTGACACCCGGCGACGCTCGATGGCGGTCAGCCCGGGCGGACATGTATACTCGGGGCCGGCCGGGAAAGTGAACCGGTTGCGTCGTGTCCGAGAGCCGAGACGAACAGGTAAGAGGGGTTGAAGCCGTGAAATCGATGGTGTGGATGCAGGTGTGGATATCCGTGATCGTTGTCTCTGCGGCCGCCGGTGCTGCCGACAAGCCGGACGCGGCCAAGGCCGCGGGAGTGGCCCTGGAAGCCCGGCACCTGGGGAACATCCAGCGGGTGACTTTCGGGTTGCCGCGGGCCGGTGAAGGCTACTTCTCGCCCGATGGCAAGTGGGTTGTCTACCAGGCCTACCCGGTTGGCTATCCCTTCTATCAGATCTACGTGCAGAAGCTGGGCGAGAAAACGACTCGACGGGTCAGCCCCGGTCGCGGTCGGACGACCTGCAGCTACTTCACAACCGACGGCAAGAAGATCCTGTTTGCTTCCAGTCACACCGATCCCCAGATTGATCAGACCGAGCACGAGGCCCGCGAACTGGCGGCTATGGGTGGTCGCCGTCGCTACCAGTGGGACTTCGACAAGCACATGGACATCTACATCTGTGATTTCAACGGCACGGGTCTGAAGCGGCTGACCAACACACCCGGTTACGATGCGGAAGGTTCGTATTCGGCCGACGGCAAGCAGATCGTGTTCACGTCGGCTCGCGACGGTGACGCTGATATTTACATCATGGACTCTGACGGCAAGAACGTGAGACAACTTGTCAACAAGCCGAGGTACGACGGTGGTCCGTTCTTTTCCCCGGATGGCAAGTGGGTGATCTATCGCGGCGATCGTCAGAAGGAGCACATGCTGCAGATCTACGCTGTCAGCGTGGACGGCAAGCACGATATCCAGTTGACCAACAATCTGGGGACCGTCAACTGGGCGCCGTACTTTCATCCGTCGAGCCGTTACATCATCTGGACGCGGGCCGATTATTCCCGGGGACCACGGGGAGCCCACTTCAACCTGTTCACGATGGACTTGACCCTGGGCAAGACAACGGTCAAGGCCGGTGATGTCCGGCAGGTGACATCGAATGCGGCGGCAGACGTGCTGCCGGTCTTCAGCCCCAACGGGAAGAAGTTGATGTGGACGTCGGCCCGCTCAAAGGACAAGACCAGCCAGTTGTGGATCGCCGACTGGTTGCGAGGGACCCGCGGGGCGGCGGCTTCGAAATAGAGGGTCAAGTGCCCGGTGGGACCGAGTGGACCATGACCAGGTCGTGTCCAGCGGCTGACCAGTTCGAACTGCCCACCAACACGACTCTCTGGCCTGCCTGCAGCACCCCGAGTTTTCTTCCCCAGTGACAGACCTCGTCGAGCAATCGCCGGGGGCTTGTGTCAGTCTGGATCGATCGAATCGAGCGAACGCCCCAGTAGAGGTTCATCCGGCGGGCGGTGGTTGGCGAGTCGGATAGCGCCAGGACCGGGACGGGACTACGTTCTTTTGAGACGGCCAGGGCAGTGCGACCGCTGACGGTGGGGACCACCAGCAGGCCGGCGGCAAGTTGTTCGGCGACCGCGACGGCACCCACGGTGACGGCCTCGGTGACCTCCAGGGCACGGGCCCTCGCGTCTGGTTCGAACAACCTGGGAGTATTCCCGTCGACGGTACGTTCGGCTTCGCAGATGATCCGGCTCATCATCGAGACCGCCGCAGTGGGATTGGTGCCGATGGCGGTTTCCCCCGAGAGCATCACGGCGTCGGTGCCGTCGAGCGTGGCATTGGCAACATCGCTGGCCTCGGCCCGGGTTGGGAATTCGCTGGTGGTCATGCTGTCGAGCATCTGCGTGGCGGTGATCACCGGGACACGGTGGGCATTGGCCAGCCGGATGATTTGCTTTTGCAGGATCGGTACCTGGGCGAGGTCGACCTCGACCCCGAGATCTCCGCGTGCCACCATCACGGCGTCGGTGATATCGATGATCGCTTCGAGGTCAGCGATCGCCTCGCCTTTCTCGATCTTGGCGACGATGTGTGGTGTGTGATCGTCGGGGTGGGCGGCGATCAATTCTCGGAGCTGCCTGATGTCGTCGCTGCTGCGGACAAAACTCAGGCCGACGAAATCGACCCGTCGGTCCAGTCCCCAGGCCAGGTCCTCGCGGTCTTTCTCTGTCACGCTTGGCGTGCTCAACGTCACGCCCGGGAGATTGACTCCCTGTCGACTGCGAAGCGTGCCTGGCCGGACAACTCGACAAATGATCTGGTCGTCTTTCTCGGCGGTCACCGCCAGTTCCACGGTGCCATCGGCCAGCAGAATCCGGTCGCCTGGGGAAACGTCGTCGATCAGTTTGTCGTAGGTGCAGGTGAGCTCGTGTGACGAATCGGAGGCCACGTCTCGCACGAAGACCACTGTGGCTCCCTCCTGGCACAGCAACTGGCCACCGGGAATCTCGCCCAGCCGGATCTTCGGGCCAGCCAGGTCTCCCAGGATTCCGATCGGCCGGTCAAGTTCCTCCTCGACCTCACGGATCGCAGCCAGGACATCGTCCAGCCACTCGTGTGTACCGTGTGCGAAGTTGAGTCGGAATACGTCGACACCGGCCAGTACCAGGTCACGGAGGGCCTGGTGATCACAACAGGCGGGTCCGACCGTGGCGATGATCTTTGTTTTGACCAGCGGTGGTTCGATGTTCTGTGTGTCTGTGCCCATGGGAAAAGATTCGAGAAAAGGAGTGGGGGAGGGTTGGTGTCAGGGGATTACACAGTTTCAGTCAGTCAACGTCGAGCGGAATCGGCTGGCCAACACCACGATCACGTGCTCGCGTGAACAACTCGGCGGCCATCGCCACGTCTTCAACCGCCAGGCCGACCGACTTGAAGACTGTCCGCTCGTCGGCGTCAGAGCGTCCCGCGTGGGTTCCGGCGACGATGTTGGCCAACTCGATCGCCTGTTCCCAGTTCCAACGTCCCGCCTCGACCGCGTCAACCAGTTCACCTGCTTCGAGACGGCACTGGTCGATCCGATCACAGGCAACCGTGCTGGCTGTCGCGATCGATTCGACATCCGACTCGGACTTTGACAGGTGGTTGGATCCGATGATGTTCAGATGTGAACCCGCAGCGAGCAGACTTCCGTCGAAGAGTGGTTCACGAGCTGTGGTTGCGGTTGAGACGATATCGATGTCCTGGACGGCTGCGTCGGCGGAGTCGACCGGCTGGATGTTCAGGCCCAGCCGTTGGCCCATTGTTTTGGCAAACAGCTGTCGTCTTTCCGGATTCCGGGAGTAAACCCGAACGGTTTCAAGGCGGCGGACACACGCGACCGCCTCCAGTTGGCTCTCGGCCTGCCAGCCGGTTCCCAGCAGTCCCATGCTGGTGGCGTCCGGTCGTGCCAGGTGTCGGGTGGCCACGCCGCTGGCGGCTCCGGTCCGGAGTTGTCCGAGTCTGTTGGCCTGGATCAGGGCCAGCATGCGACCGGAGTGCAGGTCGTAGAGGGCGACATGAAATCTCGCCCCTCCCGTGGTGGTCGTGTAGTTCTTCCAACCGGCCACTCCGAGATATTCCGCCGACGCGGACATCGAGTGCAGTAGGAACCCGGGTGCACTGGCCCGAGCACGGGGTACGTTGACGGCCGATCCGTCGGCCAGGGCCGCGAAAGCCCGCTCGACCACCTCGATCGACGACGGCATGTCGATCAGTGACTCGACATCAGACTCGGTCAGGAACAGGACGGACATGTGAAACCCGGTTTCAATCCACCAGTTGAGCGATTCGTGCGTAGTCGTGCTTCAACGATTGATAGAGTTGACCGTATTGTGGATACACCCGGTTGTATTGCCGCCGAGTGGCCTGTTGGACCGGCGTCGTGTCCACAACCCGGATTGTTGCGTTGCAGGCTTCGACCACGTCCTTGTAGGCACCGGTTCCGGCGGCGGCCAAAAGAGCGACGCCGTAGGCCGGTCCTTCCTCGGCGTTGATGGTTGACACCTTGTTTCCGTAAATGTCGGCCTGCATCTGTCGCCAGAATCGGCTGCGGGCTCCACCGCCGGAGACACGGATTTCTCGGATCGGGATGTTCATTCCTCGGATGATTTCCAGGCAATCCCGCATGGCGTAGCTGGCGCCCTCCATGACACTGCGGACCAGGTGTGGTCGGCCATGGCGGAGGCTGAGGCCGACCCAGGCCCCGCGGGCGTGCGGGTCGGCGTGTGGTGTTCTTTCACCGGTCAGGTAGGGCAGGAAATAGAGTCCCTCGGATCCGGCCGGTGCCTTGGCCGCCTCGGCGATCAACAGTTCGTAGGGATCAACTTTCTTCCGTCGGGCTGCCGCAACCGCGGCTTCGCCGAGTTGGTTGCGATACCATTGCAGGCTGCCACCGGCGGAGAGCACGACCCCCATGACGTGCCATTGGCCCCTGACGGCGTGGCAGAACGTGTGGACACGTCCCAGCGGGTCGGTCTCGATTCCTTCACTGTGGGCAAACACCACGCCGCTCGTCCCCATGGTGGCCGAGATGACTCCCCGGCGGACGATGCCGTTTCCGACTGCCCCGGCAGCCTGGTCTCCACCACCGCCGACCACCGGTACGCCCTCCGGGAGTCCCAGCTTCTTGGCAGCCACCTTTGACAGAGTGCCGCTGATATCCTCGGATTCGTAGACCGTCGGCAGCAGGTTGGAGTCGAGTTCCAGTTGTTGCAGAAGTTGGCGGCTCCACTTGCGACGTTTCACATCCAGGAGCAGCGTTCCCGACGCGTCACTGACCTCGGTGGCAAATTCTCCGGTGAGCCGGAACCGCACGTAGTCCTTGGGGAGCAGGACCTGGCGGGTGCGATCGAATCGACGTGGTTCGTTGTTCCGGAGCCAGAGAATCTTGGGAGCGGTGAAGCCTGTCAGAGCGGGGTTGGCGACCATCCGGATCAACTTGCGTCGACCGCCTGCCCGTTTTTCGATTTCGTCACATTCGGCCGCCGTGCGCTGGTCGTTCCACAGCAGCGCGGGGCGGATGACCTGGTGCTTGCGGTCCAGGAACACGCTGCCATGCATCTGGCCAGAGAGCCCGATTCCGGCGACCGAAGCGGGTTTGATTTTTCCGTCCCGCAGCACTTTTCGGACACTCTTTGCCGACGCCTGCCACCAGTCCTCGGGGTCTTGTTCGGACCATCCCGGACGAGGGCTCGACAACGGGTATTCGAATGTGGCACTGGCCACGATCCGGCCGTTCTCGCGGATCGCCAGTGTCTTGGTGCCACTGGTTCCGATGTCGATGCCGAGGTAGATGCTCATCGAGATGCTCCGTCAAGCCTGTGTCCAGCCTGTGTCCAGCCTGTCAGGATGTTGTCGCGCGTTCGGCAATCAACAGGTCGAGTTCCTGTTTCAACCGATTCAGGATCTCGTCGTAGGCGAATGCCCCCAGCGAGTCTTCGCCTTTCTTCAGGTTGACGAAGTTCGGGGCGCACCACAGGCCGAGGTCGGCGTCGTCGGTTTCGCCGGGGCCGTTGACCCGGCAACCCATCACGGCAATTGTCAGCGCGTGTTCACGAGCGTAGGCGGTCATCTCCTTGACCTGTTCGGCGAGTTCGACGAACGCCTCGTTCTCCACCCGTGAGCAACTGGGGCAACTGATGATGTTGAGAGTGTCGAGACCATAGTCAACAACTGTACGGACTCGTCCGGCAGCGATGTCGGCCAGGATCTGCCGTCCGGCTTCAATCTCCTCGGACTTCCGGTCGTTGGGCACGGTCAACGAAACACGGATCGTGTCGCCCAGACCCTGGGAAACGAGTTGTTCGAAGGCAATCCTGGTCTTGATCACTCCATCGGGCGGAAGGCCGGCCTCGGTGACTCCCAGGTGCAGCGGAACGTCGGGGCGACGTTCTGCAAACCGCTTGTTGACATCGATGACTTTTTGTGGGTCCGAGTCTTTCAGCGAGACGCAGTAGTTCGCGAAGTCGAGTGAATCGAGCAACTCACAGTGTTCCCAGGCACTGTCGAGCATTGGTGAGATCGAATCGTCCTGGGAATAGCGGTCGAGCTTGTCGGGGTCGACCGAGCCGCAGTTGACGCCGATACGGATGGCGCAATCGTGGGCGGCAGCCTGGTCGACGATTCCTCGCACCTTCTCCGTCCAGGGTTTTTCGCGTTCGTGATGATACAGGTGACCGGGGTTGTAACGGAGCTTGGCGACGTGTGGAGCGACGATCTCTGCCAGCCGGTAGTTTTCCTGCAAGTCGACCGACAGGTTGGCGTCGGTTTCGGCGGCGATATCGACAACAGCCGTCGCGTCAGCGGTGCTGTCGACTGCGATTCGGACGACATCGGCTCCCGCTTCATGCAGGTCACGGACCTGGGCCGCCGTGGCGGCAACGTCGCGGGTGGAGGTGGCTGTCATGCTTTGAACGGCGATCGGTGATCCGTCGCCGATCGTGACACTGCCGATAGTGACCCGGCGGGTTGGGTTTCGAGGCAATTGCACGGTGAATGGGCTTGGTAATGGGATGTGACGAGTGGCGAACGCAGCGTGAGTCCGGATTGTAATCGGGACCTCCAAGACACTCCAGCACGAGTCAATCACGGTGTTGTTATCGGGATTGACTCGCGTTTCCTCCAGAACTACAAGCCGTCGAGTTGTGCCTCCTCCCCCCCGCCTGAAATTGGCGAGAAGCGGGCGTTTTGCCTGATTGTTCCCAAGGAGATGCCGTGATGTTGGGTTCGTCGAAAACTGTACACGAAAACCGGGCGAGCCGGACACGGAGTCACGATCGGCTGCTTGCCATGCTGGCGTTGGCGCTGTTGATCGGGCTGTCCGGTTGTGGTGACGATGCGGCAGACGGTGATGCCGGATCGGCCAGTGAACCCAGTTCGTCGGCGACTGAATCTGGAGTGGCTGACCAGGCGGTGGTGGACAAGCTGTTGAAAAAAGCCGTGTTGCAGGACAAGGCCGGGAATGCGAAGGGGGCGATCGAGTTGGTCAGCCAGATCATCGGAAATGATCCGGGGAACTCTCGAGCGTTCAAGGTCCGGGCGGACATCTATGCCGGTCTTCGGCAGGACGCCAACGCATTGGCCGATTATTCGGCAGCAATTCGAATTGATCCTCAAAGTGTCCGCTGGCTCAATGCTCGAGGTTTCTTTCTGTTCACTCGCGGAAAACGTGACGCGGCCTTGCGTGATCTCGACGCGGCAATCGCCCTGGATGGCGGCAATTCCCAGGCGCTGAATAATCGGGGTTTGTTGCGTGTCGGCCAACAGGATTTCGAGAGGGCGATAGCGGATTTCAGTAAGGCGATCGAAGCGGATGCGAAGTTTGCCGATGCGTGGAACAACCGCGGATTTGCTCATTTTCGCAGCGACAAACATGCCAAGGCCCTGGCGGACTTCGACACTGCACTCGCTTGTGATCCAAAGTTTGTCATGGCTTACAACAACCGGGCGTTGTTGAGAATTGCGCGTAAGGAATACCGACAGGCGGTTGCGGATTGTTCGTCGGCGATCGAATTGAACGGTGACAATCCCCGGTTCTACCAATTGCGTCGCGAGGCCTACCGGCGACTGGGGAAGTCGAAGGAGGCTCTGGCCGATAGCGAGAAGTTGGCCTGGTTGATCAAGTACCAGCGTCTCTCGCGTCATGTCGCGTCCGCTCCCCTGCAAGCCGGTGGCTACATTCAACGAGCTCGTCACCTGGCCCAGGAAGGGCGCAGTGGTGCCGCATTGGCCGATTACCAGCGGGCAATCAAAGTCGATCCGACTCAGGCCAACGAGGCGTACCTGGCACGGGCACGTTACTGGATTGTCAAAAAGGACTGGAAGCAGGCCACCGTGGATTGCAGCCGGGCCCTGGAAGCGGGTGGTGGTTACGCTGCGTGGAGCTTGCGAGGCGAGGCGCACATGCACCAGGGACATTGGGACCTGGCGATTGCCGATTTCGCCAAGGCACGACGATTTGACACAGTGGTCGCCGGGGTCTACGCCAAGCGAGCGGCCGTCCACGAGTCCGCTGGTCGAAAGGTGGAAGCGGCCGCTGACCGGAAACGGGCGGCCGAACTGGATCCCGAACGATTCGAGAAAACCCCCTAGGGGATGGTATTCTTTGGATCGGCGAGCGGGTCGATGGCTTTTGGTGGGCCATCGGATTCGGACGTCAGGGTGAGGTTGATCGTGTTGGATCCCGCCTTGACTTCATGCTTAATCCGGCTTGCCAGGTGGTATTTTTTCCCCAGCGTCTCGAGGCCTTCCTTGTCGGTCTTGTTGATCCTCACGGTATGAGTGCCCACGACCGCGCCATCGTGTCCGCCCACGTAGGCCAGCGAGTAGTATCCCTCGTCGTCAGTTCGTCCCGCGCTGCCGCCAATGCTGTTTTTGCTAATGTCGTTGAGGTCGGCGACCGGTTCGAATCTCACGGTTGCCCCGGGCAACGGTTTTCCATCGAGGGTGATGGTGCCGGTGACTGAGGCCAGGGAGGGGAGTTTTGTCCCGCCCATCATCGAGTTGAAGAGGAAAAAGCAGAGCAGGGTGACGGCCAGGACACCTCCGCCGATCGGTAGCAGGCGTTGCAAGGCGACCTGCCGGACCTCGTCCATGTCAATCCGGGGAGCCGTGTCCTCGGGTTCCTCGTTGACAACGGCGGCCCGTGCCGATTCGCTTCGAGCCAGCAGTGCGCCGGCGGCGTTGGACGTGTCTTCCGACTCAGGCTGCACCCGCGGAGGTGGGCGGTGAAGTTCTCGTTCTTCCGGCGACGAGGGCTTTGCCGCAATGGCAGGCGTCGTCTCGTCCTGGTCATCCAGGGCTGTCGTGGGTTCGGGAGCGTCTGGGACGCTCCCGGATTCCATCAAAAACGCCATCGCGTCGTCTTCATCACCCCCGCCATCTTCGGCGACGGCTGATGGATCGGACGCATCCGGATCTGGCTCCGGAATGACGAACGCCGTCTTGCAATTCGGACAACGACCCGCCTGGCCGGCCTTGTCGTCTCGGATCTTGAGAACAGAATCACATTCGGTGCATTGGAAGCGGATCGTCATCTTGGGGTGGGTCCGCCAGGAGCATGTGTTCTGAATGACGTCGTTGGAAAAATTCCGTTGGGCCTAGTTGGGAACCTGGACCGGAATCTTGCGACGCATGTTGCCGAGGTTTTGGAAAATCGAGATGTTGATGTTCTGGTTGATGCCGCGAACACTGCCGTCAACCAGGACGAAGTTGACCGAACCACTGCTGTGCAAGCTGCCAGCGTTGTCATAGTGGATTTTCTGGTTGGGACCAAAACGGGTGCTCAAGAGCGTCGCCGGCCCGCCCCAGGCCCAGCCGTCACTGCTCTGTCGCAGGGGGTCACCGACGACGTTGAACCGTTCAATCTCACCAACCATGAGAGTTTGTGAATCCCCATCCTCGACATCTCGAATCCTGGTCGAACTGTTGACCGAGAAGATTCCGACGTGGATGTTGTTGGGGAGTCGTGAGAGGGTGGGGTCGTTGAGCGTCTGGGCAGGTGTCAGTGCCCATGTGCCGCGGTTGGCGTCGTTGAAGACCACTCCCGAACCGGTCACGCCTGCGTAGTCGTTGCCTCCCTTGGTCCAATTCATATTGACCAGCAGCATGCCGGGGAACTTGTCTCGTGACATCCCGCTCCGACGGCTTGGACAGTAAAACTCGGGGATATCGGTCTGGGCGGGTGTCAGGATGATCTGTGTCTGGGTGATCGGGTCGATGGCCATGTTCATTCCATTCCCGTTCATCTGGACGTTCATCTTTTCTTCCCAGAGACGCTTCAGCTGCTCCTGGTTCAACTGTGGCAGGATGTGCAGCATCCAACTGGTTCCCTGCAATCCGTTTCCGCTGGCGATCTGGGGTTCGGTGGGATCGGAGTGCTGAAATCCTCCAGTACCGGTGCCGCCGATCAACAACTGGTTGATCTGACCGGGAGGAAAAGAATTGTGCGCTTCGTGGTAGTTGTGCAGCGCGAGACCGATCTGCTTGAGATGGTTCTTGCACTGGGTATTGCGAGCGGCTTCACGGGCCTGTTGCACGGCCGGCAGCAACAACGCCACCAGGATCGCGATAATCGCGATCACAACCAGCAATTCGACCAGGGTGAATCCCACACGGCGACGACAGCGGACCATCTTGAAATCTCCTCGGGCACCCCCTTGTCACAATCCAGATCGTTTCAAGGAAACGACGTGGTTGAGAAGAGGTGCGACTATGTGGTCGGGTTGCACGGGGCCTGTTGTGCAAGTTTACCGGGCGACCCCGACGAATTTCTGGCGGATCTTACGACTCGTCCTGGAGTCCTGAGACACGCACGATTGGCCAATTCCGGTCGTCACTCTACTTGCATTTTCAGAAAACCGTCAAGGACATTAATCGGCAAACAACTCGAAACGGGAATAGCCCGGTTCCTCTCTTCTTGTCCAGCTGATGATTCATCCACGAGCAACGGATGGGTGACGCAGGAGATGTCGATGGCAGTGGCTATTCTCTTGCTGCGGATCATGGCCGAACAGCACGATGGCCGATAACAGAGTAGGGGACCGGTTGTACGGGTCAGGCAATCTGGGCTGTGTGTGATGAGCCACGACAGGGGAGACCGCCCAATGATGGGACGAGACGAATTGTGGTCGAGAATCGAGTGGCAGGCCGACCGTGGTGGGAGAGTGGTTTGGCTCAGCGGGGACGATGGCGTTGAGATGTCGTCGTTGATTGCCCAGGCCATCTCGGGTTGGCAGCAATCGGGTCACTGCGTGTTGTTTGCCGATTTGTCGTCGATGTCTGATCCCGCTGAAACGGAACGGACGGTGTTGTTGCGATTGCTTGGACCTCATGTTGGTCGAGCCCGTTCGACGGTCTCTTTGTGGCGACGTTTGGAGCAGGTTCTCTCCACCTCGGGGCCAGAGATCCGCGTGATTCTGGACCGGATCGAACTGGCACGGGCCCCGGGCCGGGCCGTGGTGTCGACGATTCGTCATCTGGTCACTCGTTGTCGGGCCACTTTGATCGTGGTGTCACCGCGGAATGAGTCGGCCCGTTCGCGGGTCCTGTCCGCCTGGGCGGACATGGAGATCGGGGCGACGGAGTCGTGCGGTCGCCTGGAACGGGTTGCGTGATGCGAGTGTGCCTGTTCGATATTGACGGAACCCTGGTCAACTCCGGTGATGCAGGCCAGGCAGCGATGGAGTCCGGGTTGGCGACCACGTTTGGAGTGAGTCGGCCGGCTGAAGGCATTTCGACGGCGGGCCGGACCGACCGGGCGATCATCGAGGACCTGATCGACTTTCACGGTCTTCCGGTCGACGAGGTCACATTTGGGAAAGTCTCGGCCGCCTACCTGGAGCAACTGCCAGCTCAACTGGAACGTCTTGACGGGCTCACGCTTCCAGGAATCGGTGACTTGCTGGATGAACTGTCGGTCCGGGACGACCTGGTGCTGGGCCTGTTGACCGGAAATCTGGTTGAGGGGGCCCGCTGCAAGTTGGGGCACTTTCAACTCGATCCGTATTTCGAACGGGCCGGCCACCTGTTCGGGGGGTTCGGAGACCTGCAGCGGGATCGCGATGACGTGGCTCGCCTGGGCCGCGAGCGTGTCCGGAGGGAACTGGACTGGTGGGATCCGGCCGAGGTGTGGGTGATTGGTGACACGCCGTTGGATGTCCGCTGCGCCCGGGCTATCGACGTCCAGGTGCTGGCGGTGGCCACGGGCGTGTTTTCACGTTCCCAGATCGCGGCCAGTCAGCCCGACGCGCTGCTGGATGATCTGAGCGAGACCGACCGGGTGTTGTCAATCTTACTCGAATAGCCTGCCGTCGGTGGGCGTTGGATCTGATGCCGGTCTCAGGCAATCGGGGCCTTCGTTGGCGGGCCGATTGACCCAGGTGTCGATCGGACTGGTCACCAGGGTCTCATCGGGGCAGGGGACCAGTAGGCTCTCGAGTTGATCGTGATGGTCCGACTGGGGGTCGAGCCATGTGGCAAAGTCGTCCGGCCGCAGAATCACTGGCATGCGGTGGTGGATCGGTGCCATCCGGGAATTGGCCTCGGTCGTGATGATGGCACACGTTTGCAGAGAAGACCCGTCGGGACCCTCCCAGTTTTCCCAGATCCCGGCAAACGCCAGAGGTCTGTTGTCGGGATGATGGATGTGCCAGGGTTGCTTCTGTTGCCCACCGAGTCTCTGCCACTCGTAGAAACCCGTGGCAGGTACCAGGCACCGGCGGTGACGAAAGGCGGCCCGAAATGAGGGCTTCTCTGCCACCGTCTCGCCCCGTGCATTGATCATTCGGTTTCCAATCGCTGGATCCTTGGCCCAACCGGGCACCAGTCCCCAGCAGACCAGGTTGGCGGCAATCCGGCCGGCCTGTCCGTGGACGATCAGGACCGGTTGGGAGGGGGCGATGTTGAATCGTGGAGCCAGCGCCGCCTGCAGTGGCGGATCGAACACGATGTCGAAGAAAGCCGCGAGCTGGGCGGCGGGAGTCCTGAGATTGAAGCGACCGCACATGGTCTCATGCTAGCCGACGACCCGGCTGCGGCGACAGC
This sequence comes from uncultured Planctomycetaceae bacterium, assembly GCA_963933195.1. GTDB lineage: Bacteria > Planctomycetota > Planctomycetia > Planctomycetales > Planctomycetaceae > UBA8437. The sequence continues at coordinate 28,119 of CAWVUS010000020.1, forward strand.
CGGCTTGCTGGACGCCAACGACGAGATGGCTATGCTGCGACAGTATGTCGTCAGGTGTCCAGACCGTTGAGATTGGTGCCACGGGAATTCGTGTGACTCCCGTGGCGATGGGCTGTTGGCCAATCAGTGGGGTGACGACTCTGGGAGTGACCGACTCCGACGCGGTTTCGACGCTCGAAGCCGCAGTCGACTCGGGTGTCAATTTCTTCGACACGGCCTATTGCTACGGGTACGAGGGCGAGAGCGAGCGATTGATTGGTCGGGCATTGGGCGATCGTCGTGACCAGGTGGTGATTGCGACAAAGGGAGGAGTCCACTGGGAGAACCGTGTCCAGCAGAGAGATGCCCGGCCCGAAACACTGAAGCGGCAGTGCGAGGAGAGTCTGCGGCGACTGGGGACTGACCACGTCGATCTCTACTACATTCATGCCCCCGACCCGTCCGTGCCGGTCAGTGAGTCCGCGGGTGGACTGAAGGAACTCCTGGCAGCCGGAAAGATTCGCAGTGTCGGTGTTTCGAACTTCAGCACCGCCCAGATGGAAGAGTTCTTGGCCGTCTGTCCGATCGCGGCGTCACAGCCTCACTACAACATGCTGCAGCGTGAGATCGAGGCAGATCATGTGCCGTGGTGCCAGGAGCACAACGTGTCAGTGATGGTCTACTGGGTGCTGTTGAAGGGGCTGCTGGCGGGCCACCTGGGCCGTGACGATGTTTTCGTTCCTCCCGATGGTCGAGCCAAGTATCCGATGTTCCAGGGCCAGGAGTATCAGAGGAACCTGGATTTTGTCGACAAGTTGCGTCCAATTGCCGACCAGGTGGGTCTGACGGTTTCGCAACTGGTGATTGCCTGGACGCTGGCTCAACCGGGGGTCACCGTCGCATTGTGTGGCGGGCGGCGGCCCGATCAGATCCACGAGTCGGCCGGTGCAATGGGGGCCGATGTGAGTGCTGAATTGCTGCAGCGGATTGATGAGGCGATCGAGGCTCGCGGTGATGCGACTTCGCGGCCACCAATCTAGCTGGTGATGGAGCCGTCGCCTGGAGCGTCGGGAACCACCTCGAAGGCCGCGGACAATTCATCGGGAATTCGTCGGGGCATCCGTCTCTCGAATCCAATGTACACCCAGTCTGTCGCTGCCACGGCCAGAACCGTCTCGACGGACTCGCCTCCATTTTCACCTGGTGGATCACGGCGGACGATCCTGTAACGCCGCAAGGAAGTTAGCTTCTTGAAGTCCGCGACCCAGGTCACGATGACCAGTTGATCGTTCTCCCAGGCTGGCTGCAGGTACTCGATGTCGTGATGCCGTACGACCCACCCGGCCCGGGTGTCTTCGTATCGTTCCGGTGTCCAGCCCTGGGCGGTGGAATGGGCCACCGCTGCATCCTGCATCCAGCCGACATAGGCCACGTTGCCGGCGTGGCCCTGTCCGTCGATGTCCCGGGCAACTACCCGGTGATGATGCTCGTAGATCGCGGGCATGGGATCAGGCGGTTGGTGGGGCGAGAAGACGGGAAAGCCGGTTGGCCAGACGCTCGGCGCCCGACCCCAGAAACTCCTTGACCTTTTCGCCTTTGATGTAGATCAGGTTCAGCGGCAGATCCTTGAGTCCGGCCAGCCAGGGGTTGGCTTTCTTGAAGCTGCCCAGCCCAGGTTGGTCGAGCAACAGCTTGCCGAAGCGAACCGAGGTCCACTCGGAGTCGCCCTCGAGAAACGCGGTCAGTTCCTCGGTCCACGCCGCGCACGCCGGGCAGTCGCTCTTGCCGAGCATCAACACGGCGGCTGGTGCGGCGAGAAAATCTTCCCAGTTCTCTCTCGCTATTGTCTCGAGACGGCTCACTCGACGAACTCGTCGCCCTTCTTCCAGTCGGCGCCACACAGGCCACCGCTCTGCAGGGACTGGACGGTCCGCAGAACCTCCGAGGGGCCGAGGTCGCTGACGTACGCCATTCGGGGACTGGTTGTCCCACGAGTGTCACAACCTGAGTCTTCTCGGACGTGGCCTTGTACCTGGGAACTTTGTTGAAACGCTTCTGTGTCAAAACAACGCGCGGCCGTTGTGTTGGGAGTGGCCGCGGAAGGGTGGATAACCGGATTCGAACCGGCGACCTCCAGAATCACAATCTGGCGCTCTAACCAACTGAGCTATACCCACCACAGTTACCGTGCCCACGAAAAATGGCTCTTTCGCAGTCGGTTTGGCAAGAATAGCCGCTCACAGGGGGCCATGCAACAGATGGCCAACCGGTGATAAAAGGACTGGCTTGAGTGGCATTCGCCGGGCCCGTGTTTCACGAGACACCGCGTCACAGGCTCCGATCGTGCTACGGTGTCCGGGTGGGTCTGCTGCTGACCGCGTTGTTCAGAAGGCCTGGCAGCAGGGGATTGACGGGGTTGGCAGGAACAGTCGTCCCAGTTGCGGGATGGCTGTCCGGATTCCTCGCCGGTAGGCCAGGCGGCCACCGACGAGGACGGCGGTGACGTGCGTGGCGTGCTCGAATGGGTCGCCGTCGTAAAGCACGAGGTCGCCAGCTTTTCCTTGCTCGATACTGCCATGCTGCTGTTCGATTCCCAGCAACCGTGCGGCGTCCAGGGTGATGGCTCGCAATGCCCGGTCGAAACCCATCCCGTAGGTCATGGCGATCGCTGCCTCGTAGCGGATCACTCGCGACTTGGGAACATAGCCCTCCACTCCGCTGGCAATCGCCAGGGGAACGGACTTCGGGGTGAGCGCGTCGGAAACAGCGGCCGCGTTGCCCAGGAAACTGTTGATGGTCTCGAGACCACCGATACGTTGCATTGTCGGATGGACAATGACCGGGACGCCCGCCCGGGCCAACTGGTCGCGGATCAGGTAACCCTCGGTTGCCATCGACAGCACCGGTTTCAGTTGGAACTCCCTGGCGATTCGCAGGGCTGTCAGCAGGTCGTCGGCGCGGTGGCCGCAGAAGACCGCGGGGATCTTCCTGTCGAGAAGCAGGCCGAGCGCCTCGAGCTTGAGATCGCGGTCGGGTGGTTCGACATCGTCGTCGTCGTCCGCAGCGTGGATCCGGTCCAGGTAACTGCGGGCCTGGGACAGGGCCTGTCGGATCAGGGCCGCAGTGCCCATTCGTGTCGTCGGCTTCTGTCCGGAGTAGGTTTGCTTGGGGGCGACTCCGAGATTGAAAGCCATGGCCTGGGGAAACCGGACAGTCATCGCTTCGGGGTCGTTTCCATGGGTGCGGAAAACGCCGGTCAATCCCCCGATAACATTGGCGCGGCCAGGTGATGCGTGGATCACCGTGACACCCTGTTCGAGCAGAAAGCGGAGCAAGGGTTCGGCGGGGTTGAATCCGTCCAGGACCCGGGCGTCGGCCTGGTTCGGGGCACTGGTTTCGTCCTGGTCCTGGTCGGCAGGAATGTTGTATTCACCCGAGAGCGGCACGATGGTGTGCGTGTCGATCAGGCCCGGAGTGACCACCCTGGCCGAAATCACCGGTGTTCCCCGTGGGGCTTTGACCTTGTCGACAGGTCCGACCTCCTGGATGACCCCGTTCCGCACGAGCACGGCAGCGTTTTCCAGGGGGGGGCCAGAGACCGGGTGCAGTCGTCCGGCGAGGATCAGGATGGTGTCACTGCTGGCGCTGGCCTTCCGCGATGTTTTGGGGATTCGAGGGGCCTCGACTTGGGGGCGTGGTCGGACGGCCGGAGCACGGTCAGGGATCAGTTCGCGTCGGGCCAACTGGAATCCGCCGACCTGGTAGAGACGTTGACGTGGATTGGCGAGATCGAAAACCTGCCGGCCATCGATCCATGTTTCCAGCACGCGGGTGTAGATGCTGAATGGGGCCCCGCTGAGGATCACGAAGTCAGCGTCCTTGCCCGGGTCGAGTGATCCGATCCTGTCATCCAGCCGCAAGGCCTGGGCGGGGTGCAGAGTGATCGCTTTCAACGCGTTGGCGGTGTCCAGTCCACCACGGACGGTGGCGGCGGTGGTTCTCAGGAAGAACCGACTTTCGGTCACCGGATCGTCGGTGTTGACATGCACCTTGACCCCCCGCCTGGTCAATTCTGCACCGCACTGTTCAATGAAGTCGACCACCTCGGCCTTGCCCCCAGGACTGTCGACGATGGTCATGGAGACGGGCACGCCAGCGGCGGCGACCTGGTCGATGACCTTGTAGGCCTCGGTTCCGTGTTGGATGACAAGGTCGAAGCGGAATTCCCGTTTGAGTCTCAAAACGGTGAGGATGTCGTCAGCACGATGAGTGTGGAAGTGGACGGTCCGTCGGCCAGCCAGCACCTCGGCCAAAGGCTCGAGTTCCAGTTTGCGATCCGGTGGCAACGCGTCTTTGTCCTTCCGGCGTTTCTTTTCGTAGGCGATCCACTTGCGACGGTATCCCTCGGCCTTGACGAATTCGGATCGCTGCAGGGCGGCGACCTTCATTCGCGTGACTGGTGGCTGGCCCTTGGACCCGTAGGAACGCTTGGGGTTCTCGCCATTGGCCATCTTCAGGCCACCGAAATGACCATCGGTCCCGATCCACATCTGTTCGGGGCTGTTGCCACGCAACTTGACGTAGATCGTTTGCCCGCCGATCACGTTGCCGCTCCCGGGCATCACGTTGGCAGTGGTGATGCCACCGGAGTGGGCCATGCGTATTCCGGGGTCAAAAGGGTTGATCGAGTCGAGGGCCCGCACGATGCTCTGCACCGCGCCGCTACGCTCGTTCCCGTCGCTGTTGGCTTTTTCCAGTGGCCGCGAGGCAACGCCGAGGTGGGAGTGGCTGTCGACCAGGCCCGGGATGATCACCTTGCCGGAGACGTCAACAACCCGGGCCCCGTCGGGGATCTTCACCGACTTGGTCGGTCCCACCGAGACAATCTTGCCGTTGCTGATGACCAGTGTGCCAGAGGGGATCGGCTTGCCAGTGGCCGGTAGAATTCTGGCGCCACGAAAGGCCACCACTTCGGGATCAGCCGCGATACTGCTGGTCACCAGCGCGAGGACGAGGACGAGGCTTGTTGGACGTGCACACGGTATCACGGCGACTCTCCAGTCAATTTCAGAGGAGCCGTATGGTGGTCGCGTGGGAGTGGTTTTTCAAGTAGCAACCGGTGATGGAGCCGGTCGTGAGACACAGGCGATTCAAGACAGCGCCCGTGCTGCCACCTCCTTCATCTTTCGCAGCCCGGTGCGGCAGACGGTCTCGGCATCCTGGGCCCAGTAGGTGGGATTGAAGAGTTCCAGCGAGAGGGCGACGGGGTGTCGCTTGGCGGCGATGTGCTTCAGCACCATGGTGACCGGGGCGACCCCGTCGCCGGGGTAAACCCGATCGGCATCGGTGATGGTCGCCCGCGGTGGCTCGGCGGGATAGTCGTTGACGTGGAAGCAGTGAATGGAAGGTCCGGACAAAAGGTCGAGTCCGGTGAAGTCGGATCCGCCCTTGTAGATGTGATAAATGTCGGGCAACACACATGCGTTGGGATGACCACTCTCGATCGCCACGAAGGCGGTTTCACCGAGCCGCGAGAGGGATTGGGAGAATCCCCAGACTTCCACCTGCGGAGTGACACCAATCCGGCTTCCGATTTCCAGTAGTGCCCGGTAGCGGCTGGCGGCGGCGAAGAGATTGAGGTTCTTTTGCCTGGTGGCACCGGCCGGAGGGGCGGCTATCCGTTTGCCGCCAAGCTGCCGGACCTTGTCCATGTCCCGCTTGGCTGTCTCGAGTGCAGCCGCTCGCTGCTTGTCGTCGTCGACGATCCATTGGGCAAATCCGATGGCACTTTCGACCTGCAGTCCAGCGTCTTGGATTCGCTTGCCGAGATCCTTGAGCGAACCTCCCTCGCGCTCGTATTGGTCGATCTCGCGGATCCAAGGCTCTATTCCGGTGTAGCCAACCTTTCCCGCCAGGGCAATTTCCTGGAGCAGTCCGAGTTTCTGGCCGCGGATGGTGCTGGTGTTCAGGCAGAAGCGAAACGGGGCGGTGGCAGTCGCCTCGGACGCCCCGGCGTTCGAAACAGCCGTTGCGGTGGCCGTGGCAGCAGCGGTGGTGAAAAGTTGACGGCGGGTCAGAGGCGTCATGGTGCTGGGTTCCGAGAGGACAGACGGAGCGGCCGAATGTCCTTTTCATACGCCGGTTGCGGCCAACTGTCCATCTCGCGTCACCGATTGCTCAGGCGGCCCGACGGAAGGCGTGGCTTTGACTGTTGTCGACGACCAGTCCCTGGACGGCAATCTTGAGTGCATCGATGGCCTCGGCCCGCGAGCCATTCAGCGACTGTTCCAGGCGTCCCAACTCCGTGGCGACGCATTCGTGTGAGGGAATTGATCCCGTGGCACGGAAAATCTGGTCGTGGATTTTTCGCGCTCCCATCTCCTGCTCGTAGAAGAGTGTTTCGGTGAGCTTTTCCCCCGGACGGATACCGGTGAATGTGATGTCGATGTCGTCGGGATACTTGAGTCCGGAGAGTTCAATCATGTCTCGTGCGAGATCGACGATCTTGACCGGTTGTCCCATTTCGAGGATCAGCACATCACCCGAATCACCGATGGCTCCAGCCTGGAGCACCAGTTGCACGGCTTCGGGGATGGTCATGAAGAACCGTTCCATCTCGGGATGGGTCACGGTGACCGGGCCACCGGCGGTGATTTGCGATCGGAAGGTGGGAACGACACTGCCGGCTGAATCGAGAACGTTGCCGAAACGGACGATCATCATGCGGGTGTTCGACGTGGTGGTGATCGCCTGCAGATACTTTTCGGAGACGAGCTTCGTGGCTCCCATAATGCTCGAGGGATCGACGGCCTTGTCGGTCGAGATCAGGACGAAAGCTTCGACGTGGAAGGAGTCGGCCAGGTCGACCATCGTCCGTGTGCCGCCGATGTTGTTGTTGATAGCCTGCTGCGGGTTGGATTCCATCAGGGGCACGTGCTTGTAGGCGGCAGCGTGAAAGACCAACTCGGGCCTGTGTTCGATCATCACTCGCCTCATCACGTCGTAGTCCACCACGCTGGCAACGACGGGGTGCAGCTTGGACGATTTGCCGGCCAGCTCGTTCTCGATGTGGAAAATCCCGGTTTCGGAGTGATCCACGAGGACAAGAGATTCGGGGGCCAGGGCTGCAATCTGACGACAGAGTTCCGAGCCGATGCTACCGGCGGCTCCGGTGACCAGCACACGTTTGCCGTTGACGAGTTTGCGGATGGATTCGAGGTCCAGTTTGGCCGGGTCGCGACGAAGCAGGTCCGAGATCGTGACGTCTCGAACGGCCAGTTGCTCTTGCTGTCCCAGCAGACTGTTGGCCGTGGGCATCACTTGCACCCGAACGCTGGTGCCGGCGAATACACGGATCAATTCCCGGACCACGTCGCCTGAAACTGTACTGGGCAGTAGTACGAAGTCGGCTCGCTGCTTGTGAGCCAGGCGTGTCCAGTCGGTCGCCAGCACACCGTTCTCGGCCAGGGGGAAAACCCGGATACCTGCAATCAGTGCGTTGCCGTGATCGCGGGGTTCTCCGACAAATCCGACGACTCG
>CAWVUS010000021.1:0-34642 GCA_963933195.1 uncultured Planctomycetaceae bacterium
CCCGGGAAGGGATCCCTGGGCCGGCCAAGAATCGCCGGGTCGGCCGAACTCGACATGGAGTTCAAGGGGGACTTTGGTGCCCGTCAGATTTTCCAGTTCCTGGATGTCCAGACATTCAAGGATCTCGAGGAATTCAGCCCCCAGGAGATCACCGATCGGGTGATCACGCCACTGGTGCAAGCCGTCGAACGAATACGCAAGCAACTGGCGATGGCCAATCGACACCTGTCGGGCGACCAGAAGTTTGCCCGGACGTTTCAGGCCGAGTTGGCCAAGGTGATGAAACGCTGACCGACGCTGGTCCGAATTGACCGGCATCGACGTCGGCCGCTAGTCTGAGAGTCGGTCCACGGATCTCTTTCCCCACGCAGGTGCTGCATGCGGATTTTTCGGCACGTGATTCCGCTGATCACACTGGCAGCGACCCTGTTGCCCACACCGGTGACCAGTGCAGCCCCACCCCGTGCGTCGATCTTCGAGACCGACATTCGACCGTTGCTGGTCGCTCGTTGTGGCCGCTGTCACGCCGGGGGAAAGAAAAAGGGGCAACTCGACCTGGGCAGCCTGGCGGGCATCCGCCGCGGCAGCGAGTCGGGAGCAGTCGTTGTGCCCGGCAAGCCCGAGAAGAGCCTGCTGGTCGAGGTACTCTCCGAAGGCGCCATGCCACCAGATGGGAAGAACCGTCCCAGCAAATCCGAGATCACCCGGATCACCGACTGGATTCGCAACGGGGCAAAAACCCGCGCCGGCAACTTCTCTGCCGGGGCCGCTTTGACCCAGGAGAACGTGCTGCCGATCCTCTTCACCCGGTGTGTCGTCTGCCACGGCGGCCGCACACGAAAAGGTGGATTGGACCTCAGGACCCGACACGCCATGCTCAAGGGCGGCAAGTCGGGGCCCGCCATCGTTCCGGGCAAACCCGACAAGAGCCTGCTGATCAAGAGGATTCATGACCGGGACATGCCACCCCCGAAATTGCTGGTCGATTTCGGAATCCGGCCAGTTGAAGCGGGCGAACTCGAGACCATCCGGCGTTGGATCGCTGCCGGAGCGCCCCACGTCGCGGTGGTGCCCGACGTCGCCACCGCGACTGACGATCCACTCGTCAGTGCCAAGGACCGCGACTTCTGGTCGTTCCAACCGCCCCGCAAACCAGCGGTGCCACGGGTGACGACCAAGTCGCTGGCCGATCGTGTCGCGAACCCGATTGATGCGTTTCTCTTGAGGCAGCTCGAAAAGAAATCCCTGGGATACTCCCGGAAGGCCGATCGCCTGACACTGATTCGTCGAGTGGCCTTCGACCTGACCGGGCTGCCGCCAACGTGGAAAGAGGTCGAGACATTCCTGGGCGACAAGCAACCGCACGCCCACGCCCGGATGGTCGACCGCTTCCTGGCCAGCAGCCACTACGGTGAACGCTGGGGACGGTACTGGCTCGATTTGGCCGGCTACGCCGATTCGGAGGGCAAACGCTCGGCCGACCCGATCCGGCCTCACTCGTGGCGATACCGCGACTACGTGATCCGCGCGTTCAACAGCGACAAGCCCTACGACCGCTTCCTGCTGGAACAGATCGCCGGTGACGAACTCGCCGACTTCGCAACCGCGAAGACGATCAGCCCGCAGTTGCAGGACAACCTGGTGGCCACCGGCTTCCTGAGACAGGCTCCCGATGGCACCGGCAGCGACATCGTCAACACGGTGGTCGAACGGTTCGAGGTGGTCATCGACGAGATCGACGTGCTCGGTTCGGCCGTCCTGGGCCTGACGGTCAAATGTGCCCAGTGTCACAGTCACAAGTACGACCCGATCCCCCAGCGGGACTACTACCGGCTCGTCGCGGTCTTCCAGGGCGCCTACGACGTCTACGACTGGCTCAAGCCGTCATTCGTCCCGGGCCAGACCAAGAGCAAGGCGGCCGGTCGCGTCTTGTCGTACCTGACCGCCTCTGAACAACAGCAGCACCGGCTGGCTCGCGCCGCGGTCGAGAAACAAATTGCCACCGTCAAGAAGACACTGGCCGACCGCCAGGCCGCCTTGCAGAAGCAGCACGCCGAGAAGCAACTTGGCACCCTGCCGGAAGTCCTCCGTCAGGACCTCCGCAAGATGCTGGCCACCCCCAAGACTAAACGTGACGCGGTCCAGAAGTACCTGGCCGGCAAGTTCGAAAAACGGCTCACCGTGACCGTCGCGGCACTCAAGAAACAGGACGCCTCGTTCAAGAACCTCACCACCGTCACGAACAACCGCGTCAAGGAACTGACAGCCGAGATGCCCGTCGAGCCGCGGATCCGGGCTTTGTGGGACCGGGGGGACCCCTCCCCCACGTGGCTGTTCCGACGTGGCCAGTACAACAAGCCCGGACACCGGGTTGGCCCGGGCGTTCCCAGCGTGCTGACCGACGGCAAGACCCCGTTCGCCGCCAAGCCACCGTGGCCGGGAGCCCATTCGACGGGTCGCCGGCTGGCACTGGCGCGTTGGCTCATCGATCCCGATCACCCGTTGACGGCCCGCGTGATGGTCAACCGGATCTGGTTCCACCACTTCGGACGCGGCCTGGTCGAGACGCTCTCGAATTTTGGCAACACCGGGACTCGGCCGTCTCATCCAGAACTGCTGGACTGGCTGGCTCGCACACTGATCGAAGAGAAATGGAGCATCAAGCAGCTGCACCGCGTGATGATGAACTCCTCGGCCTACCAGCAGGTCTCGGCGATTCGTCCGGCAGCCGAGGCGGTTGATCCCGAGAACCGGCTGCTGTGGCGGATGCCGTTGAAGCGAATGGATGCCGAGGTGGTCCGCGACAGCATCCTGGCCGTCGCCGGTCGACTGAACGATTCCCCCTTCGGGCCACCCGACCCCGTCGATGTCCGGCCCGACGGCCTGGTGACCTCGCGAGAAGCCGGCGAGGGTTGGCGACGTTCGATTTATATCCGTCATCGCCGCAAGCACATGCCAACGATTCTCGAGACCTTTGACCTGCCACAGATGATCCCCAACTGTGTCGAGCGTCCCGATTCGACCGTCGCCAGCCAGGCACTGCACCTGTTCAACGATGCCATGATCCGCACTCTCGCCGATGCGTTTGCCAAACGGGTGACTCGCGAAGCGGGCAACGCCCCGTACAAGCAGATCGAGCGGAGCTACCAGTTGGCACTCAACCGCATGCCCAACGACACCGAACGCGAAGTTGGGCTGGCGGCTCTCGAAGAACTGACTCGTCTGTGGCAGCAGAAGCCCGGTGGAACGGGCAAAACACCACCCCAGCCACCCGCCCAACGGGCCCTGGCAACCTACTGCCACACGCTGATCAACTCGGCAGGTTTCCTGTTTATCGACTGACGATCACCCACACACAGCGGTCCTCCCACCGGTGAGTTTGACATGACCAATCCCATCGCCCGACGCGATTTCTTCCGCAGTGCTGCCGACGGGCTTCACGGCACCGCCCTGGCGTACCTGTTCGGCCGCGAACTCTATGGCGGCTCGGGCCTGCTGGCCGCCGACGCACCACCGCCGCCCAGGTTGTACGACCTCACGCCCAAGCAACCGCATGTCCGGCCCCGGGCCAAGGCGATCATCCAGTTGTTCATGCAGGGCGGACCCAGCCAGGTCGACCTCTTCGACCCCAAGCCGACTCTCACCAAACACCACGGCCAATCGGTCTTCAAGGACCTGGCGGCCGACGTGTCCAGTCCCGAGGCCGCCGGTGGACTGATGCGCAGTCCCTGGAAGTTCGCCCGGCACGGACAGAGTGGAACCTGGGTCAGCGAGTTGCTGCCACACACCGCGCGGCACGTCGACCGCATCGCCGTCGTCCGTTCGATGTACAACACCCATCCCAACCACGAACCGGCACTCTACAAGATCCAGTCGGGCAAGCTGCTGCCCGGCCTGCCGTCGTTCGGTTCGTGGGTGGCCTATGGCCTGGGCACAGAAAACCAGAACCTGCCCGCCTACGTTGTCCTCGACGATCCCCAGTCACGTCTGCCGGTCAACGAGATCCAGAACTGGCAGTCGGGCTACCTGCCCCCCGTCTACCAGGGAACCCGGATGAGGCCGACCGGCTCGCCGATCCTCAACCTCACACCGGAAAAATCTCGACAACGTCCCCAGCCGGTCGTCGAGGCCAGCCGTCGACTCCTGGCCCGGCTCGATCGAATCCACAAGACGCAACGACCCGGCCAGTTGCGACTTGATGCGAGAATATCCAGTTACGAACTGGCCGCCCGGATGCAGATGACCGCCTCGGACGCGTTGGACCTCGGCCAGGAAACCCAGGACACGCAACAGCGATACGGCATCGGGAACAAGACGACCGACAACTACGCCAGGCGTTGCCTGATGGCCAGGCGACTGGTCGAGCGCGGAGTCCGCCTGGTGCAGATCTACACCCGCGGGCAGATGTGGGACAACCACAGCAACATTGGCAGCAGCCTGGTCGGCGCCTGCCAGCACACCGACCAGCCGGTCGCCGCCCTGCTGGATGACCTGGGCGAACGCGGATTGCTCGACGACGTACTGGTGGTGTGGGGCGGCGAATTCGGACGGTTGCCGATCGCACAAATTCGGCCGGGTGCCGATCCCAAGAAAGCCGGCCGGGATCACGGGCCCGCGGGATTCTCGATCTGGATGGCGGGAGCCGGCATCCGTGGAGGAACCGTCTACGGGACCACCGACGAGATCGGTTACAAGGCGGTCGACAAGCGGGTGAGCGTTGCCGACTGGCACGCCACGATGCTCCACGCCCTGGGCATGCACCACGAGGATCTCTACTTCGATCGGCACGGTTTCCGTGAGCGGTTGACCGGGACCGACGAGGTCCGCGTGGTCCACGAATTGTTTGCCTAGGAACGGTTCAACACCGTCAACGCCACCGCCGCCGCAACCGAGGCGTTGAGCGAGGTGATCTCGCCGTGCGGCGACATCTGGCAAACAACGTCACAGTGTTCCATGGTCAGCCGTCTCAGACCCCGCTCCTCGCTGCCGATCACCACCAGCCAGTCCCGGTCCAACGTGGTCTCCGACAGGTTGTTCTCGCCACGCTCACTGGTCCCCATCACCCACAGGCCGGCGTCGCGCGCCTGGCGGAGTGCCCGGGCCAGGTTGCCAACCCGGGTGAAGCGAACATGCTCAAGGCCACCCGAGGCCACATCGTAGGCGGTCTGGGAAAGCGGGGCCGACTGGTTGGTGGTCAGCAACACGCCGCGGACCCCGTAGAACGCCGCCGTACGAAAAATCGCGCCGATATTGTGAGGATCCTGCAGGCGATCCAGGGCCAGCCACACTCCGTGTTCATCCCCACCGGCCGACGAGAACAACTCGTCGATCCCAACATCCGACCGGTCACGGACGGCCGCCACAGCCAGCGGCGTTCGCCGCCCCTGCCCACCCTTGTCACCACTCGCGTCTCGGCGTTTCGAAGAGCCACCGGGCATGCGACCGGTCCGCACCGGGACTCCCAGGCTTCGTGCCGAGTCCGCAACATCCTGCCAGGCCCCGTGAGGCGATTGATCCCCCAGACGTATCTCAAGCACATCGCCAGCCCGGGTGGCCAGCGCAGCCAGCACGCTGTGTGGGTTCTTCAGTTCGAGCATACCGTCCCGTCCTCCGCATCCCGTCTCTGGCGATCGACCTCGTAGAGCAAAACGGCGGCGGCCACGGCCGCATTGAGCGACTCGATCCGGCCAGACTGCTCGATTCCAATCCGTCCATCGCACACGTCCAGCACATCCGCGGCCACGCCGTCACCCTCGTTGCCCACAACCAGTGCCACAGGCCCGGCCAGGTCGCAACCCCGGGCAGCCACCGATTCCTCGGCCGTGGCCGCCAGCACGGCAACACCATCGCGACGCAACCGCATGACCAGCGCCACCAGGTTCTCCGACCGCGCGATGCGAACATGGTTGACCGCCCCGGCTGAACTGCGAGCCACGTGCCCGTTGATCGCCGCGTGGTCTCCGGAAACCACGACCCCGTCGACACCCAGGATCTCAGCCGAACGCAAGATGGCACCGAGGTTGTGTGGATCCTGCACGGCGTCCAGCAACAACCACAGTGGCGTAGAACCGGCGTCCTCGAGCATCGCCTCCAGGGATCCGAAGGGATACTCGCCCACCCGGGCCAACAGGCCCTGGTGCTGGTCGGTGTGACACCGCGCCCGGATCGAATCGGAGTCGGCCTGCTGGACACCAATGCCCAGGCCGTCGGCCAATCGTCGCACCTCCTCGGCCACCTTCGCCTCGACACGCTCCGAGAGCCACACATCCCGGATCGGCCAACGCCCCCCCCGCAACGTCTCGATCACGACACGACGCCCCCAGATCCAGTCTCCGGGACGATTGCGACTCGCCCGTCCGCTACTCTTCCCGCCTGAGGACCGCCCGACCATACTTGATTCTCCGACCGCGATCGGCCCACCACCGTGGGCCACACCAAGTAACGATTCTGGAAACTGCCGTTTGCCGCGGCAAGCCCGTCGATGGTCTCTCCACCTCTTCCCATCCAACCGGTGACCCGACCGATCACCGGATCGATCCGCCCGCCGGGCTCCAAGAGCCTGACCAACCGCGCGCTGGTGCTGGCGGCCCTGGCACGAGGCACGACCCGGTTGACGGGAATGTTGGACAGTGACGACACGCGAGTGATGCTGGAATCACTGGCCACACTGGGATTTGAAACCAGCGCGGGTCCGGCGATCGGCGAGACACACATCGTCGGTGGCGACGGCACCATCCCGGCCACGTCGGCCACGTTGAACCTGGAGAACAGCGGCACCAGCATCCGGTTTCTCACTGCACTCACCAGCCTCGCCCACGGCGAATTCACGCTCGACGGCAATGCCCGCATGCGACAGCGTCCAATCACCGACCTGGTGACGGCGCTTCGAGAACTCGGAGTCGAGGCCTCGTGTCCGGAAGAGACCGGATGTCCCCCGGTCACCGTGGTTGCCAACCGACTGGATGGCGGGCAGGCCAGGCTCTCGGGCAGCAGCTCGAGCCAGTATCTCAGCGGCCTGCTGATGGCAGCTGCATGTGCGACCGCACCCGTCACAATTGCCATCGACGGCACCCTGGTCTCGCGACCCTACATCGACATGACACTCGCGTTGATGTCGCGATTCGGAGCCACCGTGACAGAAGATCCCGCAGGCACATTTTCGATTCCAACAACCGGCTACGACGCCGTCACGCTCGATATCGAACCCGACGCGACGGCAGCCAGTTACTTCCTGGCCGCGGCGGCCGTGACCGGCGGTCACGTCACCGTCGAAGGACTCGGCCACGGGGCCCTGCAAGGAGACGTGGCCTTTGCCGACTGCCTCGCACGGATGGGCTGCTCGGTACGGGAGACTCCCGACGGGCTACACGTCGAGGCAGGCGAACTGGTCGGGATTGATGTCGACATGAACGCAATCAGTGACACGGCACAGACACTGGCGGTCGTCGCCGCCTTTGCCAAGGGGCCGACCCGCATCCGTGGGATCGCACACGCCAGGCTCAAGGAAACCGACCGGATTTCCGCGACGGTGACCGAACTCACGAGGCTGGGACTTCATGTCGAGGAACACGAAGACGGCCTGACGGTTCATCCCGGACCACTGGTGCCGGCCGAGATCCAGACTTACGACGATCACCGGATGGCCATGAGCTTCGCGGTGGCCGGCCTGGTTTCTCCGGGTGTCGTGATCATCGACCCCGACTGTACGACCAAGACCTATCCCGGGTTCTTTGAAGACCTGGCCCGACTCTGCGGAGTTCCTCGATGACACCACCGATACGAACAGCACGACAGATCGCCTACACGGTCCTCGAACAATGGCGTGAAACAGGCCAATTCGCCGCACCATTGCTCGAATCGATCTTCAGCCGAAACAACGACCTCAGTGCGGCGGACCGCGGTTTGGCCAGCGAACTGACCTATGGTGTCATTCGCCGCCAGGCCACACTCAACGCCGTCCTGAAACCGCGGATGAAGCGTCCTCGCGAACAGGTCGAATCTTCCCTGTGGACGCTGCTGCAACTGGGCACCTACCAGTTGCTGTTCCATGCCATCGATTCACAACACGCCTCGATTCACGAAACGGTCGAATTGACCAAGTGGTTGAACAACGCCCACTGGACGGGTTTCACCAATGGCGTCCTGAGATCGGTGCAGCGGGACCTGGGAAATCAGGTCGTCACGGCGGCCGCGGCCGATGCCATTCCCGTCTCACCGGGACACTTCCTGAAACTGGCCCAGCCGCTGTTGCCCAACCCCTCGACGGACCCCTCGGATTATGTCGCCGCTGCCGGCAGCCTGCCGCAATGGCTGGTCGAAAACTGGTCGCAGCGAATGGATTTCGACCAGATGCTCAGGATGTCGATGTGGTTCAACACTCCGGCGGCAACCTGGTTACGAGTCAACCCGCTGCGAACCGACGGTGACACGGTGATCGCCGCCCTGGAGTCCGCCGACATCGCTGCCACTCTCGAGGAGGACGGCAGCATGGTCCGACTGGCAGGCACGGCCCACGTGCCGAGCCTGCCCGGTTTCAACGACGGACACTTCACCGTGCAGGACCCTTCGGCCACCTCGGCAGCCGGACTGCTGGCACCGGTTCCCGGCCAACGAGTGCTCGACCTCTGTGCCGCGCCCGGAACCAAGTCGACTCACCTGGCCGAACTGATGGAAAACCGTGGGCAGGTGGTGGCCGTCGACTCACACCCCGAACGACTCGAGCGGATCGCGCCGGCAGCAAACCGACTGGGACTCTCGATCATCGAACCGGTCCTGGTGGACGAGTCGGGCGAGGACCTGCCATCGGGCCCCTTCGATGCGGTGCTGGTCGATGTGCCCTGCTCGAACACCGGCGTCCTGGGAAAACGCCCCGAAGCCCGGTGGCGGCTCGACTCCAACGAGCCGACACGACTGGCGGAGCTGCAGTTGCGGCTGCTGGAACAGGCGGCGGGAACAGTGGCACCCGGTGGCCGACTGGTCTATTCGACCTGCAGCGTCGAGCCGGTTGAAAATGACCAGGTGGTGTCACGATTCCTCGACAACCGGCCCGATTTTGAGCAGGCCCAACGGCAGGAACACGTTCCAGGACAACCGGCCGACGGTGGCTTCCAGTCGTTGCTTGTCCACAAAGGCAATTGACCCGGGCCCCGCGTCGCTTGTCCGCGACTCGCGTACCCGATTACACTGATGAACACGTTTCAGCACGTTCTCTCCAAAACAACTCCTCAAGAGTCACTCCGGGGACCACGATCATGCGCCGACTGACCAGCCTCCTTGCCCTCACCACCGTTTTGCTCATCCTGCTTGGTGGACCTGCCACTGCCCAGGACAAAAAAGCCGACAAGAAGAAAGCCGCCAAGAAGGCCCCGGCGGCAAAGAAAATCTTCACCGATGCGAAACTCGAGGCGGTCATCAAGGCCATTCTGAAAAAGAAGCAGGCCAAGACAGATCCCATCCAGGAAGCCGATCTCAAGACGATCTTCTTTCTCGAGGCGCCCGGCAAGGAGATCACCAACCTGTCTGGCCTCGAGAAGTGCCCCAACCTGGCCCTGATCAATCTCTCGAAGAACGCGATCACCGACCTGAAACCGCTGGCCGGCCTGAAGAACGTGCAGTCCCTGGACCTCTCGAACAACAAGATCGCCGACGTGACACCGCTGGCCAAACTCGAGAAACTGCAGTACCTGCAGTTGGAGAACAACCAGGTCGAGAAACTCGACGGCCTCGCCGGACTCAAGAAACTGTCGGCTGTCTATCTCAGCAACAACAAGGTCGTCTCGGTCGCACCACTGAAGGGACTCGAAAAACTCTCGAGCCTCTACCTGGACAACAACAAGGTCGCCGATCTCGGGCCGCTGAAGGGGCTCAAATGGGTGGCCAACCTCGCCCTGCGGAACAACCAGGTCAAGGACGTCGGAGCCCTGGCGAACATGACCGAACTGCGGTACACGTTCCTGGAAGGCAACAAGGTGACCGACCTCGGTCCACTGGTTGCCATGGCCCAGAAGGACGCCAAGGGCGACCGGCGGTTTGCTCCGTACTGGAATCTCTATGTCTCGGGCAACCCGCTCTCGGATGCCGCCAAGGGCGGCCAGATCACCGCTTTGAAGAAGGTGGGCGTGCGAGTCGATCCCAAGGCGAAGAAGAAGTAAAACCGCCCGCCCTCAGTCTTCGCGTGCCTGGCTCCCGCTGGAGTTCGACCGCCATCCCGAGTCTGTGCTCGCGTGCGCGGCACAGACCGGAATCACCTCGGTGAGACTGATGTCACCTCCGAAGCAGACATCCACATCGGTCCCGGTATCACGAGGCCGGTTGTAGTAATCGATCTCGTAGAGCACTCCCTGGCCGGCCGGGCGATAGGACACCGGCAGCGGGTGCGGGTCAAGTGAGCATTCGACAAGCCGGGCGGATTCGGCGACATCCCTGGGGTCGGGGAAGTTGACGTTGAAGTAGCCTCCATCAGCCGGTCGCCGCGCGATCAACGTCTCGATCGTACTGCGGAGCATCGGGGCCACCGCCGCCCAGTCAAAGGGACCATAGTGGTGGATGAACAACGACAGGGCGATCGCCGGGACGTGAAAAAGTCCAGCCTCGCGTGTCGCTCCAACCGTCCCCGACATGTAGACGTCCACCCCGAGATTGGCTCCGGCATTGACCCCCGACAGCACCCAGTCGATCTCCTGCTGCTGCTCGACCAGCCCGATCCGCACACAGTCGGCGGGCGTGCCGTTGATCGAAAAACGATCGCGACCATGCGTGGTGAGCGTCAACGGCTTCTCGACCGTCACACGGTGACTGCATCCGGAAAGCGGACCGTCGGGCGCCAGCACCACGACCTCGCCGAATTCGGCGGCGACCTCGGCCAACAATTCGAGTCCTGGAGCCCCGATTCCGTCATCATTGGTCAGCAAAAATCTCATGACACATCACTCGAACTGGCAGACGAAAACGTGGGAGGCTTAGAATCTTCCCGGGTGAGTGTAGCAATTGGGACAGATAGCGGGGAGCAGGTCGATGACGGTGCGAGTACTCGGCGACACGGACGTGAAGAACCTGATCACGATGAGAGAATCCGTCGAGGTGATGACCGAGGCATTCGGTCGCCACGCGGCCGGTCACCTGGCCGCTCCGGCCCGCCTGGCCTCGCCACTGGAATGGGGCCAGTTGATCTTCACCACCGGTGCCTACAGTGACGAAACGGGTGGACGGATCGGTTTCCGGGTCTACGACTCGGCCCACTTCGGCAGCGGGATGCGAGACGAACTGGTGGCCGTCTTCGACACCGGCAACGGGGCCCTGGTGGGACTGGTGGCTGGAAGCGGACTGGGACCGCTGAGAACCGGAGCGATCGGGGGAGTTGCCGTCAACGCGCTGGCCCGTGAAGACGCCGTGACGCTGGCGCTGATCGGAACCGGCAAGCAGGCCCGCACCCAATTGCAGGCCGCTTGCGAGGTACGGTCTTTCGAGACTATCCGGGCTTACAGCCGGAACGCATCGCGGTGTGACGCGTTCTGCCGCGAGATGTCGATGGCAACCGGTGTCGAAATCCAGCCGGCGACATCAGCAAAAGACGCGGTGGCAGAGGCCGACGTGGTGATCTGCTCAACCATCAGTGACACACCGGTGCTCGAGACCGACTGGATATCACCAGGGACTCACGTGCAAAACGTCGGCCCGAAATTCCAGGACAGCAGCGAATTGCCCAGAGAACTTTTCGAATCGGCCGACGTGCTCGTGACCGATGCGCCCGCCCAGTTGGCCGACTACGGAGACCGATTCCTGGTCGCCGGAACTCCACACGTCGACCGGATTGTCTCACTCGGCAGCGTGGTCTCCGGCAATGACCCCGGGCGGACCGATTCCCAACAGATCACCCTGTTCTGTTCAATGGGATTGGCCGGCACCGAGGTGGCCCTGGCCGATCGCTTGTTGGTGTTGGATGCGGATGCCGCCAACTGACAGAAACGTCGTGGACAACAGGGCGGGACAACCCGGGAGCATTCCGCCGTTCACCCATCCAGTGACCTGACCACCGCCACATTCTCGGCCAGGTGGTCAGCGCTCAGGCTTCCGACAATCAGCACATCGACACCGGGGTGACCCACCACGAAGCGAATCGCCTCGGCGGCCGGTAGATGCCCTGAAGCCAGGCCCTTCTTGACCACGACCCCGATCCCCAGTCGATGTGCCTCCCGGATCACCGGCTCGTGCGACTGGTCCTCAGCATGGAATTCGATCATGACCACGTCGGCCCACTCCAGTGACCTCCGGGCCCCCGCGACCGTCTTGCCCGAAAACCCGACAGCACGCACCCGGCCCTCGGCCTTCAGAGACAGCAACGTTTCGACCACTCCACTGGACTCCTGGATCTCCAGGTCATTGCCATCGGAGTGAACAAACACCACGTCGAGAACGTCCCGGCCAAGTCTCCGGGCACTCCGGTCGACGCTCGCCCGGGTCGCCTCGGGAGAAAACTCGTATCGGGACACCCCGTCCTGGTACGTCTCACCCACCTTGGTCGAGATCACCAGTCTCGGGTCGTTGTCATCCAGGACGCGGCCAAGACGCTCTTCACTGACCCCGTATGCGGGAGCGGTATCGATATAGCGAATGCCCAAACCGAGGACTTCGGCCATCAGTTCCTCGACCTCCAAATCGGTGGGCAACTCGTAACCGTGCTGGTACTTGATCCCCTGGTTGCGACCGATCTTGAACGCTCCGAACCCCAACGGGGAAACCTCCAGACCGGTGCGTCCCAGCGGGCGGATGTTCATGGTGTGATCTCGTGGCCAACGGCGTGCTCAGGCAGCCCGACGTGCGGCCGACACGCCCGCCAATGGCAACCAGTCGATGGCCGACTCCCAGGGAGGACGAGCCACTTCCGGGCGAGGCCACTCGAGCGTCTGGATGTCGGTCGAAACATCGCCAGGATCTCGAGGCACAAGTTGAGCGATTGCGGCAGCGACCTCCAGGGCGAGCACCGGTGCCAGCGCCAGCTTGGTGGGAAACGCCGTCAGTGTATTGCCATCGATCCGCAGACTCTGGGTCTCCGGCCGACGGCCACCCTCGGTCATTGCCTCGGCCCGATCCACGCGATACGTGTTGATCTCGAGCCCATCGAAATCCAGGCCTGGCAGGACAGCCGCCAGTTCCGCAGCGGCATGGCAGGCCAGTTCCTGCCTCGTCATCGCCACGCCGTCCTCGGCCACCTGGCCACCGAGTTGCCAGACCGTCCGACCACGGGAATCGACATCCGAGGTGATTGTCATGCGAGTGTGTGCCCCGTCCACCTGGTGCCCGCACAGTTCGGGCAAGTCCGAGGACTCACCTCGCACCATCACCATGTGCAAAGGCCGCCTCTGCATCGCCGCGGCCGACAGTCCCAGTTGCTCGCGGAGCCTGGCATTGCCGGCTCCGGCGGTCAACACGACGCCCCGGGGAACCAGTTGCAGCGTGGATCCTGGCAAACTGTCCCACGGGTGCCTGATGCTCAGGCTCGTGACCTGCCCAGGACCATCCAATTGCCAACTGGCGTGTTCAGGGTCATAGAGAAACAACCGGTGACGGTGCCGGCGGGCAAGAGACTCCAGCAGGCTGACCGGGTCGATGACCGGTTCATCCATCACCGCCACCGGGCCAAGATGATCAGCCAGGACGGCGGGACGATCGTCGTCTTCGAGGGGTCGCGGAGTGACTTCCAGCCCGAGACGTGCGCCAAGAAACCCAAGCCGGGATCCCAGCGAGCGACCTCGCCACAACAGGCAGGACGGGCTGCGGACAGCGACCTGGTGGAGATCTGGTTCGCGGCGTCCGGCCAGGCACTCGGTCCAGACCTCCGGCATCTGCTTGATTCCCAGCGCCGAACCGGTGGCGGTGCCCGAGAGCGAATATTTCAGGCCACCGTGAATGATTCCCTGCGCGGCGACGGTCTGGCCACAACCCAACCGCGAGTTTTCCAGCAGCACGGCCTCGTGGCCGGCCCGGACAAGTTCATCGAGAACCCAGAGACCGGCAACGCCGCCTCCGACAACAACCACGTCCGCACAAGCCATGAGCCAGGGTCCTCGAGGGCGGACGACACGTCTGCCTCCGACGATCTTGTAACCCTCACGTCGCTGCGGGGGAAGATCAGTCGCTGACTTGGACGATCGCCTCAACCTCGACAGGAATATTTCCAGGCAAGGCGCCCATTCCCACCGCGCTGCGAGCCGCCCGCCCGCTCTCTCCGAAAACTTCAACCATCAGGTCGCTGAAACCGTTGATGACCTTCGGCTGGGTTCCAAAGTTGGGAGTGCAATTGACCATCCCCAGTACCTTGACGAAGCGGGTGACACGATCGAGGCTGCCCAGGTGGGCCCGAAGCGTTGCCAGGATGGCCAGGCCCGTGACCCGCGCCGCCGCGTTGGCCTCCTCCTCGCCCATCTCCTCGCCCACCTTTCCGGTGAGCATCGTGCCGTCCACCTGCACCGGCCCGTGTCCGGAGACATAGCAGATGTCGCCAACCTGCACGACCGGCATGTAGGTCCCACCCGGGGACGGAGGTGTGGGCAATTCAAGTCCCAATTCAACGATCCTGGCTTCGGCACTCATCGATTTCTCCCGAGGGTCACGTCTGATTCAGCCCACTCCGGCCGAGTCGAGTTCGGGTTTCGAGCATACGAACTCGCGACGACCGTGCAAGTCCTGCCGTGGCAGACATCATTCGCTGCTTGCACACCGGCCCATGACACCTAGAATGGTGGCGACGGCGCAGGCGGCATCCCGGCAACGGGTTGTGGACCAATCGTGGAAGGAAACTGACAACATGAGCCCAGGTGAAATTTTTCTGATCGTCGTGGGCGCCTTCGTCGGGTTGTTCTTCCTGGTCTTCCTGTGGCTGCTGTTGCCGTTGTTCCCGACGTGGATCCGGTCGATGACCAGCAGCGCGAAAATCTCGCCGCTGAAGCTGGTCCTGATGCGATTGATGAAGATCAACCCCCAGGTGGTCGTGCAGGCACGGATCATGGCGGTGCAGGCCAACCTGACTGACGTGGAGACCAACAACCTCGAGGCCCATTACCTGGCCGGTGGCAATATCCTGCGAGTGGTCCAGGCGTTGATCGCAGCCACGCGGGCGCGACTGGGACTCAACTGGGACACGGCGGCCGCAATCGACCTGGCCGGTCGCGACGTGCTCGACGCGGTTCGCACCAGTGTCGACCCCAAGGTGATCGACTGTCCCGACCCCTCCCGGCATGGTCGCACCACTCTCGATGGTGTTGCCAAGAACGGCATCCAACTGAAGGCTCGGGCACGGGTCACCGTCCGCACCAACCTCTCGCAACTGGTCGGTGGGGCGACCGAGGAAACGGTGATTGCTCGCGTGGGCGAAGGAATCGTCAGCGCGATTGGATCATCCGACTCACACGAACGGGTCCTCGAGCAACCCATGCTGATTGCCCGCACGGTCCTCGATAAGGGACTCGACTCCCAGACCGCCTTCGAGATCGTCTCGATTGACATCGCCGACATTGACGTCGGTGAGAACGTCGGGGCAAGGCTGCAGGCGGACCAGGCCGAGGCCGACATGAGGGTCGCCCGGGCCAAGGCCGAGGAACGTCGGGCCCAGGCCGTGGCACAGGAACAGGAAATGAAGGCAAAAACAGTGGAAAACCGGGCGGAGGTCGTGTTGGCCGAAGCCCAGGTGCCCCAGGCCATGGCCAGCGCCTTTGAAGCGGGCAATCTCCGAGCGGAAGATTCGATGTAATCGCTATCATCCGGCTTACAACATCGGTCCCCAAGCCGATGACTACTCCGGGTCGACAACAGACACGAGGACGGCGGAACAAATTCAACGTGACAAGTCGGTGCGGTGCCATGAACGAAATGACTCAGGTGGAACTCACGACGACACAACGTGACCTGTTGCTCCGCGGCCTGCAGTTCGTCCGCAGTTCGGTCAAGCTCTCGTTGGGCGAAAGTCGATTGCCGGATGACCAGCGATCGAATCAGCTCGACGCGATCGAAACACTGGAACAGCAGTTGCGAGAGGATCTGGCGAGTCAGCCCTCCACCAACCTCTCCTAGTTCGACTTTCCCTCCCCCAACTAGTCACCAATCAGCCCCGCCCATGCGGTTCCAGCACGTCTGCGTCGAGGCCCTGTGCTGTCGACTGCCCGACGAAGTGGTGACGTCCCAGGCCATCGAGGATCGACTGGCCGACGTCTACGGTCGACTCGACCTCCCCGAGGGTCGGCTCGAACTGATGACCGGCATTCGCGAGCGGCGGTTTTTTCCTCCCGGCACGCGGCCCGGCGACATCAGTTCCCAAACGGCCCGCGATGCGATCGTGGCCAGCCAAATCGACCCGTCGCAATTCGGCGTGCTGGTGCATGGGTCGGTCTGCCGAGACCAGCTGGAACCAGCAACCGCCAGCGGCGTGCACGCGGCCACCGGCCTGCCAGCTGACGCGTTGATCCTGGACGTCTCCAACGCGTGCCTCGGCCTGCTCAACGGGTGCCTGTTGCTGGCCAACATGATCGAACTGGGCCAGGTCACTGCCGGGGTCGTGGTCGGAACCGAGATCGGACGGGGCCTGGTCGAAGGCACCATCGACTCGCTGATCCAGGACGACAACCTGACCCGTCAGACGATCAAGTCCGCTTTCGCGTCACTCACAATCGGCTCCGGCTCGGCAGCGATCGTGCTCTGCGACCGGCGGCTCTCCAGGACCGGCCACCGGCTGCTCGGAGGCGTCGTCCGCTCCGACACCTCCGCCCACCATCTGTGTGCCGGAGATGTTTCGGCCGAAAACCACGGTGACCTGCGCCCCAGGATGGAAACCGATTCCGAGGCCCTGTTGCACGCGGGAATCGAACTGGCGGCGGCGACATGGGATGAAACTCGTAACGTCCTGGGCTGGGACAACGGCGACGTCAACAAGGCCTTCACCCACCAGGTCGGCAGAGCTCATCGCAACCTGCTCTACGAACGGCTGGGGCTCGACCCGGCCATCGACTACTCAACCGTGGAATTCCTGGGCAACACGGGTGCGACGGCGTTGCCGATTGCCGCCGCACTGGGTGCGGAGGCCGGCCACCTGGACACCGGCGATTTGGTCGCCTGGCTAGGAATCGGCAGCGGGCTCTCGAGCATCATGCTGGGGTTTGAGTGGTAGGCGGAACGACGCCCAGATCGGATGCGGTCTGGCACAGCGAATCCCACGTCCCGGAATCCAGCGGCACTCCCCCGGCCAGGCGGTCCGTCATCATCTGGTTGCTGCGATCCCCGGCCAGGCGAATCGACTCGACACCCGGCACCCGGTTCACGCCCCGGACAAACTGGATCAGCTTGTCGGCCTCGCCCAGGAAATGTCCAGACCCGGCAAACCGCTCTGGATCCCAGACCACCACGAGCACATTGTTGGTCCCCGGAGCCCCCTCGGCCGCTGGCGGGCAACTGCCGCCGGAAAGACCGCCCACGAGTATGTCCAGCAACAGGGACAGGCCAAATCCCTTGTACCCACCCATCGGGAGGATCGTTCCACGGGGATCGGTAAAGCGGACCGCAGGATCGGTTGTTGGCTGGCCATCGGCATCCAGCAACCATCCCTCCGGACACGTCTCACCGGCCACCTGCTGCACCAGCACCTTGCCGTTGGCCACGACACTCGTCGAGATATCAACGACCAACGGTTGATCACCCGTGGGAACCCCGATCGCAATCGGGTTGGTGCTGACCGTCGGTTCGGTTCCACCCGGCGGCGCCACGCACTTCAGCACGCCATTGTCATTGACCGTCACCAGCGCCGCCCGACCCCGCGCCGCCACCAATTCGGCCCATTCCCCGACCCGACCGACATGCCCACAGCGAACCAGGGTCCCACACGCCACGCCCAACTGATCGACCTTGTCATCCAACCGGTCGATCAGCCGTGTCATCTGTACCATGCCAAAACCGAACGCGGCATCGGCACACAACATCGCGGAGGTTTCCGAGAGAACCGACAACCCGGCGCCGGCAACCAGTTCACCGGTCTCCAGCAACGGCAGGTAACGGGGAATCCGAACGACACCGTGCGAATCGTGGCCGCGAAGATTCGAACCGACCAGGCTGGTCGAGACGAGGTCGGCCTCGTCATCGGGAACCCCCGCAGCCTGGAACAAGGACGACGCGAACCGCGTTAGCAGTTCAGCGTCCACGCAAACGCCAGAAACGGCCATCTACTCTCCTGCCTTGCCCTTGGACTTGTTCTTGGACTTGTTCTCGACCGGCGACGATGGATCCAACCGCCACTCCGAATTGAAGAATCCGGCCCACTTGATCGACTCGTCATATTCCCCCGTCGCCTTCTTCGAAATGGCCTGCACGGCAATATCTCCCAGGCGAGGAAACAGCCACGAATTGGAGTTCTTGAAATCCGCTTCGTGGAAGGTGTGTCCCGAGTTGATGACAACGTAGCGGCGGGGGTTCAACGGATTGGGATAGATCATCGAAAGACCATGCGAACCGGGGTCGTAACTGGTTCCCGCGACCCGAATGGCCTCCTTGGACCACTCGACCGGCAACCTCTCGATCACCCGCGCCATCACCGAGTTCGATCCGGGGTCGCCAAACAGCACCAGGTTGTTGTTGGCGATCATCTCCTCGTCAACCGCGGTGTCAGTCACCACACGAATGCGACCCCGCAACCACTTGTCGAATTCGGCAGCGAACCGCTGCAGTGTCCAGTTGGCCCAGTCGGCCTGGGACGTCGACCAGGGAGTTCCGGACCCGCGGACACAAACAAACGGCTGCATGAAGGCGTCGTCAATCGGCCCCTGCAGGTCGTGTCGTTTGTTGAGCCCGACGTTCTTCTGGAAGTTCCGCGAATCGTCGTAGCCCAGGACGTTCCAGTCCTTGCCGTTCTTCTGATAGAAAACGCCCGGCAACAACCCGTCAGCGGCAGTCGCCAGCCGGTGCTTGACCCCGTCGATCTCGATGCGGTCAGCGACGTCGCGTGCCACCTGCAATGCGGTGACATTGCGAGTTCTCAGCTTCAGCGTCCCGTCGGCAGCCCGGGTCGCCTGCACCACCGCCGGCTGGTACAGCTTCTCCATCTCCTCGACCGTCAACCACTCGCACACGTTGTACTTGACCGTCCAGGTGACAAACCGGATATCGGTACGCCCGGGATAGGACCGCCGTCCCGTCCGAGCGTGCTTGTCGTGAAAGGCCATGAATTCCTTGAACGAATCCGGATGGAACCGATGGCCGGTCTTGGGTCCGATCAACAACTTGATCGGTACCCCCAGCCGCTTGGCACGATCCACCATCGTCGTACTCGCCAACAACTGCTTGTCTATTTCGCCGCCATAGGTGCACACAGGAACGTTGTGAGCATTCAGCGCGTACGGGACGACGTCATAAATCGAAAGCGACTTGTGCTGGTGAGCCGGACGTTGCTCGGTCTGATTCTGGTACTTGTAAAAGTCGACAAACCCCGCACCGGGTCCGACCGAGGACCAGCGGCTGGGATGGTGCAAGCCGAGGTGCCAGGCACCGGCACCACCCATCGAGAACCCCCAGAGCGTGATTCGCCGGTTGTCGATACGAACACGACGTTCCAGGTCGGCCAATGCCTCGAAAACGTCCGTCTCGCCCGCGTACCGGTACGCGTTATTGGTCCGACCAAAGACATCCAGTTGCACAAACTCCTGCCCCTTGGGCAACGCCTTGCCCTCGTGCTGGGCAATGAACCGGAGTTCATTCAGCGTGCCACCGCGACCATGGAGTTTCAGGTGCAGTCGATGACGAGTGCCAGAGCGAGGATTGATGCCAGGTGGCAACGAGACGGCGTAGGGTTGCACCGAACCATCGACCTTCGAGTAGTAACCTCGGATCGTGCTGCCTGGCTGCAACACCCAGGATGGCTTCCCCGCAGCCAGTTCCTCGGCACGCCTTGACCCGGTGGCCAATGCTGTCTCGGCGTAGGCAACCCACGCCGACGCGGCCTGCCCCGACCGGGCCGCATAGAACTCGTTGTGCCGTACGGCCCAGTCAACCGCCTTGGCGAACACCTCGACATCGGCCACCAGCCTGCGCCGGATCGACTCGTTCTTCTTGAGCAACTCGATCTTTGCGACCAGGGATCTGCGACCAGCCTCCAGACGTGCCGCGACATCAGCGGGAGGGGCCTGGGCGTTGGCGACCGACACGGCGACTCCCGAGACCACCATCACGACCCATGCCACCCACCACGTTGGCCCGTCCGTTCGAACCGGCCACCAAGTGCCTCGCGTCATCACGTCACCTCGATCCTGGTGGAATCCACAAACCGCGACGGAGGAGGTCAGGCTCCCGAAGCCGTCTCGGCCGACTCGAAGCCGCAATCGCGATGTTTGCCATCACAAAACGGTCGGTTGGCCGAGGCTCCACAGCGACACAAAGCAAAGGTCTCCTTGCCGCTCAAGTCGAATGCGGCACCGTTGGCATCAGTCAATTCGACAGGGCCACTGACCAAGAATGGACCGTTTTCTCTCATCTGGATCTGCACGTCAGCCATCGTGTGAAATGTCCTTTTGGAGTTTCCGGAGCCGCCAACAGGGCTGTCGGCCAGCGTGGTCAGAGACTAATCGGCACTAATGGGAAACGCAAACCGGGACCCAAGTTGTCACCGTGGACTGGAAAACTCACCGGTTGTCCACGACAATCCGCGAGCGTTGCCGGTGTCCGGATGGCAGTCGGTTTGCCAACATCGGAGATCAGGGAGGAATCGACCGGGATGACTAACGAGCCTGCCGAGTCAACCACCGAGGACCGCTCGGAAATTGTCGACCAACTGCGTTGGAAGAAGTTCGATGTCCTCGACGATGGTTTCGTGTGCCTGGTCGACGTGATGGGTGACGACGGATCGGTCGTCCAGGCCGCCCGGGTCAGCTACGGTGCCGGAACACGAAAGGTCTCCGACGACCGCACCCTGATTCGTTACCTGCTCAGGCACCGACACACCACTCCATTTGAGATGGCCGAAATCAAGCTGCTGGTGAGAGTGCCGATGGACTGCTGGCGGCAGTGGATCCGGCACCGCACCGCCAACGTCAACGAGTACAGCACCCGGTACTCGATCGCCATCGACGCCTCGCAGACAACTCCAACTGATGCCTGGAGAAGCCAAGCCCAGAGCAACCGGCAGGGGAGTGGTGACCTGCTCTCCACCGAACTGGGTCAACAACTCACCGAGACAGAGCGAGAACTCCAGGATCACTCGAAACGCATCTACCAGGAACGAATCGACGCCGGGGTCGCCCGCGAACAAGCCCGCAAGGACCTGCCACTGTCGACCTACACGGAGGCATACTGGAAGGTCGACCTGCACAACCTGTTGCATTTCCTGGCCCTGAGAATGGACAGCCACGCACAACAGGAAATTCGTGATTACGCGACGACCATTGGCGAACAGATCGTGCAACCGTTGTTCCCGATCGTCTGGGAAGCGTTCCAGGACTACCGTGTCGATGGAATGTTTCTGACACGACTGGACAAGGGCGTGCTGACACGCCTGATGTCTCATGCCCAGGACGCCGGACAACCGCCGCCATTGGGCCTGGACACGTTCCTGGCTGCCCAGGACCCCAGTTGGAAAGACCTGACACGTTGCCGTGAGCGGGACGAGTGCCACGACAAGTTGGCCGGGCTGGGCATCTTGGAACCCCGCGAAATCGAGTGACAGCCTGACGAAGACGCCGGTTCCGCCCGCTTTCGGTTGGCCACCGTCGGCAGTTCTGCTACGGTAGCTCTTCCCCCCCAACGGATACGAATCAGACGGGAGACGACCCGTGGTCAAACTGCGGCTTCGCGATAACGAGAAAATCCAGGACGCGGTGAAGCGGTTCCGCAAACTGGTGGAACACGCCGGCATCAAGAAAGAAATGCGGCGTCGCGAATACTACGAAAAGCCCAGCGACACGGCCCGGCGAGCACGTCGTCGTGCTGCACGACGGGCGCGTCTGGCCCAGAAGTAGCAACGACCGTGTGACAACTCAGACTTCAGCCGGGCACCTTGCCCGGCTGTTTGACTTTAAGACCTATTCGTCTTCGTCGTCTTCGCCGGGAACGATCGGTTCCTTGATCGGCTGGACCCAGTAGATCTTCTTGCCCTTGGCCTTCAGTTGCTCGGCCTTCTTGTCAGCATCCTCCCGCCGGTCGTAGTCGAAACGGGCTTCCTCCCGCATGCTACTGCTGTACACGCCCCAGATCAGGCGATAGCGAGTCGGATCGGACGCCTTCTTCTTCCGCTTGACGGCCTTCTTCTTGGTGGCCTTCTTGGTGGCCTTCTTGGCAACCTTCTCGGCTGTCTCCTCGGCAACCTTCTTGGTTGTCTGCTTGGTGGTCTTCTTCTTGGCCATCAGCCTCGGTCTCCACACCGCAAAAACACCTGCCGACAGCCGCGAACCCCTGCGGTCACCCGGGCGGTCAGGCACGTCCTAGGATATCATCTCCGTTCGGATCGGACTACTCTCACCGACCCCAACGCGATGGAGAACTCATGGGACATCTCAAGTACGCCAAGCCGAAAGAAATCGGAATCGATGGCGAGCGACTGGAAACCGCGTACCGATTGCTGAGGAAATGGACCACCGGTCCACAGGCTCCAGTCCCCGGCGGGGCAATCCTCGTTGGACGGCATGGCCGGGTGATTCCTCCGCGGTTCTTTGGACGGCAAGGGCCCGAGCCAAACGCCGAACCGATCAGAGAAGACGGCCTGTTCCTTCTCGCTTCGATCTCCAAGCCGATCACTTACCTGGCCGGCATGCTGCAGGTCGAGCGCGGCCAGTTGAATCTCTCGGACCACGTCGCCCGCTATATCCCTGACTTCGCTGCTCATCACAAGGAAGAGACCCTCGTCGAACACCTCTTCACCCACACCTCCGGCATGCCCGACATGCTGCCCAACAATGCCGAATTGCGAAAACGTCACGCACCACTAAAGACATTCATCGCCGGTGCCATCACATCGCCGCCGGTATTCGCCCCCGGCACCGACCACAAGTACCAGAGCATGGGAACACTGGTCACCGCCGAACTGGTGCAAAAACTCGCCGGACGACCCATCCGTGAAGTCTTGCGTCGCGAGTTGTTCGAGCCGCTGGAACTCGAGGACATCGCACTCGGCAGCCGCGGACTGGATCGAAAAAGACTGGTGAGGGTCGAAGTCCCCGAATACCAGGTGGGATCCGATTTCGGGTGGAACAGTCGTTACTGGCAGGAATTTGGAGCCCCCTGGGGAGGTGCCTTTGCCTCGCCCGAAGATCTCGCCGTCATCTGCCAGTTGATGCTGGGAGATGGAGAGGTTCGAGGCACGCGAGTCCTGGCTCCGGCGACAGTTCGCTCGATGACCGAAAACCGCCTGGCAACGATGCCAGGAATCCCTCCTCAACTGGCAGCAAGCCGTCCGTGGGGACTGGGTTGGAAACTGAATCACCGTGGCACGTCTGCCAGTTGGGGTGATTCGCTGGGACCGACCGTTTTTGGACACACCGGAGCAACCGGAACCATGTGCTGGATGGATCGGGACCGGGACGCCTTCTGCATCCTGTTGACCAGTGCCATCCGTTCTCGTGCACCCTGGCGGCTCGTTCACCTCTCCAATGCCGTTTCCGCGGCGATCATGTAAATGGGCTTTAACGCGGTAAAACGAAAAACTTCTGAAAACCCTGAAACGAAATAACCAGAAAAGTTTAACCAACCGGAGCAACTGATCCGATCATAAGAATCAGCATCCGTGCCAGTGCGCGGGGTTTCTCGTACGCGGTTCGTACGCAACTGAGGAGAGTTGGTTCATGCGACGGTTTCAGACATGGGCATTGCTGGCAACCCTACTGGCGGCCACGCCCGGCACGAGTTCAGCAGGACTGCCATCGTTCCTGAAGTACTTTGGAGGTGCGGACAAGGCGGAAGCCCCCGCAAAACCTCAGGATACGAAGGCCTACAACACAAAGATGGCCGAGTCTATTGCCTCGGCCCTGCGGTCAGCTGGCCTAAGTGGATACAACATCAGTATCCGCTTCCAGGCGGGCAAGGCCGAGTTGACCGGGTCGGTTGCCGACGCCGGTCAAAAGGCTGCGGTGACCAAGGTGGTGACCGGAGTCAACGGCATTGCGGCGGTCGATAACCAGTTGAAGGTTATTCCGGCCAAGGCCCCGACGCCGACAATCAAGCCGGTGGCATTCGCACCGGATCCCAGGCCCACGCCAGCCAACAAGCTGGCCAACCAGAAAATGGCCGAGCAAATTGCTCGTGCACTGGGTGAGGCCAAGCTGAGCAGCTACGACATCGAGATCCGGTTCCGCCAGGGAACCGCTCAACTGGCCGGCACGGTGAATTCACTGCAGGAGCGTGCTTACGCCGAGCAGATCGCCGCGACGGTACCTGGCGTGAAGAAAGTTGAGAACCAGTTGGCCCTGGGACGCCGACCGGCAGGACTGCAACAGGCAGCCTTCCAGTCGGCACGACTGCAACAGGCAGCCTTCCAGCCGGCCGGTCCAGCACCGGGTCCCGGCCCGGCTGCACCGGGAGCAGGACCGGGCATGCCGGCGCCACCCAGCTACGGCCACCCCGGGGGACGTGCCTCGAACGTGGTCTACAACATGCCCAACATGCCCAACCACGCGTGGCCCAGCTACGCCGCGTACCCCAACTATTCCCAGGTGGCGTATCCCGAACAGTACAGTGCCAGCGCCTGGCCGTACATCGGGCCATTCTACCCCTACCCCCAGATCCCGATGGGCTGGCGGCAGGCTCAACTCGAGTGGGACGATGGACACTGGAGCCTCAACTTCCGTCCCCGGACGGACAAGTGGTGGTGGTTCATCAACCCGGAAAACTGGTAGGAATCCCGGACGCTGGGGTGGGCACACGATTCGGTTTGAACGATCCGGTTGGCTCCAACAGGTTGCCAACCAGCATGCGGACCCTGTGCAGGGAATCTTGAGATGACACGTAACAGACGACTGGCCCTGATCCTGACTCTGGCGATTGCCAGTTCGGCAAGCAGTGGCTGTATGATCTTCAACGGAGTCGTGGCCGTGGCTCTGGACGGAGCAAAGTTCTTCGTCACCACGCCGCTGATCCCGGTGAGTCCTTACTTCAGCGAGATGATCGAAGACACGTACCACGAGGAAGAACGGTACGACAGGGTGCCGGTGCTAGACCCAATCGAGGGTGAACACGCGCCCCTGTACTGTCTCGATCCTCCGTCCGAAGACGAGGTGATGAGGTCTTTGCCCGACAAGGCATCCGGTGGTTATGCGTTCCTCGCCGAAACGACTCGGAACAACGTGAAGATCGTCGTCGAACTGATCGTGGACCGTGTCGATCCCTGCCGGTTCTACCCGATGGTCGGTCCGGCCAAGCTGCACCACTGCCACTACAAGGCCACGGTGTACTACACCAAGACGATTCGGTCGCACTGGCCGGTGCCATTCACCAACGTCGACGAGACCAAGGACGTGGTCTACCTCGATCACGACCACCTGATTCGCTGTGCCGGTCCTCCCACCCCGCGTTGATCGCGGTTCCAGGACCGACCCCTGACGTTCCAGCAAGCCCGGCAAGGCAGACGCCCTCGCCGGGCTTGTGCTTGATGGGTTCGCGGCAAGACGGCTACCATAGGGTCACACACGAGCCGTGGGACGTGACGAGGAGACGAAGGGCCACTCCCGGAACGACGGCGGTGTTCGAGTTTTGACTCGCCAAGCGATCCGGTCATGCGTCACCTCCTCTTCCGAACGGCGATCCAGTGGCCGCTCGCCCTGGTACTGCTCACCACCGCGACCACACCGCCAGATCTTTCCGCCCAGGCGGCCCCAGCCACCGCCAGCGACGACTATCGCCTGGGCGTGGGCCATTACAAGCAAAAGCGGTGGTTGCTGGCAGCCGAGCACCTGAGGGCCTTCCTCAAGCCCCGCCCTCGCGGACCCCAGGCAGCCTCGGCACGGCTGCTACTGGGCGTTTCTCTGACCCACCTCAAGAAGTACACCGACGCCCGCACCGAGTTTCGAACATTCGTCGCCAATCATCCCAAGGACACCAATCACTCAGACGCCCTGTTCCGGATCGGTGAATGCGGTTATCTGTTGGGCGAATGGGCCAACGCGTCGGCCAGCCTGCAGACCTACCTCAAGGCTGCCCCCAAACACAAACTCCGCGACTGGGGCCAGTTCTATCTCGGCGACGCACTGGTCCAGCAGAAGAAGTACGCTCAGGCCCAGAAAATCTATCGCGGGTCGCTGGCCGAGTTCCCCAAGGGACGCCTGGTCAACGAGGTGCTCTTCGGACTGGCGGTCTGCTGTGAGCAGGGCGACATGAGTGATGAGGCCCGCCGTCTCTATGGCCGACTGGCCACCGACAAGGTCTCCGGACACGCCGACAAGGCCCTCTCGCGACTGGGGTCTCTCGAGTTTGATGCCAAGAGATTCGCCGAGGCGGCCACGGTCTGGGACCGACTGGCCCGGGAGTTCCCCAAGAGTCCCGAGGCACTCTCGGCCAGGCTCAATTCCGGATACGCGAGGTTCCAACTGGGCCAGTACAGCGAGGCTGTCACCCGTTTCCAGACGGCACGCCTGGATCCAGACCAGGCAGCCGTGGCGGATTACTGGCGAGGCGTGAGTCTCAAGGCCCTGGACAAGTCCCAGGACGCGATCGCTGCCTTCCGCCAGGCCGAGGACGGCAAACCGGCACCCGACCTGGCCCGGGACATCCAGTTCCAGTGGGCTGACACCGAATTCCGTTCCCGCAAGTACATCCAGGCCTCCAGCCGTTTTCAGGCGGTGGTCCGTCGCTGGCCCAAGCATCCAGCCAACGACCAGGGTCTACTGTACGCCACTGAGGCATTGTTGCTCTTCTCAGAGACAGTCACCGACCCCGCGGCCCGACAAAAACAACTCGGGCAGATCCAGGCCCTGATCGACAGGTTCAGCCGCGAGTTTCCCAAGAGTACACTGGCCACACGTCACCGGCTTCAGGCCGGTCGGTTGAAAGTGGCCCGGGGCGGGGACGCCAACCTGAAAGAGGCCGTGACACTCTTTCGTACCGCCATGGCGCAGGGCCAAACCGAGAAGATCCGCAACCGGGCCCGGTACCAGTTGGCCCGGGTCGCCAGCCGGCTGGGTGACGACCGACTGGTCCTGGAATCTCTGAAGCCGTTCCTCACCTCGATCGACAACTCGGACCGGGCCGGAGAATTCGACGACGCGCTGGTGCTGGCCGCCTCGAGTTTTCTCGCGGCCAAACAACACAAACTCGCAACTGACGCCGCCTCGAAGTACCTCAAGAAACATCCCAAAGGCCCCCTGGCCGCCGACGCCCTGGTGGTTGTGGCCGAATCATCGGAAAGCCAGGGCCGGGCACCGGCCGCGGACCTCGCCCTGACCCGTTTGGCCAACGGCTTCCGCAACAAGCCCATCTACGCCCAGACGGTCCGCCGGATGGCCGAGGCGGCTTACGCGGCGAAAAACTACAAACGATCCGACCGACTCTTCGGCAGCCTGATCGCATTGGGACCGGAATCCCCCTTCCACGCCGCAGGACTCTCGGGACGAGGCTGGAGCCTGTTTGAATCCAAGAAATACGACGAGGCGGCCGCCTTGTTCGGCCGGGTCGTCACCCTGCATCCAAAAGACGAATTGGCTGCAGAGTCCGCCTACAAGGCCGCGGAGAGTCACGAGAAGTCCGGGTCGGCCGAGAAAGCGTCCGAGGCATACCGGGTGGCTGCCAAGGCCTATCCCAAGAGCTCCTTCGCATTTTTGGCCGCACGGCGAGCCGCGAGATTGCTCGCGCTGGACAAGAAAACCGCACGCGCCGACGCGGCCTACTCGGCACTCCTCAAGCAGTTCCCCAAGGCCAAGGACCGCGATGTCCTGCTCTACGAGTGGGCCGGCATGCACGCCGACGTGGGAGACTTCAAAAAGGCCGACCCGCTCTTCAAGCAATTGGTCACCGAGCACCCCGACAGCCAGATGGTCACCAGTGCCCGTTTCAGCCTCGCCGAAAGCGACCTGGTCGCCGGACGACTCACCCAGGCCCGCGATGCCTTCCTGCAAATCGCCGGATCGAAAGACGGTGACAAGGACATCCAGCAGGACGCCCTGTTCCGGCTCATCGGAATCGCCTCCGAGAACAGGCAATGGCAACAGGTTCGTGAACACGGCAAGGCCCTGAGAACCCGATTTCCAGACAGCCGACACGGCTGGGAAACTCGCTTCCAACTCGGACAGGCCGCGCTGCAACTGAAAGACTACAAGACGGCAAAATCCGAACTGACCGCCGTGCTCGAACAACGGACCAACACCGAGATCGCTACGGCAACATGGTTCGAGGAAACGTGGGTGTTGCTGGCCGAAGCCCATTTCCAGCTCAAAGATTACGATGCCGTGACTCGCACGGTCGCCGATTTCCAACGCGCCCGGCCCCAGGGCAAGGTGCTCTACAAGGCCGATGAAATACTCGGACGTAGCCTTGTGCAAAAGCCCCGCCCCGACTTCGCCGGTGCCCGTGACGCATTCGGGCGGGTGATCGCGTCGCCCGCAGGCCGCAAGACCCAGACTGCCGCCAACAGCCACCTCCGTATGGCCGAAACTTTTCTTCTCCAAAAGAACTTTGCCGAAGCCAAGAAACAGTTCCTGGCCGTTCAGATCCTGTACAACTACCCCAAGATCCAGGCCGCTGCCCTATTCCAGGCCGCGGGCTGCCAGGAACAACTCAAGGAATTCGGCGAGGCGGTGAGGACTCTCGAACTGCTGCTCAAGACCTACCCCAAGAGTCCCTTCGCCTCCAAGGCCAAAACACGTCTGCCACGACTCCGTCGGCTCGCCAGTTCATGACTCATCGCTCCTCGACGACCCGACCAACCACGACCGGAACGGCAATGCGCCCCCGGATGATCCCGGCGGCGCTGTGGAAGATGCTGAGGCCCGCCCTGCCTCTCATTTTGCTGTTCCTCGTCGGTGGCGTGCTGGCCGCCCAGGACGACACCCCCCCCGCCAGCGAGGCCCCGACAGCAACTGTCGCCCAGGAAACCGACGCCCTCGGAATGCCGACCGATCCGGTCAGCATCATGAAGCAACTCGGCTGGATGGGCTGGCTGTTCATGATTCCCTTTGTCGGAGCCACGCTCATCGCATTGTGGTACAGCGTCGAACGAATGGTCGTGCTCAAACGCAGCCGGGTGATCCCCAAACCGTTCGTCGACCGATTTCTCGAACACATCCGCCAGGGCAAACTCGACCGCAACAGTTCTCTGAAACTGTGCGAACAAAGCGATAGCCCAATTGCGGCGGTCTTCGCACACGGTGTCCGCAAGTGGGGCAAGTCGAGCGTCGAGGTCGAACAGGCGATCATCGATGGCGGAGAACGACAGGTCAGCGAATTGCGAGTTCATCTCCGTGTGCTCAACGGTGTCGCCACCGTCACACCGTTACTCGGGCTCCTGGGAACCGTGCTGGGCATGATCCAGGCGTTCAACGACATCGCCACGGCCGGCTCGATGGGCAAAACCGAGCAACTGGCAGTGGGCATTTCACTGGCCTTGCTGACGACCGCCTGCGGACTGATGATCGCCATCCCCACGCTGATCATGTACATGTACCTCTCGGGACGGGTCGACGCGCTGGTGATGGAAATGGACTACCTGGCTCAAAGTGTTGTCCAGATGATCTCGGCCGAAGCACTGGCCGAGCAACGGCAACAACGCGAATCCGGCGGTCGCACCAAGCGGGCAGTCTGACACCCGCCACCGCAACGGTCGCCAGGACATCGGTCTCATCTTGACCGGTCACAGGTGGAATCCTATCTTTCCGCCGCTTCTGTCGATTCTCTCACTTCACACTCACCACTCCCACTCCTCAAACACCCCCCAGGCGTGACGTGTCACGATGGGACCCTGTGACTGGGGTCCATCTCCCGTCGCGTTGGGGATCCCGGCGTATTGCGCCAACGGAGCCTCACGGATGACGTGCTCACACTTCTCCCGCCACCCCCACAAAGGGGCCGCTGCCGAACACACCAGCCGCTGGCTGATTGTTTCGGCCGCCTGTTTGCTGACCATGACCGGTTGCCGCGGAATCGGCTGGCCCGACTCCTTGACCTGGCCGGGATGGTCCAGTCGATCTCAGAGTCCAACCGTGGCGTCCGATTCGGAGAAAACAACTTCCACGGCTGCGGAGGCATCTGTCGGCGACTACATCTCAATCAGCGGCCTGGGCATGATCACCCTGGAAGGAGTCGGACTCGTCATGGGACTGGACGGGACCGGCGGCGACCCTCGACCTTCGCCGTTCCGCATGTCGCTGCTCAAGGACATGCAACGTCGTGGCGTCCCCGACCCCAAGGCTCTGCTCCGGTCTCCAAAAACCGCCCTGGTGATCGTACGAGCTTACCTGCCACCGTTGATCCGCAAGGGTGACCCATTTGATGTCGAGGTGAGGCTACCGCCGGGCAGCGAGGCCACCAGCCTCAACGGGGGCTGGTTGATGGAAACCGACCTTGCCGAGCGGGCCATCGTGCCGGGCGAAGGCGTGCTGGCCGGACACATTTTTGCCCGGGCCAAGGGCCACGTGCTGATCTCCCATGGGGAAGGCGACAGCGAGGATCTCGCCGGCGTTCTCCGGCGAGGCCGAGTCCCCGGTGGAGGTCTCTCGCGGAAAGATCGTGACCTCGTGGTCGCCCTGAAGAACCGGTACCGCAGTGTCCGCATGGCAAGACGGATCGCCAACCGAATCGGCAAGCGGTTCTACGCGTACAACCGCCACGGGGTCCGTGAACCGTTGGCCAACCCCAAGACCGACCGCACGATCGTGCTGAAGATACATCCCAAGTACCGCGACAACTTCCCGAGATTCCTGCGTGTGATTCGACAGATCAAGGTCCGCGAAGACGACGTGACCAGACAGGTCCGAATGCAGCAGCTCTCCGGACAGCTCGAATCGATCCAGACGGCCCGCAACGCGGCGCTCTCGCTGGAGGCGATCGGGACCAAGGCGATCCCGTTCCTCAAGACCGCCTTGGACAACAGTGAACTGGAGGTTCGTTTCCACGCAGCCACCGCGCTGGCTTATCTCGACGACAACGCCGGCGCCGCCACCCTGGCCGAGGCAGCCAGGCACCAGCGGGCATTCCGTGTTTACGCCCTGGCCGCTCTGAGCACACTGGAAGACGCTCCGTCCCAATTGCTGCTTCGTGAACTGCTGAAACCCCTGGAGGTCTGCAACACCGAGGGTTGTCGGCACCACGGCAACCCGGTCGAGGGGTCCTGCCCACACTGCCGTGAGCCGGGACTCGTCAAGCAAAGTGCCGAACTGCAGTACGGAGCATTCCGGGCCCTCTGGACTCGCGATCGACTCGACCCGGTTATCCGGGGCGAGCGGATTGGAGACCTGTTCACGCTGCACGAAATCGAAGCGAGCGGCCGACCACTGATCCACCTGACCCAGTTGCAACGGCCCGAGATCGTGCTGTTCGGCAACGACCAGGAACTCCGGGCTCCACTGGCAGTGCAAGCCGGCAATCACATCTGGATCAATGCCCAGCCCGGCGCACCCACGGTCACTATCAGTCGTTACCAGGTCGGCCGACCACCGCGACGCGAAGTCGTCTCGACCCGGATTGCCGACGTGATCCGTGGCTCGGTGAAACTGGGAGCGTCCTACCCCGATATCGTCCAGATGCTCGTCCAGGCCCAGAGACAACAGAACGTGCCCGGACAGATCGCCATCGATGCGGTGCCCCGGACCGGGCGCCTCTATTTCCGTGCAGCCAATTCAACCACCAGTCCGGCCGACGCTCCCCCCAACCTCTTCCCCACTTCCGTGCAGGACGCCAACTCAGACGCCTCGTCCAAAGACGAACCGGACCAGGCCGGGCCGGGACAAGATGATGCCGCCGTGTCGGACTCGGCTCCCGGAGGAGCCAGCCTGGTGGATCGTCGCCTCACCAAACCCGACCCCGCAGACACCTCGTCAACCGATCCCCAAGCCAGCTCTCAGGACAGCTCGGGATCGCGATTCTCGTTCCTGGAGAAGCTCTTCCGTTAGCGGCTCCCTGGATGCTCCAGTCTCTCGATCTCTTTGGCTTCAAGAGCTTCGTCGACCGCACCCGGTTCGACTTCAATCCCGCTATCACCGGGATCGTCGGACCTAATGGTAGCGGCAAGAGCAACGTCGTCGATGCAATCAAGTGGATTCTCGGCGACCAGAGTGCCAAGAGCATGCGCGGCAAGGAGATGACCGACGTCATCTTCAACGGGGCATCGGGTCGAAAATCAGCCGGTTTCGCCGAAGCCACGCTGACATTCAACAACGAGAGCCGGCTGCTGCCGATCGAAGCCACTGAGGTTCAGATCGGCCGCAGGATCTGGCAAAACGGCGACAGCGAGTACCTGATCAACGGCGAAACCAGTCGCCTGAGGGACATCCGCAACCTGTTTCTGGGCACCGGGAGTTCGGCCTACAGCATCATCGAACAGGGTCGGGTCGGAGCCATCCTGCAGGCCAATCCCAGCACACGCCGAGCCGTGTTCGAAGAGGCCGCGGGAATCAGTCGCTACAAGGCCCGCCGGATCGAAGCACTCCGGAAACTCGATCGCGTCGGACAAAACCTGCTCCGGTTGACCGACATCGTTGACGAGGTCGAGGCTCAACTCAATTCGACCAGGAACCAGGCGGAGAAGGCGGCGAGTTACCGGGAGATCTCCGAGCAACTCAAGGCGTGGTGGATCGGGCTGGCAGCCGATGACTACCGATCACACTCGGAACGACTCGCCCAACTCGAAGCCACCGTCGAGGAATTTGCCAGCCGCATCGCTGAACTCGAAAACGACAAACGGGACTCCGAGCGAGTGCTCTCGGAATTCGACAAGGACACCAATTCACTGGACGACCGTGTCCGTGAACTCGAGGGCCACCGCAGCGTCAACCGCGAGTCAATCGCCGGACTCCAGGCGACCGTCGGACACCAGCGGCGTCGGAGTGAAGAACTCGACGCCGATCGGCTCGAGCTGACCCGGGTCGCTCAAAGACTGGTCCAACGACTCGGGGACACGCGTCGCCTGGACCAGGAGGCCGAGCAGGAACTCGAGGAATTCGATCGGCAGTTCAGCACCGCCACCGATCAACGGAACTCCGCTGCCGCGGACCTGGAAACCGTCAACCGACAGATCGAGCTGGATCGTGGACGACTCGAGACGATCCGACGTACCGAGCTCGAACAGGCCCGCATCGTGGCCGCCTGTCACGAAAAAGTCGCGGCGCTGGAGAGTCGCCTGGGCACCCTCGACATCGAACAGGCCGAGACCGGCGAGAGGCTCGAGGAACTCGCCGGAACCCAGAAGAACTGTCAACGCGAGTACGAGCTGCGGCAATCTCGGGTGAGCGAAGCAAAACGGGAACTCGAAGCGATCGAGGCCAACGGGGCACGCGCCAGGCAGGCACGTGACCAGTTGTTGGCCCAACAGGACGAGGCTGTCAAGTTGCTCTCCGCGGCACGAGAGCAACGCAGTGCCCACCAGGCACGAATCGGTGTGCTCGAGGAACTCGAACGCCGGCAGGAAGGCATCGGGCTGGGAGTGCGGGAGATCCTTCAACGGGCTCGCACCTCCGACCAGTCGCCCTGGAACCTGATCCAGGGTAGCGTCTCGGACCTGATCGAAGTCGACCTCGAACGCGCCCCCCTGGTCGATGTGGCACTGGGAGAATCCGCCCAGTGGATCGTCATCGAACAACTCGCCCCCCTGGGCGATTACCTGATCGAACACACCAGTCGTCTGACCGACCGTGTCGGATTCCTGGCCGCCGACGCCACGCACACGCAACACTCAACCCCGTCTCGGGATCTCGCCGAACAACCCGGGGTCGTCGGTCCTGTCTCCGACGGGGTCGGGGCCGTCGACGGAAACCAGTGGTTGATCGATCATCTGCTGCAGAACACCTGGATCGTCAACACGCTCGCCGATGCCCTGCGACTCTCCCGTGGCCCCGGACAGGGGTCCCGGTTTGTCACGTTGCAGGGAGAATTGCTCGAATCCGACGGGACACTACTGGCTGGTCCCATCGCCACCGATGCCTCACCACTCTCGCGCCGGAGCGAACTCAGACGACTTCACACCGAACTCGACGACCTCGAGGCCCGGATCGAGACCGACCAGAACCAACTCGGCAACCTCGACGAATCACTCGTCTCGTCGGAGTGCGATCTCACCGCCGCCACGTCACAACGAGAGGATGCTGCCGACCGTGTGTCCGGACTGGAAGCCGACGCGCGTGATGGACACCGGGAACTCGAAGCCACCAACGATCAACACAATGCCCTCGTCGCCGAATTTCAACGTATCAAAGAAACCCAACGCACCAGCCGACAGGAACTCGACACCGCCCAACAGGAACAACAGACCTCCGCCAACCGCCAGCAGGAACTCGCAGCCCAGGCCACCGCCATCCAGAACGACCAGGAACAGCTCCGGGAACAACGATCCACCTGTGAAGACACTCTCGACAAGGTGCGGCTTGAAGTCACCCGCCAGGAGGAACGCCGCAGCAACCTCCAGGACACGTGCACCCGGAATGCCGATGATGTCCGACGGCACGACGGCGAACTCGAAGAAGCACAACGCCGACTCCAACAGCTCGCCGACCAG
>CAWVUS010000022.1:0-34397 GCA_963933195.1 uncultured Planctomycetaceae bacterium
TCCTTCAGGTGAACATTCAGCCAGATGTTCTCGGGCATCATCGCCAGGGCCTCATCGAGTGTCGGCACCTGCTCACCACCGAAATGCTTGGCCTTGAAGGTCCCGGCGTCGAGTTTCTTGAGTTCCTCGAGCGTCAGTTGCGAGACCGGTCCCTTACCGTTGGTCGTGCGATCAACGGTCGAGTCGTGCATCAGTACCAGTTGACCGTCGCGCGACAGCGCGACGTCAAACTCGATCATCTGCGCTCCCAGCCGAATCGCCTCGCGAAACGCTTTGATCGTATTCTCCGGATGAGTGTCACTGGCGCCACGATGGGCACAGATTCCACGCGCGGGCATCGCGACCTGCCCAGGTTCGGGCTCATCCGCAACGGCCAGCGTCGCACCGAACCAGCACCACAACACAACCGCCAGGGGGTTTACGACTCGCATTCGAATGGTCTCTGAATCAGGCCAATTGGTTTCGTCATTCCGACTCATGCTATCGCGACAGGAATCTCCCCGCCAACTCCCCGGATGGTGTCCGCACGAGTCCGCCTTGTGCATCACGGTATCGGTTTCACTCCGACGGGTTACAGTAGGTCCCGATTCAAGACAACATCCGTGACACCCTGTTCTTTTAGAGCCCCGCACCATGGATCACCTGTTCACCGTTGAATCTCTGGCAGAACTTCGAGACGTGATGCCCGGTTCGGCACAATCGGCCTTCATCCTGGGACACTCCCGCCCCGGCGATGGAGGAGGTGGGATGTTCTACTGGAACTCCTCATCTCGAAGTCCCGACGACAACGGGATGGTCGTGGCGGCATCCGACAACGACAACAAGGACGGACGCTGGAGCCGAGTGGACTCGGGACCGCTGGACATTCGCTGGTTCGGCGCCAGCCCAACCCAGGACGCCACCCGGGCCATCCAGGCCACCCTGGCCGCGGCCGGTCGTGGAGGTGAAGTCAATATTCCGGCCGGAGCATTTCACGTCAGTCGACCACTCGAAATCCCACAGGGTGTGCACCTGGTCGGCACCGGCCTGCTATCGGAACTGCACTACTCCGGTCCGGCCGGAACGGGATGTCTGCGAGTCCCTGGCGAACCGAAATCCATTTCACTGGCCATCTCACGGCTGAACATCCTGGTGCTGACCGAGGGGGCCTACGGTGTCGATCTCAGCGGCATGAGCTACAGCCGGTTCGATCACATCACCGTCCACCTTCGGCAACCCAACACGTCCGGTTTTTATGGCCCCGGCAACACCCAATCTCCCTACTACAACGTTTTCACAGCCTGTCACGTGGCCGGAACTGCCGACTACACCCGGAACGGCTGTATTGGTTTCAACTTCACTTTTGACCAGCCCGAGCAAATGCAGTCGGCCAATGCCAACCAGATCTACGGCGGCCACATCTCGACCTGCCAGGTCGCGGTCCACTGCCTGGGCGTGGGGAACGTGTTTCACGGCCAGGTCATTGAAAGTGGCGACATCGGCTACCAGTTCGATCTCTGTCCGGCTCGAAAGAAGATGGTACAGCGGGGAACCGTCAACGATGTCGTCGGCTGTTACACCGAACACGTCCGGCTCCCGATCCAGCAGAAACACGCCGATGCATTTGTCACGGCACAACTCGCATACGTGACGGGCTATGAACGGGTCTTCGAGGCCAAATCGACTCGCAACTGCATCGTAATCTCGCCGCATTTCGGCCGGTTGCCACAATCCCGCAGCCTCTTTGAACGCCGGATCGATGTGCTCGAACCGGCAAAGACACCGTAGAGACAACCAGTTGCCGAATTCACGGCGAATTCGGTTTTGCCCTTGAGCCGTGGCCTGCCCACCCCGGAAACACCGGGTCGGTGATCTTGGGCAGATCGCCGGT
This sequence comes from uncultured Planctomycetaceae bacterium, assembly GCA_963933195.1. Lineage (GTDB taxonomy): Bacteria > Planctomycetota > Planctomycetia > Planctomycetales > Planctomycetaceae > UBA8437. The sequence goes on from CAWVUS010000022.1 coordinate 1,871, forward strand.
TCCTCCGGACAAACGCAACTCACCGTCGGTTACTGGCAGCAGGCCAACCGCTATCGCGGCCCGTGTCTTGAACCGCAACAGTCCGGGAAGCCATAGTGTTGTCCGTAATCCACGACTCTCACGACCGACAGGAATTCCTCATGCCTCGCTCGTTGCCGACATCGTCCGCCGTGGCGACTGGCGAGTGGAGGGTGTTCCGATCACCGTCAGGAAGAAGCCGAAAAAGACCCGAGGGCCTCGTTGACCGGCCAATCGATCAATTGGCGATGTACCAGAAGTGGCCGATCTTCTTGAGGACGATCGACTTCTTGCCGCCCACCGGCTCGACCAGTGTGAAGGTCGCCACGTGACCGGTCGGGTCCAGCTTGGGCCCGACGTCCTTGATGGCCCTGAGCACGGCGAGCAATCGGGCCGCCTTCGTCGTCGAGAATCCCTCGACCAGTTGCTCGAAGGTCTGCCGCTTGAGGATCTGCTTGAGTTGTTCCGGAGGAACGACCCTTTTGAGAACAGCGGCGCGATCTTTCTTCTCCAGCAAGTGGATCACCTCACTGATGGTCGTCCGAAGTCCGGTTCGAGGATCTATCGTCTTGCGGATGATCCCAGCAGCGTGACCGGCCAGGGCCTTAGAACCATCGCGGGTGAAATGAACATTCGCCGGACGCTGGATCTCTTTCAGCCGGGCCTTGGCAAAAGTGTACATGTCGTCGGTGGCGATCCCGTTGTCCTTCATCACCCGGGTCGCCACCGCGTTGTACTTCACCGCATCTCCCACGACCCGGCCCTTGGCCCCTGGTGGCACCGGTGTCGTCGATCGCCAGACCAACGTGGCCCCGGTCTTTTTCAGCCGGGACACCAGTTGGCGAAGGTTCTTCTCGTACTGTTGGATCGGCACCTGTTGTCGGCTGCCCGGGGACTTGGGATCGGCCAGTGACTTGCCATCAGCTCCGAGGTACTTCAGGTCGTGCAGCCCCCAGTTGAAGTGGATCACGTCCCAGGCCCCGGATCCCAGCCACTTGTCCAACTGCGAGATCCCACGAGTGGTCGGGCCACAGTTGGCCGACGGGCGATGAACATTGGCGTGTCCCTTGAGCGCCGCCCTCAACGGCAGCGTGTACCCGATCGAGATCGAATCGCCAATCAGCAAAACCCGTGGCAGCGTGGGATCATCGGCAACCTGCCGCAGCGGCGAGTTTTTGGCGGCCTGTTTCTTCTTGGCCTGCTCTTGCCCCGCCGTCTCCACCGTCGACACCGCAACCGTGGGCGGATCGGCGAAATCAGCCGAGAGCCGATTGGCGTCGGCACCTGTCATCTCACCCCGCTGCACCCACACCCGGTAAATCAGCTCGATCGGCTGCTTGCCCTCGACCAGTGTCTGCGCGCCGAACCAACCGCCAAACCGGCCGTAGGCCCGCTCCGACGCGAAGCTAGGCTTGGGATTCCGAGGGCTGTCGATGTAGACGGCCGAGTACCTCTGGGGTCCGAGCACGAACGACATCACGTTCCAGGGCATGTTGACCATCGGCTTGTTGACCGGATCCTCGGCCCCCTTGCCCTTGACCGGGTTCCGCGTCGCCCCCGGCTCATCTTTCCCATCGGGACGCAGATAATAAACCAGTTTTTCCTTCTGTCGTTGTGCCACTTCGTCTGCCGCCCGGAACTGGAATCCGGCGTGCTGGGCGTCCCCGTCAAGAGTCACCGTGCCACGAACACTCCACAACCGGGAACTCCATTCGATCAACGTCCCGCCGGCGACGGCGAACACCGCCAACTCACGATTCTCCCGACAGAATGGTTTCCCCTCGAGATCGTTCCAGTCGATCTCAGTGCGGTGGCGCGCCACGACCGGTCCGGCCTCCTCGGCCAACACCTTCCGGTGCAGTTCGTGTTCGCCCTCGTGGCAATACCACGTGTTGCACTTCCCACCCGGGAACGTGCAGCGAGTGAATCCATAGAACAGTCCCTGGTGGTGGGTGTAGAGACCGCCGGTCCCCTTGGTCAACAACCGGGTTCCGGCCGGGTCGAACACGTGGTGGAACGGCTTGTTGTCGAGATCCCGTTTGGCCGGGTCGTTGTCATACGCCTTGTACATGTACCGCACGATTGGACGATCGCCGTGCAGCACATCGGTGTACCGACCGGGAGAATTTTTCCACGAGAAACCGGACCGTGGTGGCTGGGTTTTTCCAGCTCGAGATTGAATCGTTGCCGTGAAATGTGTCGACGTGTTCGCCTTGAGTGCCGGCAGAACCCAGTGCAATTCGGCCCTGGCATTCTTGCTCTTCAACAGGCTCGACGCGGTCAACTGTGCCGGCAACCGCTTCCCATTTGCATCGGTCAGTACGACTCCCGAAGCGGCAATCTTCGCGGCCGGCAACGGCACGCTGGCCACCAGGGGCGTTTGCGTCCGATCGTGTTTTCCTGCTCGGACATCCAGGCGAAATTTCAGCGGGGAAGCCGCCTCCAGTCCCTGGCCGGTCAACAGAACCAGTCCCACCATCCAGCAGATCAGCCGTTTCATCATGATCTCTCCCGCAGGCCACACGTCAGGTGTCGAGTTTTCGACACACCGCCTCACACTATCTGTCCCCCCGGTCACACGCAAACCCTCGGACACCGCGCCGGCCCGGGTTCCAGCCACACGCTAGGCGATGATCTCGGTGACCACCTGCCCATGCACATCGGTCAAACGAAAATCACGACCACCAAAGCGATAGGTCAACCGCTCGTGATCCAACCCCATCAGGTGCAGGATCGTCGCGTGCAGGTCATGCACGTGGACTTCATCGCTGGCGACCAGGTTGCCGTACTGGTCACTTTGTCCATGCACGGCCCCTGCCTGCACACCCCCACCGGCCAGCAAACAGGTGAAGGCCGAATTGTGATGGTTGCGGCCCTTTTCGTTTTCCGTTCCGGCGGGTGATCGTCCGAACTCGGTACAGATTGCCACCAGTGTCTGGTCCAGCATGCCACGCTGCTTCAGGTCGGCAATCAACGCTGCCAGGGGCCGGTCCAACTCCCCGGCCCGGGCGCGATGCTGCTGCATGTCGCCGTGCGAGTCCCAGTTGGCTCCCGAGCCGGTATGAACCACCTCGACCACACGGACACCCCGCTCCACCAGTCGACGAGCCGCCAGCATCTGCCAGGCCATCGATTGTCGGTCACCGGCGGCAACACCGTACTGCTCCAACGTCGACCGTGTTTCACCGCTGACATCCAGCACCTGCGGGGCAAGCTTCATCATCCCCGCAGCAGTCCGAAATGATGACATCCGGGCCTGCAGCCGCGGATCCCGCTGACGGTCCTCGGCGTGCCGCTGGTTGATCGTCCGCAGCATCAACTGTTCGAGTTGCCCCAGCGACACCGACGGCAGTGGGCTTTTCAGGTGGGGCACGGGATCTTGCCCGGGAACCAGCCGCGTGCCGGTGTGATGAGCCGGCAGAAAACTGGCATCCCACACCTGGTTGCCCATGTAGGGCAGAGCCGAGGCCAGCACGACAAACGGTGGCAGGTTGGGTTCTCGGGTTCCCAGGCCGTAACTGATCCAGGAACCGATGCTCGGCATCGGCACCGTGGTCAACCCGCAGTGCATGGCCAGTGTCGCCTGTCCGTGGCTGATGTGGTCGTTGACCATCGAACGAACAACAGCCAGGTCATCGATACGACGCGCGAGGTGAGGAAACAGTTCACTGACATGCAGTCCCTGCTCGCCATACCGGCGGAAACGGAACGGTGACGCGTTCAGGAAAAACGGCCGGCCACGCCAATCGATCGTCTTGCCGTGATCGGCCTGCAAGCGTGGCTTGTAGTCAAACGAGTCGATGTGCGAGAGACCGCCGGTCAAGTTGACGACGATCAGGTTGGTGGCCCGGGCCGCCACGTGAGCACGCCGTGGAGCCAGCGGATGTCCCCCCTCCTGCCGGGCCGCCTGAAGCAGTTTCTCCCGGTACACCGCCGGCGCACCCATGGCGGCAACCGCGGCCCCCGCCGAGGACCTCAGGAAACTGCGACGGTTTGTGAAATGCACTCCGGTCATCCAGCACCTCAAGACCAGCGAATCTCGCGCCGGTCTCTCCGTTCAATCCACGTACAGGAATTCGTTGGCTGTTAACAACAGACGACTGTAGCTCGACCATGCCGCCAATTCGATCTGCTTGGGAGTCATCCGTGACCGGTACCGGTCAGGCACACCGCGGAACACGCGCAGGTCGTCGATGTCGCCTCGAAAACACCTCTTGAGCAAGGTGATCCCCAGCCCCACCCGGAACGACAATTCACTGGGGCGTACGGCGGCGGCCGATGCCACCTCGGCTCCCAGTTTCCCATCGACAAACAACTGCAACTTCGACGGCGTCCGAACCATGGCGACGTGCTGCCATTTGCCGGCTGCCAGCACAATTGGATCGCTGATCACCCAGGCCTCGCCACCAACCCCAAACGAGCCGGTGAACTGGTTGGTCGCAGTGCCTTTTTGCTGCAGCACAAACCCTCGACTGCTTCGTCCCAGGTGGTTGCCGAAGATGTCGGCATAGAGAGCCTGTGTGGGACCGGGCCGCACCCAGCATTCGACTGCAAATGCGTCGCCGAGATCCAGGATCGCGCCACTGTCGACATAGTCTCCGTCACCATCCAACGAGACACACTGCCCGGTATGCCCAGCAATGAAGGTTGGATCACCGACCAGGCTGCCATGGCGTTTTTTCCCAGAGCTGTCCTTCGCGTTGCCGTCGAACCGGTACTCGAGCACCAGTTGGGAAGCCCCGCCGGACCGCTCTTGGGCATCCTGCTGCCATTTCCGAGCATACTGGTCGATGTAAGACAGCACCCCGTCAACCTCGCCGGCCACCGGTTCCCGCGACCAGGCTCTCTGGATGGCCCGTCGAACACGTTGCCGCCGATCGGGTTCCACGGCAATCAGGTGCCGCGACAACGACTGGGCCTGTTGGTGTATGAAGGGACTGTTCCTGAGGTACAGCGCCTGCAGAGCCTTCGCCGTGTTTTTGCGGCGAGGGGTGGGTCTCGAGGTGTCAGGACCATCAAAGAGGGTCAGGAACGGGTGCCGCTGCAACCGCTGTGTCATCAGGTACACGCTTCGGTGAGACGACTCGTAGACCGCCTTGAAGGGACCATGCTGGCTGAATTTCCAATTCGATTCCGGCGGAAACGGATGGGGGCCAGGACGATCCAACTTCAACGTACCGGCCACCTGCATGACACCGTCGCGGATCGACTCGGCATCCCGTCGCCGTCGATCGAATCGCCAGTACCAGAGGTTGGTCGGATCGATCGCCAGCGTTTTCTGCCGACTGACGCTCGACAACCGCCATGTCTTTGATGACAGGATCAGCCTGTGCAGGTGCTTGACCGACCAGCCATTGTCGATGAACTGGCGAGCCAGCCAGTCGAGCAGTTCCGGATGTGTCGGTGCCGAGCCTCCCAGGCCAAAGTCGTCGGAGGTGCTGACGATTCCCTTGCCGAAGTGAAACTGCCAGATGTAGTTCACCGCCACCCGTGGTGTGAGCGGGTTGTCCGGACTGGTCAACCACCGGGCCAGTTCCAAGCGACCGCTCTGGCCATCGGGAATCTCGAGTTGTTGACCACCAGCCAGTTGCAAGGGAACCCCGCGACGCACCAGCGGTCCCGGGTCGAACGGATCGCCGGCCACCTGGACATGGGCATCTCGCGGTTCGGCCTCGCGCATGGCGTAGGCCCGCTCGAGCCCCGCCAACCGTTCGGTCCCTTTCAGGTCGTTCCAGAGCCCCCGGACGCTGTTGTCCAGCCGGGACACCTCCTCGCGAATACGAATGTCCTGGTCATCGATACTGGTCCGCAAGGCGACGTCGAATTCTCCACGACCACGGACCGCATGGTATCGCCGGACATCTTTGGCCAATCGCTGACGCTTGCGATCCAGGTCTTTCTGGGCCGCGTGGTTGGCCAGCGTCCGAGCGATCGTGGCCCGCAGACCCTCGATTCCCCGCCGATGCTCAATCGGCAACCCGGCCCACCCGGCCGGCGACACCAGCAGAACCGATTCCCCGGCCGAGAATCCTGGCAATTCCGAACCACTGAACGGGTAGCGACTGCTGGCAAAGATGCCGTAGAGGCGGTAGTAGTCGGCCGTCGAAATCGGTTCGACCTTGTGGTCATGGCAACGTGAGCATCGAATGGTCATCCCGAGAATCGACCGGCCGATCGTGTCGATCGTGTCCTCGATGATCAATTCGGGGTGGTAGTGCTTGAAGATGCCATTGCGAATCGACAACGCCAGGAATCCCGTGGCGATCATCCGCTCACCAAACCGGTCATCCGGCTCCCGGGCAGCGATCAGGTCACCGGCAATCTGTTCGCGAATGAACTCGTCGTATGGCTTGTCGGCCCGGAATGAATCGATGACGTAATCCCGGTAGAGCCGGGCTGCAGGAATCGGGCAGTCGACGCTGCCTCCCTGGGTGTCCGCGTAACGGGCCAGGTCCAACCAGTGACGGCCCCAGCGTTCGCCATATTGCGGCGACTCGAGCAACCGGTCGATCAGTTTCCGGTAGGCCTCCTCAGACGGGTTGCCGGTGAACGCCTGGACCTCTTTCCAGCCCGGAGGCAAGCCAAGCAGGTCGTAGTAGACCCTGCGGATCAACGTCGACGGATCGGCCTGGCCGACCGGCACCAGGCCCCGGTTCTTCAATCGCGATGCCACGAACCGATCGATCGGATTCTTTGACCAGCCGCTGGGGTCCTCGGGTGGCTCCAACGGACGTATCGGCTGAAACGACCAGTGCGTCGCAGCATCGGAAAGGTCGCCCACGGTCGTGGCGGCTGGCCAGCGTGCACCCTCGCGGATCCAACGCTCCAGGTTCCGGATCTCGTCCCGGGGCAGCTTACCGCCCGGTGGCATCTTGAGGCCATCACCGGAATGCCGCACAGCCCTGATCAGCAGGCTGGCCTCCGGCTTGCCTGCAACAATCGCCGGCCCGCTCTTGCCGCCGCGAACAAACGCCTTGCGAGAATCCAGTCGCAGGCCGCGACCACTCTTGGTCGGACCATGGCACCGCAGGCAGCGCCGTATCAACAGCGGACGAATCCGAGACTCAAAGAATGCGGATGACTGGGAATCTGGCCCTTCGGCACAAACAACCGCCACCGGGGAGAAAACCAGCAACGCCAGGGACAAAAGGCGGTACCGCAACACCATGAGACCGAGCCGTTTCACCAAACAAATTAGCGGCGACCTGAGGGTCTCATTCTAACGCATTGCCACCTGCAATTTGTGAACAGTCGCTGTCAAATCAAATTTCACACACCGACGGGGCCCCCGGTGTGACACGACAGCACGGTGGAGAGTTGTCGCCGTTCACACGGCGACAACTTTATGCACCGTCGCCTTCAATCCGACCTTCGGCTTCCTGTGCCTCGTCGATTCGACAAGACGCACACGACGACGGCTCGCCCGCAGGATCACCCGGCAAATCGAATCCACAACGCCGACAGATGAACCCCTGTTGCACCAATATGGACACCCGCAGAACCAAGTCACCCATCTCTCACGCCCTCTGGTTGCACGTTTGTACAGGGGACAGTTCCCGTCCCTCGCCGCAGGGTTTTAGACCCGTGGCTGAACTTGTCCACCAGGATTTGCTGGCAGGACCTGTGAAACACAGGTCCTGCGTGCAACTTGACGGCCTTCTACAACCACCTGGTCGTGGTTCCACCAATTCACCAACCATTCTCCGCGGAGGTTGCCAGATGACGGACACAGAACGCCCGGTTTTTCTTGTATTCGGAGCCACCGGCAGCGTGGGCTCGGCTTTGTCTCGCAGGCTTTCCACGACGGGCAACCGCGTGATGATGGCCGGCCGTAAACGTGCCAGGTTGGACGATCTTTCCAGGACCTTCTCCTGTCCCTCGACGACTGTCGAAGCCACGGACCCCACGTCCATTGAACAAGCATTTGATGACACCATTGCGGAGTTCGGCAGGATCGACGGCGTGGCCAACTGCGTCGGTTCGGTCCTGCTGAAGCCGGCTCACCTGACCAATGACGAGGATTGGGACCAAACCATTGCCATCAACCTGACGTCGGCATTCCTGGTGGTCCGTTCGGCGGTCAAGCGGATGCGAAAACAGGGCGGCTCGGTGGTCCTGGTGTCCTCGGCCTCCGCCCGAGTCGGGCTCGCCAATCATGAAGCCATCGCGGCGGCCAAGGCAGGGATCATCGGACTCACGCTGTCCGCAGCGGCCAGTTACGCCAACCGCAATATCCGCATCAATGCCGTTGCCCCCGGACTGATTCAATCGAACATGACCCGGCAACTCTGGGAGGATCCGGCCGCAGCACAGTCGTCGATCCGGATGCACGCGCTGGGCCGACTTGGCGACCCCGATGATGTCGCCTCAGCGATTGACTGGCTGTTGCAGCCGTCCAACAACTGGATCACCGGACAGGTGATCGGAGTGGATGGAGGACTGGGCTGTATCGTGCCCCGCCCCCGGAGTTGATCAATTCTTCCTTGAGAACAACGATCGCAACAACCTGAAAGGCGCGGCCAGGTTGTCTCGGATACGGGTTCCCGAGTCGGTGCATTCGATCAACATCACCGTCAGGTCATCGTGATTCAGTGCACCGCTAACAGTGCTTTCGATCGCATGGATCAGCGACGGAATCAGTGTCTCGGCCGGGGACACATCCAGGGACTCCACCAGCTTCAGCAGGCCCTCGGTTCGTAACATCCCGTTTTCCGTCGGAGCTTCCGACAGCGCATCGGTGTAACACAACAGCAGGTCCCCCTTGGACAACTTGCTCTTGAAGGAGCCGAACCGGACCTCTTCGCTGAGGCCCAGTGGTAGATTCCGCATGTCAGTTGAATCGACTGGCGGCGGCTGGTGGATGGACCATTGGCGACTTGAAGCACAGTAGTGCAACGGTTGAGGGTGCCCCGCATTACAAAGTGTGAGGGTTCGAGTCGGAGAGAAAAATGTGCCGATCAGTGCGGTGGCAAATTTCCCCTCGCTTGTCGATTGGCCAAACTGCTGGTTCACACCACTGGCCAATCGTCCCTGATCAATGAAATTGATGTTCTGCCGCATCAACTTCCTGAGATTCGTGCCGGTTTGGGCCACCTGGCTGCCATGGCCGCACACATCGGCCAGCAGGAATCGTGAGACACGGCCGGAGGCACAAGACGACAGGTAGTACACGTCCCCACCGCTCTCAGCATCTCGAAAAGGCTGGCAAAACACCCGCACCTGCAACCCTGGCATTTCGAATCCCGAGTCTGTGGACCGGTTGCCGCCCCACACCTCCAGGCAATGCATTCTCTCCAGGTCCGAGGCCTTTCCACCTGGCCCGGTTTTGGGCGCGTTGTCACCGGGCCTGTCACGCCCACTGGAGTCGTCGATTGAGCACGTGGAAGTCATGGGCTTGGTTCGTTTTCCAGTTGAGCCGGTTCGAGATTTTCTTCGGTCGGATTTTTCCGTGGGACATTTTCCTGGAGACCAGGACCTGCGTTGCCTGGTGGGCTCACGACGGTTGCGGTGGAGATCCCCTTCAACATTCCTGAGAAAACGAACTGGTGCAGTGGCCAGATGCCGTACCAATACAGGAGACCGAACAGGCCGATAGGATCAAAAATGGCCGTCTGACGAATGGTGCTCTGCGAATCCGATTCGGGGTGAACCTCGAATTCCAGCCAGGCACGACCGGGCAATTTCATTTCCGCGGTGAGCCTCAACAAACGATTCGGATCGAATTCCTCGACCCGCCAGCAGTCAATCGCGTCGCCCACAACAATCCGATCCGGATCACGGCGACCGCGGCGCAAGCCCACACCACCCGCGAGCAGGTCAAGAAAACCCCGCAACTTCCACAACCAGTTGCCGTAGTACCAGCCGTTCTTTCCACCAATACGCTGAATCGGAGAAAAGGCGTCCTCAACCGGGACGTCCAACAAGACCGAACGCGAATCAATCAACCTGTTGCCAAACGGAATGCCTCCATACCGCTTTGGCGGACCCGACGATGACAACGCGTCAGACCATTTTGTCGCTGTGAACTCCAGATCCTCGTTGCTCAGTGCCCGTTCGACCGCGGCACGCAACCCCCGCGGTCGAATGTCGAACACATCACGCGCCGAGTTGTCTGTCACCACGGTCGGATTCTTGATGCTCAAAACAAGTTTGCGCCCGATGCGAGCATACAGAGGTGTGACCAGCCCCAGCCAAAGACTCGACACGTGCGGCGAAATCAACGGCACCGGTATCGTGTACCGACGCAGGCCGCGTTGCCTGGCGTATTCCTTCATCACGTCACCGTACGACACGCAATCCGGGCCACCAATCTCGTACACCCGGTTCTCTCCGGTCGGTTGGTCGAGTACCGCAGTGAGGTAGGCCAGGACATCCTCGATTGCAATTGGCGTGGCCTTGGTCGAGACCCACTTGGGCCAGATCATCACCGGCAGTTTTTCGACCAGCGAGCGAACCAGTTCAAAAGACAAGCTTCCCGACCCGATGATGATCGAAGCTCGAAACTCGATGACCTGTGCGTCCGACTCCGCCAGGATCGCACCCACCTCCTGCCGGCTGCGGAGATGCTGGGACAGCGTCTCGTTGGGATCTCCCAGACCTCCGAGGTAGACAATCCGGCTGACACCAGCCTCACGGGCTGCGATCGCAAAATTTCGTGCTCCTCGCCGGTCCTGATCTTCAAAATCTTTACCCGTCCCCATCGAGTGGACCAGGTAGTAAGCCGTGTGGATGCCCTCGAGTGCCGGTGGCAAAGAACCTGCGTCCAAAACGTCCGCCTCGACGACCTCTGTCTCGGCAGCCACACGCGACAGGAGATTCTCGGCCCGCCGCGACAAGCACCGCAGTTGGACGCCGCGTTGCTCCAACGCGGGAATCAGACGACCACCTACGTAACCCGTCCCCCCGGTGACAAGCACCTGACACTGTGACTCCATCTTGAAACTCCGCGTCGCTGCCCGACCAACACTGCCACCTCCAATCACAGAATCAAGCACTCAGGAGATCTGGTTGCAACTCACCAAAAAACTTTTTCAGCTTGCCAACGGCAACAATCTGGATCTGACGCACGCGTTCCTTGGACAGTTCCACCTCCTGTGCCACATCTCGCAACGTCCGCACCACGCCGTTGTTCCCGATTCCAAAACGTTCCTCGATAATTCGTTGCTCACGATCGTCCAGGCACTCGTCCATCCGCGAGACAAGCGTCTTCATCCGCCGAGCGTTGTTGATCATCACCGACGGCTCCGTATCAGTTTTCGCCTCCGAGGGCATTTGTCCAAGATGCTCCATGCTCGTACCAACCTCCATTTGACGCCGACGCTGTTTCTGACCACTGACCCGGTACAGGTGACGCTGCACCGAATTGGTCGCGTAGGTGCTGAAGCGGAATCCCCTGGAAAAATCGAATTTGTCGATCGCTTTCAACATGATCGTGATGCCCTCGCTGGCCGCCTCGTCGAACTCGGTTTCGGTCGACGAAAACCTGCGGGCGATGGACAGCACGAGTCGCAGGTTGCACTCGGCAATGTGATTGCGGACAGCCTCGGCCTCGCTGAGCAACCGCAAAAGATCCGAAAACTCCTCGCGGGTGGCTTCACCTGAAACAGCCGCGACACGAGCCTTCTCGGCCTGGTATCTCAAGTAATTCAACTTGCCGAACAAGAAAGCTTCGCCATCAACTGACAACAACGGCAAACTCCGCAAGGCCCCAAAATCTCCAACACGGGTGACTTCGACTGGACCGCGGTCCTCGCGGTCGGCATAGAGCGTCAGGCCACTGTCCATTTCCAAAAACTCTAAACCGTCCAGTTGCTCAAAGCGTTCATTGGGCACGAATTCAATTGCGACATCCAACTCCGGAAACTCACGAGCCCCAGACCGCACTTGGTTTACCAACATTGCTCTTTCCCCCTGATGAACTCTTACTGATTTCCAACCATTTCCAAAAAACGTTCAAAACGTTCAATTGGCACTGCTGTTAAAACCGGGGTCAGAGGGGCTGGTTAACCGGGATTTTCACCGGATTCTATTTTTTTTGGCGGTTGCTGATCCAGCCGGAGGACAAACCGTCGGCGAGAAGCCATCCCTGCACGGCTGACCCTGCAAATGATCGCCCAGAGAAGGCGGAGGATCACGCCAGCTCGACGGAACTGAATTGTTTGACGTAGTTCCGCACTCGAAACTTGCGTGCTGTGTTTTCGGACGTCATGTACCGGACCTTCCCAAACACCTCGCGTTCCGGCCCCCAGGCTCGGTCATACCGTCCCAGCACCCAGAAGATGCCGGAGTAGGAACTGGGGTCACAACCATCGATCGCGTACTTGTTGTTGAGTTGGATCATGATCTCGAGTGCGTCACGTGGCGTCTCGGACCAGTGCAGGATCTTTTTCCCCCACAACATCCTCAGATAGTTGTGGATCCGTCCCTCCTGGAGGAGTTGTGCCTGGGCCGCATTCCACAAAGGGTCATGAGTGGCACCGGTCTCAAATTCTTCCAGGGAATAGAGACTGGGGCGGATATCGCCTTCATGATCATGGAGCGTCTTCTGAGCCCAGCCGGGAAGTGAATCGAACTGATCGTAGTCATCCCGCTGCCAGCACATGTTGAAACCGATCTCGCGCCACGTCACCAGTTCGTCGAGAAAAGACTCCAACGCCGGGCTTGTCCCCCACCATCCCCTGGCACTTCCCGACGCACCGTCAGCCAGTTCCTCTGTCGTCCAGTCCTCATCGTTCATGAGCCGGTCAAACACCTCGTGTGTTGAAACGTGTCCACAGTGCAAGAACGGCGACAGGCCACTTGTCACATCCCGTTCCGGTTGATTCCGATCCGATTCGTAGTCTGGAAGTTTCTTCGAACAAAACCGCGCCAACGTTTTCCGGGCTTCGTCCCAGCCACCACGTGTCTGCGTCACAGCAACCGAGTGATCTATTGGCACCGCGGCCAACCTCCCGGGATCCGCAGCGATCGCCTTCACATCGACTGCTGGCCATCGTTCCTGCACGTTCAAATCCAACCCCGGATGCCTGGGCAGACGGCAGCCCTTCAACGGATTGGCCAGGGGAAACTCCTCGAGATGAGGACGCAGGGTCTTTTGCAGAAACCTGCGAAAATCGTGCGCCCTGGAAAAAACACGATCCGTCGCTCGGAGGGGAAGCAATCCATTGGAATCAACCGCCTCGATTTGCACTGGCAAACCTTTGGCGGCTGATGGCAGCACGCCGGGTGTCGCGAAGCAGGGAAAATCATCCGTCACGACCAGGCACGACCGTCCAGCCAATTCATCAAGCAGTCGATTACCGGCACCGGCTTCTTGCTCGAGATACGGGTAATAGACAACTCGCGTCTTGGAAAACGCCCGTTGGTTGTCGGCCATGCCCTGGATCACAAAGTGATGCAATCGGTCGCTGGCCCACTTGTGACCAACCTCGAGTGCTTCCACAACAATCAACGGTTTCTTCAATTCCCTGGCATGCTCCACGGCGCGCTGCAGGCTGAAGTTCCAGTACGGACGTCGGAATGCGGTCATCCAGTACAGGACAAAATCACCCTCGGCATTCACCGGAGCATGATTGGCGGTCCGGATTCTCAATCTTGGCACAGTCATCGGTTCGAACAATCGTCTTTTTCTTGCAGCCAATCGAGTTGGTTACGCCGCCCGGACGAACAAAAAACGCCGGGTGGAAAATTCAAACCTTCTATCATCGCCCGTGCCGTCACCTAGGATCCGGTCTTCTTCGAATTGATCTTCTTTTGCCTTGGTGGTATCGGCAATCGGGGCGTGAACACCCCGCGGTAGTCTCGGCTCCAATGGCACCCGGAAATAAAGGGCTGCACTCGTCCCCGATCGTCGAGTTTGACCGCCTGGAACGCGGTGAACAGTGTTCCATCGGAGAACTGCACCGTGTTGGCCTCGGCCAGCGCATTGGAGATCGGCACGTCGTCTCTCAACACAACCTCGTCGCTCCACGTCTTTCCCATGTCCCTGGTGAATCGTGCTCGCACTCCATAGGGAACCGCTCCCCGTCGCTGATACGAACAGACGACTGTTCCGTCGGACAGCTTCCAGGGCAGTGGGTGCTTTGCGTTGATGGGGGTCTTGGTCACCTTCGACCAGGTGCGACCACCGTCCATCGACGACACGGCATACGCCGGGCTGGCCAACCCGGTCCGAATCATCAGGAAGATCCGCCCGTCGCTGTCGATCACCGGAAACGTCTCGGAGAATCCGGTGGACAATGGTGACAGCGATCCATCTGCGACCCGCACCGCCTTCCAGTTTTTCCCGCCATCATCTGACCGAATGCAGTAGACGTGACTCCGCCCCAGCGTCATCCCGACTCCCTTGGTCTTGGGGTCGATCGACCGCTCGTCTTTGCCATAGCCGTAGGCCAGGAAGATGAGTGATCCATCATCAAGTCGTCTCAACGGACCACGGGCCACGAAATGGGCAAAGAACGGCAACTGCTTATGAATCTCACGTTTGTGCCAGGTCTTGCCTCCATCGGTGGATGTCTTCTGCCAGAGGTCGTGGATGATCGCGCAGTAGTCGTTTGCAGCCCCCAGGTCCCAGACGTGAAATCCCTGCTGCTGCAGCGACTGGATTTCTGTCCGCGGGTAGCGAACCCAGCCACTGGATCCCAGTTCCATGACCAATCCGTCGGGCAACGTCACTCGATTGCGTGCCAGGATCGGAGATTTCTGTTTCGTGATGGACCAGGTGCGCCCCCGGTCATCAGAGATCATCACGATCGGCAAGACCCGGGGCGCGTAGGCATCGGTGTTGGCTTCCTCGTCTGGAAAAAACACCTGGATAGGCAGCCACAGTCGGTCGGCCTTGTCGACGTGTACGTGCCCCTTGCTGAAGCTCCCGTATTTGCCGCCGTATGACGCTCCGTGCAAGATGTCGACCTCGACCTTCCAGCCATCTCCACCGACAGCCGGCAAACACAGCACCGCGGTCAACGTCACTGTCCCCGCCAGGATTTTCTGCAACAACTGAATTCTCATGAGATTCATACTCCGGGTCATCACTGTGCCATGAGGCCAGTCTAACTTGCTGTGCGGTTGTCACCACCACACCTGCGCGCAACGATGCACAACGTTTCCGACTCTGCGATCCACGCCGACAAGGAAACACGTCACCAACCGATCCAGTCCAACCGAATGTTGAACCCATGCCCATCAAGGTTGCCGCCATCCTGACCTGTTTTCGACACCGGTCTCACGCCAATGTCATCCTGGAGAACTTCCTGGAGCCCTACCTTTTCCGCGGCCAGCGGATCGACCCCCGGAAAGAATTCCGCGTGGTTTCGATGTATGTCGACCAGTTCCCCAAGATCGACATGGCCCGGGGCGTCGCGCGTGACTACAAGATCAAGATCCAGCCCACCATCACCAAGGCCCTTTGCCAGGGCGGCCGGCGACTGGCCGTCGATGCGGTGTTGTCGATCGGGGAACACGGGACCTACTCGTTCAACCGCCTCGGACAAAAACGCTATCCACGCAAGCGATTCTTCGACGAGATCGCCGAGGTGATCGGCAACAGCGGCCGGGCGATCCCCGTTTTCAACGACAAGCACCTCTGCTACCGCTTCGACTGGGCGAGGCAGATGTACGAAACCGCAAGAGAATTGAACATCCCACTGATGGCTGGCAGTTCCTGCCCGCTGGCCGAGCGACAGCCACCGACCGAGTTGCCACGCGGCGCCCGGATTGCCGAGGCCGTCTCGATTCACGGTGGACCACTGGAAGCCTACGGATTCCACGCGCTGGAGGTCCTGCAGTCGTTTGTCGAGGCGCGAGCCGGCGGAGAAACCGGAATCGTCAGTGTCGAGTACCTGCGTGGCCGACAACTGTGGAACGCGGCTCGCCAGGGACGCTGGTCGTTGAAACTCGCCGAGGCCGCGATGCGAGCCGAACTGGGAACAGTTCCACGATCGATTCAACAGGTTCCCGGCGAAACCCGAGTTGACTCCGATGGGCTGTTGATTGAATACGCCGACGGCCTGAAAGCCACGATGCTCAACATCGGCAAGAACGACACCCGCTGGAACTTTGCCTGCCGGCTGGTCGGCGAGCGGCAGGTCCGTAGCACGGCCTTGAACGTCGGCCCCTGGAAAAACCGGAACCTGTTCAAGGCACTCGTCCATTCCATCCAGGACCACTTCCGCAAAGGTCGTTCTCCCTACCCGGTCGAGCGAACACTGATGACCACAGGATTGACCGACGCGATGATGCAGGCGGCCGTTCGCCCCGGACATCCACAACACACACCCGAACTCGAGTTCGGCTACAAGCCACGGTCGTTCAAGGCCATGCGAGAAAACGGAGCCAGTTGGAAAATCATTACCGATGACATGCCCGAACCCCGTGGAATCGACAACTCCTGCGGGTGAACCGGGCCGGGACAGTGGTGATGTCTCACCCGATTCGGTCGACGTTGTCACAGACAACAAGGTAAAAAGGTGTGTATCCCGACCGGCAACCGCCTCCTTTTTTTCGATCACCTCCAGTCGTTTCAGTGAGTCATGCCACAACAAGATCTCTCAACCGAATACGCCGCCATCAAGGCCGAGGCTGTAGTGCTCGCCGGGGACTTGATGGACATTCCCCAGCGAGCCACGGTGCTCAACGAGATCTACCTGGATTCAGGCCGCAATCACACCTTTCCCCAGATTGCCGTCCACGGGGCACTGTGGGCATTTGGCTTCTTCGAAGTCGGTGGCCGGCTGGGACGACTGATCGCCAGGAGATACTTCTACAGTTCCAAGGAGCGGGCGTACCGGCTCGGAATCTTGCAGACCTTCGCCGAAGATTTTCGCCGGATCAACCGCCTGGTCTGCATCGACACCTACACCAACTACCATTTCAGCAAGCGATTCGGCCGTGAACCGGGTGCCGACCAGTTGATTCATCCCGACCTGCTTGCCGAGCTCAACCGTGTTCATGCCTGCTCCGCCACAGGGGAATCTTTGAGTCCCGACGAAAAACAGGAGGTCTTTCGGCAGTCGTTCAAATGGGAACAGGAACTCACCGTGGCACCCGGTGTCCAGGCGGCTATCGAAGCCTTTGACTGTCCGTTCATGCGGAGCCTGTGCACAAAACCAATCGTCCGGTTTGCGTTTTTTCCACGGTGGCGTTTCCTCTGGTTCCGCAACTTCTACAACAAGGACGAACGCATCAGGAAGGGACTCCAGGTCTACGACTACGCACGGACTGCGGGCTGGGAGCAGGTTGTTGAGAGCATCGGCCAATACGGACTGATGACCGAGGTCGCACTCTCAAGTCCACGAGAGCACTTCCGCAATATCAAGCAGCGTCTCCTGCCGGAGAGTTGAAGGCGCGAACGAGAACACCGGATCCAGGCCCCGTCCGAATGCGACCGGATCATCATCCGGCGAACGCTTCTGGTTCCACTCCCCATCCGGTGGCCACGTCCTCGGCAATAATCCGGGGAGCCAGCCACACAAACCCGATGGCCACCGCCGCGACCGACGTGCCCATGACAACCAGCGCACGCACAATGCTCCCCGGCTCAATCAGCACCCAGGCTCCCGCAAACAACAGCGGAACGGAAAGCGAAGTGGCCAGAACGTAGATCGCGTGATTCTGTTTGCGTGACATGACCGGAGAGACCTCATCGCGGCGGTACGCCTCGAGGATGGCCGGCAACTCGGGATGCACCCAGAGTCGGACTCCCTTGATCAAGGCGCCCACAGTCCCGGCCAACCCGATCAATGATGTGAGCACCACGCCGCCGGCCAACACCGTCATCACCGCCGCAAAATGCTCCATTTTGGGCTTCTGTCCCAGGATCAGAGCGGTTCCAACAATGGCGAGCAAAGACACGAACGCGCTCGCCGCCGACTTCCAACATGCCATCGCCACGCAAAACAAACCTCCAATCACCGCTCGACGGCGAACGACATCCGTTCGCAGCACCCAACCGGCCGCCTGCACGGATCGCCACCCCGCCCGCAACGATGGCACAACAACTCCCAGCCAGAGATGACCTGTCACCAGGTACAGGATGATCCCCAGGACGACGAGTACCAGAAGTTGCAGCGAGATCCGGAAGCGAAAGAACATGCGGTGTTCTCGAAGACTCGACAGGCACGGTCTCAAGGATCTCGGGGCGATGATGATTGAGACCGGTCCGCCAGGGTGGCCAGGCGGCTGTCAAACCAAAAGGGACCAAACGGAAACACCGCGGCCACTATCCCGGTCATTGCCAGTGCCGGGGTCATCGGCACCCGGCCAATCGCCACAAGGAACATCACCACCAGGGCCACAAACAGGGCACCGTGGATCCCCCCGACCAGCGTCACCACCCAGGCCATTCCTGCCAGGTACTTCAATGGCATTGCCATGCCAAACAGCAGGAGTGTCGAGACACCCTCCACTCGACTGAACCATCTCAATCGATGCAGAAATCTCTGGCTGGACATGACAGCGGACCTGTGACATTACCCGGGCGTCGCTGAGACGACAGTGATCAGAACCCAGGCCGACGTCTCCTCGCTGGATCGGACCAACCATTTCATGCGGCGCAAAAGAAAACCCCACGGTCGCGAATATCACTACCGTGAGGTTCAAGTAGCGGGGGCAGGATTCGAACCTGCGACCTCGAGGTTATGAGCCTCGCGAGCTACCGGGCTGCTCCACCCCGCGCCATGGTGCCGTCGGTTCCCCGACGACGGATTCATCTTATCGGGTTTCAGATCGCTTTCCAGTCACCCCAAAGCCGGAATTTCATCCTGTTCGGGGGCCGGTTGTGCCGACCGTATCAGGCCGACGGGCTGATTCTAGAAATCAGCGCTTTTGGGAGTCCTGGGAAACGGAATGCAGTCGCGGATATTGCTCATCCCGGTGACCAATTGAACCAGCCGCTCGAACCCGAGCCCAAACCCACTGTGCGGGACACTGCCGTAACGACGCAGGTCCACGTACCACCAGTATTCCTCGGGATCCATGCCACACTCGGTGATCCGTTCGAGCAGAACATCCAACCGGTCTTCCCTTTGGCTCCCGCCGATGATCTCGCCCACACGCGGCACCAGCACGTCCATCGCGCGGACTGTCGTGCCGTCATCGTTGCACCGCATGTAGAAGGGCTTGATGGTGCGAGGATAGTCAAAGAGGATCACCGGCTGCCCAAAATGTTCCTCGGTCAGAAACCGTTCGTGCTCACTCTGCAGATCCCGCCCCCATTCAACCGGGTACTCCCACTCCCGCCCCGCCCCTTCCAGGATCTCCACCGCCTCGGTGTAAGGAAGCCGGATGAACTCATTGTCGGTGATATTGGCCAGCGTCGCCAACACCGTGTCGTCGATCCGCTTGTTGAAGAACTCCATGTCCTCGCTGCATCGCTCCAGCACCTCGCCCACGACCGAGCGAATGAACGACTCTGCGAGTTCCATATTGTCCGGCAACTCGTAAAACGGCATCTCCGGCTCGATCATCCAGAACTCCGCCAGGTGCCGTGACGTGTTGGAATTCTCGGCCCGGAAAGTTGGCCCGAACGTGTAACAATCGCCAACACTGGTGGCGTAGATCTCCGCTTCCAGTTGCCCGCTGACGGTCAACGAGGCCGGCCGACCAAAGAAATCCTGCCCGTAGTCGATCTCTGTTTGGACCTGGGCCAGCCGCTGGAGGTTCAGCGTCGTCACCTGGAACATCTCACCGGCACCCTCGCAGTCACTGGTGGTGATGATCGGCGTGTGAACATAGACGAATCCACGGTCCTGGAAGAAGCGGTGGATGGCCGCCGACAACGCGTTGCGGATGCGGGCAATCGCCCCAAACGTGTTCGTCCGCGGCCGCAGGTGGGCGATCTCCCGGAGGAACTCGAAACTGTGACGCTTCTTCTGCAACGGATAGTTCTCGGCATCCGCCTCACCGATCACTTCCAGCGTCTCGACCCCCAGTTCGACCCGCTGCCCCTGGCCAGGCGACTCCTTGAGCGTTCCGACAGCCTTCAGGCTGGCACCGGTGGTGACCCGGGCCAGCATTTCATCCCAGCCATCCAGGTCACCCGGGACGACCAACTGCAGGCTCGAGAGACAACTGCCGTCGTTGAGTTCAACGAACGAGAGGCCGGCCTTGGAATCCCGGCGGGTCCTCACCCAGCCGCGGACCTCCTGCGACTCACCCGGTTGCCCATCGGCGAGTATCTGCACGATCCGTCGTGTCGTCATCTGGTCGATCCACAATCTGGGCCAACCGGTCACCGATCAGGCGGCGGGCCGGCGGCTGCCCGAGAGCATCTTGGTCGCCCTGGGACTCAATGCCGACTACTTGGGGAATGACTTTGGCGACTTGATGTGCTGCCAGCCTTCTCCCGAGAGTGCCTTGAGAAAGGCGACCAGGTCCTTTTTGTCCTGGTTGGTCAACTTCAATGGCTTCAAACGAGCATCCAGGTTGGGGTTCTTGATGCCCCCCTTGTCATAGTGATCCACCACTTCCTCGAGGGTCTTGAACCGTCCGTCATGCATGTACGGTCCGGTGTGCTCAATCTCACGCAAGGTCGGGGTCTTGAATGATCCCTTGTCCGAAGCCTTGCCGGTGACCACAAACCGTCCGAGATCCGGCTTGGGCTTGTCCATGCCGATACCAATGTTCTCGAACGAACCGTCGGTGAAATTGAATCCCAGGTGACAACTGTCACAGGCCGCTTTCTTGAAAAAGACATTGAAGCCACGCGTCTGGGATGCGTTCAGTGCGGACTTGTCGCCATTGACGTAGCGGTCGTAGGGAGAGTTTCCCGAAAGCACGGTGCGTTCAAACGTGGCAATCGCTTTGCCAACGTGATCAATCGTGAAGTTTGCCGTCCCGAACACTTTGACAAACCGCTTGCGGTATCCCTCGATCTTTTTCAGACGAGCCACCACCGCACCGTGCGCGGCTTTCTCGCTCTTGAGATTGGTCATCTCGATCGAATTGGCTATCGGTCCCACCGCCTGGGCTTCCAACGACGGGGCACGACCGTCCCAGAACTGGCGAGTCGAGTACGCGCGGTTGATCACCGTCGGTGCACTGCGACCACCTTTTTGGCCCTTGATCCCCGTCGAGACCGGGGCACCGTCTGTGTATCCCTTCGACGGCGAGTGGCACGATGCACAGGAGACGGTGTTGTCGGTGCTGAGTCGCTTGTCGAAGTACAACAGCCGCCCCAGTTCCACCTTCGCCGCCGAGTACAAGTTGTCCTCGGGGAAAAAGACCGGCGGCAATCCGAAGGGCACCTTCGGCTCGGCTTCGGCTGCCACTGCCCTGGGTTGCCCCCAATCGGACACAACCAGCGTGGCAGCGAACACCGTCACCAGGCAAAACAACGGAACACCAACCGCCAACATGGCGCGCAAGGAACTCTTCATCACCACACTCTCTTCTAATCCCCGGCCCTGGCAACGCCAGCGCGCAACCCGTTCATTCGAACGGCTGGGAAATGACTACTTGAAGCCAGTTTCACGTGCCAAACCGGCAAACCTACTTTTTCTTGACCGTACCCTGAACGTAGATGGCCTTCTGTCCTTCCACTTCCGAGTAGGTCCCGTTGACCTGGACGATATGGGCCATGTGCTCGATCGCCTGCTTGCGGAACGTGGTCAAACCATCGCGCCGTGAATTGTGCTCTTCATCAATCAACAGGTAAATCGAACCGTCCTTGGCAAGCAATCCAATCGGCTGGCCGAGAGCCGCACACTTCTGGCCACATCCACGGTGCTTGTCACCGTGCTTGCCAACCTGCATGTAGCAGGAGTAATCGATGACTTCACCCACAACGGAAACCGGCTTGCCAGCAAGCGTCTTGCCCAGGATGGAGCTTGCAACAGTCTCGACACTCCAGGGACGTCCCTTGGTGGCCTTCTTGCCGATCTGGGCCGATGGCTTGGCGTAGCTACCAGCCGTTGCAGCCGACCAGTCGGGGAACAGGATACCCTTGCCCTTGGCCGCGGCCAGGGAAACGCCAACCAGAAGAACCGCAGCCAGGGTGGTGTTGAGCAGACGTGTTTTCCAGAGCTGTGAACGTGCCATCGAGTTGTCTCCTTGAGAAGCCGGATCGAGCGAGGAATGCAAACCGTGCAAGGCAATGTGGGGAAAATAGGCTCCCCCAGCCGCGGTACTATACCTACCCGTCACACAGACTCGCAAGCGGCCGAGACCCCTGACGCGGCCAGGGAGGCCTTGAGTTCCTCAACTCCCACGTACACGGCCCCATCCAGTCCCAGGGCACGAGCCGCTTCAACGTTCTCCACCAAATCGTCCACGAAGAAGCACTCGGCAGCCTCGCAACCGGCAGCCTCGACGGCTACACGGTAAATCTCCGGCGACGGCTTCATCGTTCCCACCTCGTAACTGAAGACCCGGTCGTCAAATCGATCGAGAAGTGAGAATTGATTGCCAATCCACTCGACGTGCGGAGGGCAGGTGTTGGAGAGCACGATGAGCCGGTAGCCCGCCTGCCGCAGTCGTTCCAGAACCGGCATCAGCGGCTCATTGAGCGTGAAAATGTCTGATGCAGCCCGCATCAGATCGGCAACGTCGATTTCAGTTTCAACCTGTCGTTGCAATTCGTCACGGACTCCGGCCGCGTCGATTTCACCCCGCTCGAAACGGTCCTCCAGGCCCGAATCCCACAACCATTTGCGAATCTGTTGTCCGGTCGCACCGCAGACACGCCCCATCGCCGCGAACATCTCGTCGTGCGAGAAATGGACCAGGACACGGCCCATGTCAAAAATGATACTACGAATTGCCATCAACCATCGCTCGGGCGAATTGACACTCTCTTCACGCCTATCCTAGAGTGTGGGCCGCGAGAGGTCAGGCAAGCAAGGTTTCGGTCCTCAAGGAGAACCGGCTGTCGATGAGTGACGGGGGCGAAGCATACACCGACCCGGACACAATGCATGGCCGTGACTGGCCCTGCCTGCGGCAGTTCTGCGTCTTCATGGAAAACCGTGTCGGGCGACTGCACAACCTGATGCGACGACTCGAACGGGACGACCTGAGAATCATCGCGCTCTCGATCGACGACAGTGTCGATTGTGCCGTCGTGAGGTTGATGTTTGACCACTTCGAGCGTGCCCGTGAGTTGCTGCAACTGGGTGGATACTCGTTTATCGAAAGCGACATCATCGGCGTCGAGTTGCCCGAGGCTCCTCAACCCTTCCTGGCTGTCTGCTCGACCTTGCTGCAATCCGAGATCAACATCCACTACACCTACCCCCTGCTCTACCGCCGCGGTGGACACGCCGGCATCGCCCTGTACGTCGACGACATCGAACGGGGCCTGGAGTTGCTCCGTGACACCGGGCACCGGCTGATCAACGAAGACGACCTGCTTCGCGACGACGAATTCTTCTAGGCCCGTCCGGCCTCCGACTTTCCAACCTCCCGCAGAATGTGTTTCCGATGACCATCGATCACCACGCCGTTGGACTCCCCGTCGGTTTCCACGCCGAGGGTGCTGACGTCACCCCGGCCACGGCCGTCTCGTTCCTGGAAGGGCCGGCCTGCACCCGAGAGGGAACTGTCTATTTCAGCGACATCGCCAACAATCGAATCCTGACCTACACGCCTGGCGTGACGGGGTTCGAGGTGTTCCGTGAACCCAGTGGTCGAGCAAATGGATTGCTGCTGGATCCGTCGGGACGACTGCTGGCCTGCGAAGGAAATGAACACGGTGACGACGATGGTGGTCGCCGCATGACACGAACCGACCTGACCACCGGCGAGGTCGAGATCCTCACCGACAAATACCAGGGGCACCGATACAACGCTCCCAACGACGTCGCCGTCCGCAGCAATGGACAGATCTTCTTCACCGACCCCTGCTACGGGGATCGGGCCACCATGGAACTCGACCACGACAGCGTCTACCGCATCGACATCGATGGTTCGGTGACCCGTGTCCTGACACAGCCGGAAATCCAGCGGCCCAACGGAATTCATCTGTCGCCCGACGAGAACACCCTGTACCTGGTCGACAGTTGCCCGGTGATCGACGGAAACCGAAAAATCTGGGCCTTCGATCTCTCCGAAGATGGAACCCCCTCATCGCCACGTGTCGTCTACGACTTTGCCCCGGGTCGCGGTGGAGACGGCATGGCTGTCGACAGCCAGGGCAACCTCTATATCGCCGCTGGAATCTCCCGCTCGCGCGGGGTTCATGAAACCGGTGACATCCCACCCGGGATCTGGGTGATCACCCCCGAGGGCGAGGTCCGCGGACGGATCCCGATCATCGAGGACGTCCTGACCAACGTGACCTTCGGTGGCGACGACCTGAAGACGCTGTACATCGCTGCCGGCAAGACACTGTTTTCCACCCGGGTCGAGATTCCCGGCTGGGTCGTTCACCGACGGGACGAGCTATGAGCGGGACGGAGAAAGAATCGAGCCATCGTGATCACATCGAAGCTGCCCAGGGCATCAACGCCATCGGCTTCGCCGTCATCACGCTCTCCGACACACGGACTGAAGCGACCGACAAGAGCGGGGCATGTCTTCGCGATGCCATCGAGGCGGCCGGCCATGTCGTGGCACGGTACCAGGTGGTCAGCGACGACCCCGGGGCGATCACCGAGGCACTGGATGCCGCGTTGTCCGATTCGTCCGTCGGCGTTGTGATCACCACCGGTGGAACGGGAATCTCGGCCCGCGACTCGGCCTACGAAACAATTTCGTCCCGCCTCGACAAGCGACTCGACGGCTTCGGCGAATTGTTTCGCATGCTGAGCTTCGAGGAGATCGGCGCCGCGGCGATGCTCAGCCGGGCTGTCGGCGGTATTGCAATGGGCCGCCCGTTGTTCGCCCTGCCCGGATCGACAGCGGCGGTCCGCCTGGGCATCCAGCAGTTGATCCTGCCGCAGGTCGGTCACCTGCACCACGAACTGACCCGGCACGCGACCGGAACATGACAACCCAGCCGCCAGAGAACGGTTCGGGCCAAACGTGGGTGGGCGGGTTGATCCGTTTCGGTGTTCTGGCCATCGTGCTCGCGGTGGTCGGTTGGCGAGGATCGGAACTCTGGAACGATGGTCGCCGCCTGGGAGGCGAAGTGACCTGGCGACCGGAATGGCTGTTGGCCGCGGCCGTCGCCTACCTGGTCGGCTGGCTCCCCAGCGCGTGGTTCTGGAAAAGCCTGCTGACCCGCTCGGGACATCCCCTCGGCTGGTGGCCGCTGCTCAGAGCCTACTACTGCGGTCACCTTGGAAAGTACATCCCGGGAAAGGCCAGCGTCCTGGTGATCCGGGCCGGACTATTGAGATCATCGGGGGTGCCGGCGACCACGGCCGCATGGACCGCCACATGGGAAACCCTGCTGGCCATGGGGGTCGGCGGAATCCTGGGGCTGGGACTGGCCCCCTGGCTGTTGACCGAGGAGATCCTGGCGGCACTGCCCGGCCCCCTGGGGCCGATCGGCCGTCACCCGTTGATCACCGCTGGCGTCGTGGCGACCATCGCCCTGGCCGCCTTCCCATGGCTGACGCGACTGGTCACGCGACTGACCCGCCGGATGACCAGGCAGGACACGGCCGACGTGTCGGTCTCGACCCGACAGGTTCTGATCGGATCGCTGGCGATGTCCGGAGGATGGATCTGCCACGGCTTGAGCCTGTGGTGGACACTCGAAGGACTGGGGGCCTCGCCGACGTCGGATTGTCCCGGGGAGACCCTCGCCGGAATGACCGCAGCGGTTGGGCTCGCCACGTCCCTGGGATTTGCCGCGATCTTTGCCCCCGGGGGAGTCGGCGTGCGCGAGGGGGTGCTGATCGAGGGCTTGTCGCGATCGGGCATCGGCTTGCAACCGGCCGTACTGGGTTCGATCGTCCTGCGGGCCACATGGTTACTGGCTGAATTGATCACCTCCGCCGCCCTATACTATGGTCATCGCCCTGCCCCTGCTTCCAAGAAGGATCACCACCACTGATGCTCTCGATCGTTGTCCCCGTATTGAACGAAGAAGAGAGCCTGGGCGAATTGCATGCCCAGATCGCCGCCACGTGCGTTACCCACGAAATCGAGTGGGAATTGGTACTGGTCGACGATGGATCAACCGACCGATCGTGGTCGGTGATCACATCACTCGCCCAGGACCACCAGGCCGTCTCGGGCATTCGGCTGAGACGAAATTTTGGCAAGGCGGCGGCGTTGACCGCTGGCATGAAAGCCGCCACGGGTGATCTGGTCATGATGATGGACGCTGATCTCCAGGACGATCCTGCCGAGATCCCCGGACTGATCCAACGGCTTGACGAGGGCTTTGATGTCGTCAACGGATGGAAGAAACATCGGCTGGACCCCTGGCACAAGGTATTTCCCAGCAAGGTGTTCAATAGCATGATCGGTCGACTCACCGGACTGAAACTGCACGATCACAACTGTGGATTGAAGATTTTCCGACGCGAGGTGACCCGGGAGGTCACCATCTACGGCGAACTGCACCGGTTCATCCCGGTCATGGCCCACGCCCGGGGCTTCCGCGTCACCGAACAACCCGTCAACCACCGGCCCCGTCAACACGGTCACTCGAAATACGGCGTCAGACGATTCCTGCGGGGATTCCTCGATCTGCTGACGGTGAAGTTCCTCACCGGCTATGGCCAGCGGCCCGGACACATCCTGGGGGCCGTGGGCTTACTTTTTTTGGGACTGGGCACACTGGGACTCGGATCCCTGGGATGCCTGTGGATCTACTGGAAGGCACAAGGGCAGGATCCTGAAATCGGTGCCAACCACCTGCCGATGCTGGTCTATTCGGCCGCGTCTCTACTGCTTGGTGGACAGGTGATGTCGCTGGGACTGCTGGCCGAGTTGCTGGTTTCGCGAACCGCCAACACGGATGACACCTACAGCGTGGCCGAACAGGTGGGTGCACCCCGGCCACAGCCGTCGACACCCTCCAACGATCCTGGTCCGAATTCCACCGGCTCCTGATGTCTCACGATTCCACTAGGGATCGGAGAAATCCAGCGTGATGGTCGACCGGTAAAACTCCAATGTCACCCGCTGGCTGACGCGACTCGAAACGGCACGCATCGCGCTGACGGGCAAGACACTGGTTTCCTTGTGGACGATCTTGCCGTTGCGGAGATCGAGCACCAGCACGCCGTACTCGGTTCGGGCTCTCGGCTGAAGAGCTTTCTGTACGGGTCGATAGACACGGCTGGCGAATGTCAAAATCGGCAGATGCCGCGGCTGATCCACTTCCACAGCCTGGTTCTCGATCTGCACCGGCCCCCAACTGGGACGCAAGACCGGTTTCTTGGCGACACCGCCGGTGCGGGCAAACGCCCAGCACGGGCCGTTCACGGTGATCGCTCGGGTGGAAGTTCCACGCACCCGGGTGTTACTCGGCAGATTGACCATCAGCAGGTATTGCCCCAGGGTCTCGACAACGACAAATGACTGCGGCAGTGCCTTCGGATCGATTCCAACCTTCGCATCAACACGAACACGACCACTGGCGATATCAACCACCCGGAATCGCCCGTTGGGCTCCAGGACTCCCAATCCGCCGCCACCAATCACCACCGGGCGGAGATCCCCGGAGAGTTCAATGCGGACGACAGTCTTGCCAGTGACCAGGTCCACCGCCGAGATCAACTGGCTGTCTTTGCCGGCTTGTCGGCTGACCACCCACTGCCCCACGCGGCCGACCACATCGTCGGATGGCAACGTCCTGGTGGCCACGGCACTGCCATCAGAGGCATCCAGCACCAGCACTTCATTGCGTTCGTCCGGCTCAACACACACGTACCGATCGGTCCCGTAAACTCTGCAGCCACGAGGGATTCCACCACGCCGCCACAACACGCGTCCGGACAACGGGTCGGCCGCCTCGATCGCCGTTCCAATCTGGTACGTCAGTCTCCGTGCCCCCAGTTGTCCGACGTGTCCGATCGGTCGACCGGTCGAGTCGGTCATCTTGAACCAGCGCGGGCCAGCGCCGATCACGCCGGGCAGTCGCACGATCCGCGATTGCACACCGCTCTTGTCCTCGAACAGGTTCCGACGCCACAACACGTGGGGATGCTGAAGATCGCCAAGCCCATCGATAACGGCAAACCGGTTTCCCAACACAATCAGCAACAGGTGGCCGTTGGCCTGGACGAAGTTTCCCTCGAACGCGTAAGGCACCCGTGCCTCGCTTCCGGGAACGGCGAGGTCGCCGACCGTCGTCAACCGCCAACGTTCACGACCACGCTCGTCAAAGGCAATCACGTACTGTCTGCGATTGTCCAGCCGGAAACTCCAACCCCGCCACGGCACCGGGCGTCGGCCATGGAAGGGAATCGGATACGTGTTCACGCTGGTCCGACGCTCCTCGTTCACCGTGCTGCCGGCCACCACCTCGCCGAGTTTCCAGTCGGGCAGCGACTCAACCAGGGCCTTCCTGGCCGGGTCCTTGTGCCAGGCGGCAACCGTGGAGCGGCCGGTGCGACCGGGAGCCAGTTCCACTCCGGCAAACCGCCCCGTTTCCAGTTCGCCTCTCAGGACCGCAACCGCTTCGCTCTTCTTCTGAGCCGACCACAACTGGGCCAATTCGGCTGTGGCCTGTGCGGCCGCGGATGGATCCATTCCATTTCGCAAGGCGAGCAACAAACGTTCTCGCTGAACGGCAGGAGTCTTTTCTGGGAGTTTCACCAGCAACTCGATCCGAGCACGGTCTGCGATGGGTTGGCCATCAAACAAGGTCACGAACTCGGACAACAGCGCCGTACTGGCCGCTCCCTTTCCGGCAATCGCCACATCGAAGAGTTCCTGCCGTTTGGCCGCGAGAACCTCCTGCTGTTGACCAGTCGCCCGTGTTTGGACCCTGGCCAATTGCGACGCGATCCATCGTGTCCGCCGTACCGACAGATCCTCGTCAATCGGCTCCAGTTGATCTCGGCGGGCGTCGTCGGCCTGGTCGGTGCCAGCCGGCTCCGGGCCGTCGCTCAACTGCCGTAGCGTCAGGTATTCCCGAAACGCCTCGACCACCTTGCCGGTTCGAGACAGCCCCGCTGCCCGCAACCGACGAAACGCCAGTTTTTCGTCCGAAGAGACCAGCAGACTCTCAAGCCGTTTCGCCCGGCCGGCGTACCGGTCGTAATCGAAACGCAATCCGTCGAGCAAAGCCTGGACCAGCAATCGCCGCACACCCGGATCGGGTCGCGCTTGAAATGACGCCGCCAGATCGGCCACAGCCGGTTCGTATTCGCCACGATGCAACCGCCGCCGTCCACGCAAGGCCAACGCCGTGGCGTCCTGCTTGTCCTGGCCCAGTCGTTCAGCAATTCGATCCTGCAACGCGTTATCGGTTTCAAAAGCCACCAGCTCATTGTGTGAAAGACCCAGGAGCCGCCCACCGCCATCGACCAGGTGGCCAACCAACCGACCGTCAGCCAACTCGGTCCGGGCCAACAGTCGGCCGGTTTCCAGATCGATCGTAAGAATTGCTCCCTGTCGAGAACCACCGGTGGTGTCACGAGTTTCCACCGGCAGGTGGTAAAGGTCTCCCATCCGCACACCAACTCCCGTCGGCCGGGGGATCGGAGTCGGCATCGCCCATGCCGCCCGACCGTCCTCAAGACGAAACGCCTGCACACGAGATCGCTCGACAACCACCACCTTGTCCTGGTGCACGGCCGCAACAAAATGGGCCTGTCCCCGAGATCGACTCCAGCGAAGGTGACCTGTCTCCAGGTCCAAGCAGTGCAATTGCTCGGAATCCCGCGGCGTCAGCACGATCGCACCGTCGGAAATCACCGGCACCGAATCGAACCAGCCGTCAGTTCGCGACAACTGGGAAATGCGGTTGGGCATCAGCACCCGACGCATCGCCTGCTGTCGACTGTAGCCCATTGGGCGTCGTGCGGGTCGATACGAATACGACCACAACAGTTGCCGTCGTGCCACATCGACGCCCACCAGCAATCCCGATTCCGTCGGACACACCAGCACCCCGTCGGCGTAGCTGGGACTCAACCCCGCCAACCGTCGACCCGAATGGGCCATGATGTTGAATTCCGGCTGCGCGATTCCCTGGGACCACTCGACTCCATTCCGTTCCTCGCCGTCAACACGCCGGGCCCCATCCGGATGGATCACCAGCAGCCGGATCTCGCCATCCCTCTCGCCCAGGCAATACAGTCGTCCTCCCAGAGGCAACGGTGGCCCCAGAAAGAAGATGCCGTCGAGTTCGTTCTTCCGATCGCCACGCGGACCACCCAACTCCCAGACCAACATTCCCTCGCTGGCCAGTTCGAATGCCAACAGGCGATTGTGTTCGCGCGGTACCCATGCTGCAGCCGTATCGGCTTGTCCCCGGAAAGCAGCCGGCGTGAAGACCTGTAGCCCGAGGACCCCGACCGAATCGACGGCATAAACGTGGCGACCGTCGGTCGACAGCGACCCGATCGTGCGGTCGTACCAGGCCCGTTGACCGAGAAACAACTGGCTGAGCGACTGCCGCATAGTGCGGCCGCCAACCGAATAACTGGGCACCTTGCCGTCGAGAACCCGTTCGAAAGCGGGATCGACAGTGATGCTCTCCCACAAGTGTCGACCGGTGGGCAGATGAACCGCCTTGATGTCAAACAGACTGCGAAACACCGCCACGTCACCGATGACCAGCGGGTCAACCGCGGGCAACAACAGTCCATCGCGAGCCCGCTCGCTGGCCTCCAGTTCACCAAGTTCACTCGTGATTTCAACGAGTCGATCCTGACGCTGGGGATCGTCAAGCTCTCGTTGAAATGTCGCAAACGACCACTGCGGCCGGGCACCGGGAACCGCCGGAGACGCAGACGCAGATCGATCGTGTCGTCCACGCCAAGTCATCCAGTTCCCGATCGACATTCCCGCTCCGGTGAGCGGAGCCTCGGAGAACCTGGCGAGTGCCTGGACCATCTCGGCCCGTGATCGCTGCCCCAGTACCGTTGCCAGTGCCCCGCCCCGAGTCTTCCCCCGGCTGCGATCGCCCGCCGACATTGCCGCGAGGATCGCCGCGGCCCGCGAAGGCCGACCGATACGAGCCCATGCCAACGCCGAGCGGATCGAGAGTAGCGGTTCAAACTCGGTGGCTTTCATTTTCCGCAATTGGTCATAACGCATCGCCGCCATCAGTGTCTGTCCCTGGTCCAGGCAACGGTTACCCAGAGAGTAGGTGGCCTGGCGACCGGCCTTCGTGTGCAGGTACTTGCGAGACACCTCCTCGAGTCGCTCACCAATCGCGACCTCTCCGGCGGTTTCCAGCAACTTGCGGGCAATCGTGCCGTATTCGAGTTCGTAGGCCTCGCGGCCCCGCGGCCCGATCGTGCCCAGTAGCTCGGATGCAGCCAGTTTCAAACTGCGAAACGGTGCCGCAACATTGTCAGTCCCATCCGGCCTGGGCTCTCTGAAGAACACGTCCTCGTCGTGCTCCAACAGGCTCTGCAACAACCGGACGGCTGGTTGCACCTGCTTCTGAGCCATCAACTCGCGAGCTTTCACCAGTCGTTGCACCAGCCGACGATCGGTGACATGCACCATCCGTGACCGCACGTCCGACGTGATCGGCACGGGTCGGCCCGGGAAGGGAGCAACTCGCAGCCGAACTTGCGCCGGCAAACGAGACGGGAGAACCAGCACGAGCACGGTGGACGCAGCCACCAAATACTTCACCGGCATTGATCTGGAATACATCACGCAACAGGTCCGGCAGGGCCGACTGTTTGACCGGGTCTCCTAGGGTGAGAATAATCGATCGCATCCTTGTTGCACACCGCATTCACTTCCTCTGACTCCTGAGACAGGGTTCCATGACCAACATCGATCTGACCACGACCAACACCGACGAGGTCGCCACCGAGCAATTGCAGCAGGCAATGCAGACAATCGAGAGCTATTACCAATCCCGTGGCATCTTCGCGGATCGTTTCGGATTCGGAGAGCGACCGGCAATTCTCGTTGTGGATTTCGCCAATGGCTGGACCGATGACTCCTACGCCGGTGGCAGCCAGAGATTGGACACACCGGTGGAGAACACCGCGAAATTGCTGGTGGCCGGGCGTGAACAAGGCGTGCCGATTGTCTACACAACCAGTCCCTGGCGACCACGGACCGCCGACCAGATGTTCAAGACGGCTGCCGACGTGTCCGACGGATTCCGCCCCTGGGACGAACACGCCTGCCAGATTGATGACCGGCTGAAGCCAGCAACCCAGGACCTGGTGATTCAGAAGGAGAGTGCCAGTGCCTTTGCAGGAACACACCTGGCCGGTTACCTGATCAGCCTACAGTGCGACAGCGTCCTGATCACCGGCTGTAGCACCAGCGCGTGCATCCGGGCGACGGCGACCGATGCCAAGAGCCTGAGACTCAAGCCGGTCCTGGTCGGGGATTGCTGCGGCGACCGCGCGGCGGCCGCTCATGTCTTTACACTCTTCGACATCCAGGCCCGCTTCGCCGATGTCGTTTCGGTCGACGAGGCCATCGAGTCCCTGGTTTCCGAATAGCGCAACAACCAATAGCGCAACAA
>CAWVUS010000023.1:0-34069 GCA_963933195.1 uncultured Planctomycetaceae bacterium
AAACCTGCTGACAAACCTGCTGACAAACCTGCTGACAAACCTGCTGATCCGGCACCAACTCCTGAAGCCAAACCGTTGCCGAAACTCGAGGCCATGAAGGTCCCCGATGTGGCGACACTCTTGCAGGGGAAACCGGTGTGCTGGGTGGTGACGATCAAGGACGAAGTGATTGTCAGCGAGCCGGTGAAGCCGCGGCCGTTTACACGAACCGCGATGGAAAAGGCGATTGCTGACTGGCCCAAGGGCAAGTCGCCGGCCCAGCGTCGCGATGCACAACTCGAGTTTCAGCGGCTGCACTTTTTGACGATCGTGTTGCCCGAAACGAAGGCTGATGAACCGGAATACCAGTTGGGGATTCGCTTCCTCAAGGACGTGATTCATCACGAGGACCTGATGCTACGGCGGATCGACATGCTGATGGACGAGTCGAAATTCCGTACGGCATTCGAGATGCTGTTGGCATTGGAACGGGTGGCGCCGCCCAAACGGGTGGGAAAAAAGGAGACCTTCTGGCCGGGATACGTTGATCGCAGAAATCGGTTGATGCTGCTCGAGGCAGAAACCAAGATCAAGCAGAAGCGGTTTCAGTCGGCAATCGCTTTCCTGGACGATCTCAAGCAGTTGGCCGAGACTCCGCTGACCGAGGCGGCAGACGAACGATACGTCGAGTTCCGACGTGGATTGGCGAC
Organism: uncultured Planctomycetaceae bacterium; assembly: GCA_963933195.1. GTDB lineage: Bacteria > Planctomycetota > Planctomycetia > Planctomycetales > Planctomycetaceae > UBA8437. Next base: position 690 of record CAWVUS010000023.1, read on the forward strand.
GAGGTTTTCCAAGGCTGCCGGTGATGCGGTCGAACCGTTGATTGCTGCTGCGGTCAGCCAGCAGGATTACCGCCAGGCGCGGTTCTTCATCAACGAGCGGCTGCAGGCGTTGTCACCAGCTCACCCGGTTGCCATGAAGTGGCAGAAGACGCTGGAGGGCAAGCAGCAGGATTTGCTCAAGCAGTCGGTCGCTGCGACCTCAGCCAGTCGACACGACCAGGCCGCAGCCCTGGCGCAACAGGCGGCAAAGTTCTGGCCCAACGATGTCAAGAGTACCGGGGCAACGAGCATGCGGTCCGTTTACGCCACCGCCACTGGACGGTTTCAGACGTTGACTGTTGGTGTTGTCAACCTGGCCGGTTCTCCTTCGGGGTGTCCGTTCCCGACCGAGTCGGATCGCCGCCACCACGAACTGCTCACTCAATTGCTTTTCCAGGTCGATCGTTTCGAGAACATTCCTTACTACAGGTCGGACTACTTCGAACAATACGAACCGACCGACCTGGGGCGGCGAGTCGAGTTCACTCTGCGACCGCGTCCGGCCAGTTGGCAGGCCGGTCCGGGGCTGACGGCCGATCCGATCGTCAGCATGCTGTCGGCTCGGATCGATCCCAGCAACCCGCGGTACGATGAACGGTTGGCGATGTTCGTCGGGGGTCTCTCGGTTCGCTCTCCCCGCGAATTTGTGGTTCACTTTTCACGTGTTCCGGTCAGCCCCGAGGCACTGTTGAGGGTGCCGGTGGTGGCTGCGGCTCCGGGCGACCAGGACGGAAAACAGGTGCTCACAAGACGGTTTCGAGCACACGATCGCGGCGAGGGCTACGCGGTGTTTCGCCGAGAGATTCCCGAGCCGGATGGTTTACGCGAATACCATGTCGCTGAGATTCGTGAGCTCCAATACGACACGTATCTCAAGGCACTCCAGGGGCTCGTTCGTGGAGAATTCGAAGTTCTGCCCAGGATGCCCAGTTGGCATGTGGGGACGTTTGAGACCAACGAGCGGCTGCAGCAGCAATTTCGAGTGGTTCCCTACGCGGTACCGACCACCCACGTGATCCAGTTCAACCCTCGCAGCAAAACCCTGCGAAACAGTGAACTCCGCCGTGCCCTGGCATTCGCCGTCGATCGACCAAAGGTGCTGTCCGAGACGGTGCTTCGTGATCCACGGGTACTCAGTGATCCCGACCAGGCCCGTGGGCGTGTTGTCACGGCTCCGTTCCCCAGGCAAAGCTATGCGTATTCCCAACAACTGGCGCCACGCGAACACGATGCCATCCTGGCGCTGTCGCTGGCAGCGGTGGCTGCCAGGAGGCTGGGCGGCACGAAGGTGCCTCGGTTGAAAATGATCGGTTCGACTGAACCAATCGCACGAGCGTCTGCTGAACAACTGGTGAAGGCCTGGAAACGGGTTGGCATTGATGTGCAACTTGTCGATCCTCCCAAGGACAAGTCGACCGAGGGACCTGCCGACTGGGATCTGGCGTACCGCACGTTACACATGACCGAACCGGTGGTGGAACTTTGGCCGTTTCTCACCATGCAACCCCGTGCACGGGTTGCGGACCTGATGTATCTGCCCGACTGGCTCCGACAGGAGTTGATAGACCTGGACCGGGCCGAGAACTTTCAGGTGGCTGTCACGGTTTTGCAAAGGCTCCATCGGCACATCCAGGAGCAGGTATTGATGATCCCCCTGTGGGAGGTAGACGAGGTGATGATCGTGCCTCGCAATATCCGGGGATACCCGTTGACACCACTGTCACCGTATCACGGTGTTGAACGCTGGACGGTCCAGTCACGTATCCCACTTGATTCATTGCCCGATCCAAGAGCCCGGTAGACAGTTACTCGATGAACCGTTTCCAGAACATTCTTGGTGTCCAACCGGTCGTGCGGCTGTTGACAGCCGTCGCCGGGCTTGTGCTATCAGTATTTGCTGTTGGTTACGGGTTCGTGGACGGGAGCCAGGTACAGGCGGCCGAGGAAGCCGAGACAGTTAAACAGCCGGAAGCCGACAAGGCAGCCGACAAGACAGCCGACAAGACAGCCGACAAGACAGCCGACAAGACAACGGAGGTCGAAATCGAGGGGTCGCAGGTAGTTGACTCGATCGCCAAGGCACTACGAGCGGCTGGTTTGGAGGGGACCGGCGTTGGGGTCACCTGGGATAGTGGAACTGTCAGGTTGACCGGATCGGTTGTCGACTCGGATTGGAAGGTATCGGTCACCAACGTGGTGGCTGAAATAGAAGGTGTCGAGACCGTTGAGAACCAGTTGAAGATCGAACCACAGAAGATCCCGTACCGTGTGCTGGTGTCACTGGCGGTGGCGACCGATCCCCTGGTGACACGCGAGTCCATCGAGAGGCTACGGAGTGACGTGGCGACGGTGATTGAGCGTTCGATTGGCGAGACCTGGACGACTCGGGTTGAGACGAATGACTGGTTGCTGCCAACTTCGGTGGCGGGCCTGGATCGCTTGACCGCCGAGTCATTGCAGTCTCGTTATCAGGACACTGCCTGGGACCGGGTGATGCTTGTGACATTGTCTCGCACTGGCGCCCGTTTCGATTTGGCTGGTCGGACCTTCGACGTGACGACTCGCAGCATGGCCTTGTCCAGGCAGCGGGTCGAGTACGACCGTCGTGGTCTGGCTGCACAGGTCGGCCGCCTGGTCCGTGACATGTTCAGTGCGACTGTTGAGATCACCGTGGGAGGGGCGAAGGAGGTCGAGGTGCGGATTCGGGCGGGTGAATTTCCCGTGGCCGATCCCGACTCGGCGCAGTTGAAACCTGGTGATTTGCTCGAGCCGTTTTTGCGGTATCGAAATCGAAAGACGCACCAGGTCGAACGTGTTCAGCCGTTGACGTGGACATACTTGAAGGTGAGCGAGTTGAAGCGGGCCGTGGTGCGTTGCGAGGTGGCCACGGCGTTACGAAACCCGTTACAGGGCGGAGGACGTGGTGTCGAATTGATGGCGGCCGGCATCGATCCCACCCTGTCATCGACCCGGTTGACGCTCTTGCCACGCGGCAACCTGTCGCGTCCGCTGATCGGGCACCGCGTGGTCGTATTGTCCAGGCGTTTGACCAAAAAGGCTGCGTCGACTGCGGCTCCGGACGAGGGGATTCGCGAGGCGAACGAGGAGAAGAAAAAACGAGTCGACTTGCCCCCGCCTCGTCGTTTGCTCTCGGATCGCTCCGGTCGGGTCGAAATTGTTGTTGACGACAAGTTGCCGCTGGTGTGGATGTATGTGATGAGTGGCAGCAGTGTTTTGGCGCGGGTGCCATTTGTTCCAGGGCGTGAGAGCGAGACCGCGTTGTTGTTGCCGAATGATTCGGCTCGCCTGGGGGTCGAGGGCCACATGACCCGTCTGGAAGGGGAATTGATCGAGACGGTCGCTCGGCGGGCGGTGCACATGGCATTGGCCACGCGGTCGGCCGAGGCCGAGCCGCCGGACTGGGTCAAGGTGGATTCTCATCTGACGGCGATCGACAAGTTGCCGACATTTCGAGTGTTTGGAGAGCAAATTGACGGGATTGAGTTTCCCGCGGTGCAGTCGGCCCAGGCCATTGGAAACCGTGTGGCAGTCAACCGCATTCGCACCCTGTGCCGCGATGCTCGTGCGCTGTTGGCCAAGCATCTTGATGAAGCCAAGATCCGCGAATTCAAGTCCAAGATCGAAGACATTCGCAAGTCGACCCCTGCCACATCGACTCCGGCCAAGGCAAAATCAAAAAATTAGCCTCCGGGCATCGAGTCGGAATCTGCTCTGGGCCGGACTCGATTTCGAACGCCCCTCCAATTCCCTCGTGCCGGACCCTATAATCGAACTGGACAACAAGTCGGCGTGACAGTTCGGTGATCGATGGGGCCAGGAGGCCTGGTTGCCGTTTCCCGGTGTGGGGGCTGCCGCGGCCGCGAAGAGTTGCTGTGGCTGACAGCGTGCATGGCGGGGCGTGTCGGCGGCAGCGTGGTCGAGTCGATGGCGATTGAAGTCACCACGACAGGTCCATCCGATGATGGTTCTGTGGGTCTTGTCGAAAGGCACACGCTGAAGCTGTTCTCTTCAGCCGTACCGCTGGTGCTGGCTGGTGGGGGCCGGTTGGATGAGGTCACCGTGGCCTACGAGACCTACGGGACACTGTCGCCGCAACGGGACAACGCGATCTTTGTCTGCCACGCGTTGACCGGAGATGCTCATGCCGCCGGACGGCATGATTCCGAGTCCGACAAAACGGGCTGGTGGGACAATTTTATTGGACCTGGCAAGGGCCTCGATACCGACCGGTATTTTGTCATTTGCGCCAATGTACTGGGTGGATGCCAGGGCACGATCGGTCCGGGAGACCTGCGAGATGGCTCGAAGGGCCCATGGGGCCTGGAGTTCCCCTTCATCACCGTCGACGACATGGTCACCGTCCATGCCGCGTTGATTGAGCAGCTCGGTATCCAGCAGCTGCTGGCGGTGATCGGCGGCAGCCTGGGCGGCATGCAGGTGTTGGAATGGGCCGCCCGGTTCCCGGACACCATTCGATCGGCCATTGTTCTCGCTTCCGGGGCCAAGTTGTCGGCTCGCGGGATTGCCTTCAACGCGATTGGCCGTCGAGCGATATTGGTGGATCCGAATTTCCACGACGGCGATTATTACTCCCACGAGGAGTCCCCCCGTTTTGGCCTCGCCTTGGCCCGCATGGTTGCGCACGTGACCTACCTCTCGGAAGCCTCGATCGAGATGAAATTCGGACGGAGGTTGCAGGACGGTGATCGCTTTGCCTACGACCTGGCCCGCGAGACCGAGTTCCAGGTGGAGAGTTATCTGCACCACCAGGGAAAGCGATTTGTCGAGCGGTTTGACGCCAACAGTTACCTGTACCTGACCCGGGCCATGGACTATTTCGACCTGGCCGCCACTTACGAATCGCTCCCAGCGGCGCTGGGAAACACGGATGCGAGATTCCTCGTGGTCAGTTACAGCACCGACTGGTTGTTTCCGACCAGCCAGAGCCGCGAGATGGTCAGTGCCATGGTCGCGGCCGAGCGGGACGTGACGATGGTCGAGTTTGAGAGTCCCTATGGACACGATGCATTCTTGATCGAACACGAGCAGTTGACCGGGGTGGTGGCTCCGTTCCTGGAACGGACGCTCGGAGCCAATCGGAGGCCGTCATGAGCGGGACTCGATACAGCATGCCCGGCCCAGACATCAGCTTGATTGATGAACTGCTGCTGGAGCACATTGACGACGGATCGCGGGTGATTGACCTGGGCTGTGGTGACGGTCGGTTGCTAGAACGATTGCGGTCGGAACGAGGATGTCGTGTCCTGGGTGTCGAATTGGGAGAGGCGGAGGTGACCGCAGTGATTGGCCGCGGATTGCCGGTGATTCGTGGTGACCTTGACCAGGGATTGGGTGACATTCCTACCGACAGTTTCGACACGGCCGTTCTCAGCCAAACACTCCAGCAGGTCCAACGTCCCACGACAGTATTGCGAGAGATGTTGAGAGTCGCGCGACGGGCCCTGGTCGTGGTTCCCAATTTCGGTCACTGGCGAGTTCGATTGAAGGTGATCCAGCAAGGACGGGCGCCGGTGACTGATTCGTTGCCCTACGAGTGGTATGACACGCCCAATCTGCATGTCTGTTCGATGCACGACATCCGTGATCTTGTCGATCAACTGGGACTGAAGATCATTCGTGAAGTCCCGATAATCGGGGACCGGCCGGTCGAGCACGCCTGGTGGGCCAACCTGCGAGCCAACAGCGCGTTGTACGTCCTGGAACGTGCGGTCGGAAGAGCCTAGGTGGTGGACCGATACTGGGTTCCGGCGTCAATTCGCTGGAAACCACAACTGGTCAGCAATCCCATCAGTGCGACGTCGGACTCGGTGGCGTGAGACTCGACCAGGCTGATTGTCTCCTGCTTGAGTCGCCTGAGTGTCTCGGTGATCAGTAGCCGGCCAAGGCCCTGTCGCCGACGATTTTCGGCGACGTGGATGTCTGCCAGCCCGATTGCCCGGGAGTTCCACTTGGGGATGAACTGGTCCAGGCCGATAAGAGTCAGCGAGGCCAGCACTTCGTCGTTCTCTTTTTGGAGCAGTCGGAAACGGACGTAATCGAGCCGGCCGAACCGGTTGTTCCACCACCAGTCCCCGTCGTTGTTCTGGGCCGAGATCTCGATGCGCACCTGTCGTTTCCACTGGACGCTGCGGAAATCCACCGCTTCGCCGGCTTCGAGTTCCAGTGGTCTCTGGTAGACGACAAACCGGTCGGCTGCCTCGAATCCACAGGAGGCCAGGAACTCAGCGGCGTCCTCGTCGGTTGCCAAGAACCCGGCCGATTCGCTGCCACCGTACAACCCACAGTAAAACGGGTCACGACCGGGACCCGGCCCGGCGTGGATCGTGGTCGAACCCTGTTCGACAAGGTACCGTTTTGCCCGGTCCATCAATTCGCGGCCAATGCCCTGGCGATGTCTTTCGGGATGAACCAGGAGTTGGCAGATCACACCATCGAGTGGATTGAGATCGGTGCGATGCTCGTTGCAGCCGAATCCAGCGTGGACCATTCCGACCAAGCGGTCGTCCTCGCAGGCCAGGATGAGGCCACGTCTGTCAAAATACGGTTGCGAGAAGAGCAACTGGTCGAGCAGATCGTGTGAGATCCCAGTCGCCCCCCCCCTGGCAAACCCCGACTGGTTCCAAAGGGTCAAGATCCGCGGGGGATCGCTGTTGCGGTAATGCCGATACTCGATCACGTCGAGCTGTCCCAGGTTCACTAGTTCGCTTTGACGCTACGGGCCGCTTCGACGATCCGGTCTGCGGTCAGGCCATACTTTTCGAGCAGTCCGTCGGGGTCACCACTCTCGGCGTAACAGTCGCCGGTGTTGACGTAGGCAATGGGCACCGGCGTGGTCTTGCTGGCGGCGACAGCGACGGCACTGCCGAGTCCCCCGTTGGCCGAGTGTTCCTCGGCCACCACGATCGCCCGGGTCTCCCGCGCCGCGGCCGCAATGGCAGGTTCGTCGATCGGTTTGACCGTGTGCATGTCGAGAACGCGAGCCGAGACACCCTGGTCGGCGAGTTCTGCGGCAGCGTCAAGTGCCACGGCCACCATCAGGCCGTTGGCAATGATGGTCAGATCGTCGCCGTCTCGCAGTTGATTGGCTCGACCAATGATGAATTCCGAGTCGTCCTCGTAAATGCGGGGCACCGCCGGCCGGCCGAGCCTCAAGTAGACGGGGCCATCCCTTTGGATCATCTCTTCGGTGGCCTTGAATGTCGAGGTCTCGTCGCACGGGACGATCACGGTCATTCCCGGTAGCGTGCAGGCCAGGGCCACGTCCTCGATTCCCATCTGGCTCGGGCCGTCTTCGCCGATCGAGATTCCCGAGTGAGAACCAACCAGCTTGACGTTCAGAGCCGGGAAGGTGACCGACATGCGGATCTGGTCGTAGGCATTGCACAAGAGAAACGCGGCAAAGCTGGCAACCACGGGGGTCTTGCCACAGGAGGCCAATCCTCCCGCCACGCTCACCATGTTCGCCTCGGCGATGCCCACGTTGAAGGCTCGGTCCGGAAATGCCTTGGCAAAGGCCTCGGTTCGTGTCGAGTTGCCAACGTCACCGTCGACCACCACCACCTCGGAAAACCGTTCTCCAAGTTGTTCCAGGGCCTTGCCGAATGCGTCGCGAGTTGCGCCGCCGGGTGCCAGGCCACTCTTTTCTCCAATCGCCATCGTCGCGGTTCCGTCAGGGAGGAATGTGTTTGCTGGAGCCCTCGAGAGGGCCGCTTTGGACTGTTATCCCAGGTGAGCCAGGGCCTTTTCGGCCACTTCGGCTGATAGGGCCTGGCCGTGGAAGTTCAGGTCTCCGGCCTCTTCGAGAATCGGCAGGATACCGAATCCCTTTTGTGTTTCGGCCACGATTGCCGTCGGTCGGTCTGTGACACTCACGGCCGTCTCGAGTGCTGTGACAACAGAGGCCATGTCGTTGCCATTGATGGTCTGGACGTGCCAGCCGAACGATTCGATCTTGGGAGCAAATGGCGTGAGGTCCAGGACATCCGAGGTGGCACCGGTCTGCTGGTAGCCATTCTGGTCGATGATCGCTGTGAGGTTACCGACCTGGTACTTGTGGGCCGTGGCGATCGCCTCCCAGACCTGTCCCTCACCCATTTCGCCGTCTCCGAGAACGACAAAAATCCTGGAGTCGAGGCCGTTGACCCGACACCCCAGGGCCTGGCCAAGCCCGACGGAAAGTCCCTGGCCGAGTGAACCGGTGGAGGCCTCGATTCCCGCCAGCCGTCGCACGTTGGGGTGTCCTTCGAGTGGGCTGCCGAGTTTCCGGAGCGTGGCCAGGTCCTCGACGGGAAAGTACCCCGCCTCGGCCATTGCCGCGTACAGTGCCGGAACGGCGTGCCCCTTGCTCATGATGAACCGGTCTCGCTCGTTCCAGTCGGGCTCGGTAGCACGGTAGTTCAGGAACCCTCCGAAATAGATTGCCGTGACCACCTCGGTGGCAGACAGGCTGCTGGTCGGGTGTCCACTGCCCGCAGCGGTTGTCATCTCGATAATATGACGTCGCAGGACACGAGCCTTGGATTCGAGTTCCTCGGTCGAAAGACGGTCGTTCTCAAGGGACACAAGTGGACCCCTTATAAAATGGTTGAGTGATTCCCCGTTATGTGGGGATTGTTCGGCCGCCGCGAGAAGTGGGGACGACGACGGTGACTCGCTGGCGACAGTCGCGAGACCGGTCTGGTTCGCGGCCGGAACGCCCGATTTTACTAACCCTCGAAAATCCCTGCAAGCAGCCTGTCCTGCTGAGGGGCGGCAACTCTCATCGCAGATGCACCTGCCAGTGGGCTTGGGTATGCTGATTCGGAGATTTTGCATTCGGTCACGGACACAACTCATGAAACGATCACTGCTGGCCCGCTTTCTTGATCAACTTGACTGCCGAGCACCCGGACCGGTCAATCGGCGTCGTTTTCTGTCGACGGTGGGTGGATCGGCGGCGGCGGCCGTGGCCATGCTTCCGGCTTACCAGTGCGGACTGGCTGCCCGCCGGCGTGCCGAGGCGGAAGCGGGTGGGCCGATTCGGGTCGAGTCGATCGTGCCACACGAGATTCACCCGAGGTACCACAAGTGGATCCACCACGAGTTGCAGCACTTTTACGGTCCGTCAAAACGTCACGTCTACGAGGTGAAGACCAACACCGGACTTGTGGGGCTTGGCGAGAGTGGCGGACTGGAATCCGAAGCGGTGAGGAAGGCCTACATCGGCACCAATCCCTTTGACCATATTGGAGACATGAGATCGCTGGGTTTGGGGACGGCGATGTACGACTTGATGGGACAGGCGGCCGGAGTGCCGGTTCACCGTTTGATTGGGCAGCGGCAGCGACGTTGGATCAAGGTCGGTTCCTGGACCGTTTCGGCTGATCCCAGCCACATGGCCGAAGCCGTGAAACAGTATTCGCGGCGGGGCTACACCTGGTTGAAGTTTCATCTCTCTCCCTTCGAAAACGTGTTCGACCAGCTCGATGCCATGCAGAAGGTGGCGCCGCCGGGATTCAAGGTCCAGTTCGATCTCACGATGGGTGGCACCGAGGACCACACACCGGATCTCCTGATCCGCATGGCCCGTTATCCGATCTGCGGTGCTTTCGAGGATCCCAAGCTGGAAAAAGACATTGACGCCTACAGGGAACTTCGCAACCGCGTCCGCGTCCCGGTTCTCTATCACCACTCCCCGCTGGGTGCGACGTTCGAGGTCGTTCGTCGTGCAGCTGACGGGTACATGATGGGCCACTCCAAGATTGGCGTGGCCATTCGGAAAGCCGGTTTGTTTGGGGAACTGGATCTCCCGTTCATGTTGCAGAACGTGGGTGGCGAAATCACCCGCACCATGACTTCGCACATGCACGCCGCCTTCAAGACGGCCACCTGGCACACTCACTGTGACGCGGAGACTTGGCGAGACGACGTGGTGGCCAAGAAGATTGATCCCACCAACGGCTTGGTTCCGGTTCCGAACAAGCCGGGATTGGGCGTGTCGCTCGACCGTGAACAACTGGAACGACTCAAGGCACAGAAGCTTCCCACCCAGGCCAAGTGGATCATCAAGACCACCTACAAGAACGGGACGCGGATGTTCAACATCGCTGATCCGGCCGAGTCGATCTTCATGGTGCGGCCCGACCGCCGCAAGCTGTTGCCGTTCAGTTACGATGCGCCCATATCGACCGAATGGTGGGATGACGATGGGTCCAAAACGTACAAGGAGATGTTCGCCAAAATCCAGAAACACGGGGTGGTTCTGGAAAAACCCGGGGCACAAGACTGACCGCCTGATGGAGGACGTGATGTTCCGATCGATGCTTGTCCTTGTGGCGCAATTTGTCCTGGCAACGACGGCGGTTGGAACTGGCGTTGCGGCTCCCCCTCTGGCCGTTGGGCAACGCACCCAGTTGCTTGTCGATGACCACGTCGTCGCGTCACGTCGGGGTCTCACCCGGCGGCTCGGGCAGGTCACCAAGGTCAATGGTGGCAAGCCGATCTTTCGGGATGGCATCTTCTACGGGACGGTGCTTCACGACGGAGGCCTGTTCAAGTTGTGGTGGCGCAAGCGTGGCAAGGTCGGATACGGGTATTCCGAATCGCGAGATGGGATTCATTTCACCAAGCGAGGTGATGTCAGCGGGATCAATTTCGCCGGCGACTTCACCCTGACGGTGATGATCGATCCTCACGAAACCGATCCGGCTCATCGGTACAAGGCCGCCTATGACGCTCCGGGCATGGCAGCCGGCCTGGCGTATTCAGCCGACGGGATCCGTTTCACCACGTACAACGGGGGCAAGCCAGTGACCACGCGTGCGGCCGATACCTACAACTTCCTGTCGTGGGACGGCGATGCACGGACCTACCGGTTGTTCACGCGGACCGACTTTGCTGGCCCTGGGGGCGCTGGCGAATGGCGAGGAACCCGGATGATGACCAATCCTGATCCCAGGCGTCACCCGACTCGCTGGAAGACCGTCCGCAACTGGGTGTTTGATCGCGAGGGCAAGTCAGAGAGGACCAGGAGGCAGATCTATGCGGTCACCGACTGGATTCGGCACGGGGTGCACTTTGGATTGTTGAGTGTTTACGAATGGCCTGGAGATTACAGCGAGGGTGGCCAGGACAATCACAAACGGCACGAGCGGGACGTGATGAATTACTACATCGCGACCAGTCGCGATGCCGATTCCTGGGACTTGTCCTGGGTGTATTCCGGTCACCCGCTGGTTCCCCGAGGGCCCGACGGTGCCTTCGACAAGGACTTGCTCCTGCCGGCCTCGACTATCGTCACGCACTCCGGCAAGCACTGGATCTATTACGGCGGTTCCAATGAGCGCCATGGCGGTCCTGGATTCGTGCTGCAACGTGAACAGGCTGTGGGATTGGCCACTATCGGCGAGGATCGGCTGGTGGGATTGGACGCCACAGGTCGCGGCACTCTGATCACACGGCCGTTTCAACTCGATGGACGTCGACTGCTCGTGAATGCCAACGTACGGGCCGGGGGATCGGTCCGAGTCGCCGTGATCGATCGACGTGGCAAGATGCTCAAGCGGTTTTCCATCGACAGAGCCCGACTCATTGAGGACGATCAGCCGGCCGCAGTCGCCAGGTGGAAAGGAAATCCTAAACTCGGCTCACTGGACGGGGATGTGGTACAACTGCGATTCGAGGTCGAGAGGGCGACGATCTACAGTTTTGGAATTGCGAAATGATCAGGACCGTTTTCGATGATCGCGAGTGAGTGGAGAATCACGGTGTCGAGCCGGGTGAGTGGTCTGGCTGTTGCCGCGATCGTGGCCGTGTTGTGGTCACCGGCGACGCCGCGGGCGTGTGGTCAGATGGTGAACGGTGGCGTGGGGTTTCACGGGGTCAGCAGCCGCTTTTACGAGCGTCACGGGATGAGCTTTGGCTTCGGCATGGGGAGATCTGGCCGGGCCCGGTGGTCCAGCGGTGGACTACGGACCGGGTGGTCTGTTCGCCACGGTCAATGGGCTGGCCGCCTGGGCTGTTCTCTGTTCCAGGGGTCACGGCGCAGTCTTGTCAGTTCGTCGGCGGTTGTCATGGGACTGCCAGGGTATCCGATGTCGATCGTCGACAGGGTCCAGGTGCCGTTCGTGGTTGGAGTTGTTCCGATGGGGTCTGGCGGGGCATTCTGGATCGGTCCCTACGGGAACCAGTGGGGTGTTCCTATGTCGGTGGGACGTTTTCCGTATCGTTCGTGGAGTGATCCGTGGTGGTATGGACCATCCAGCCGGGGTTGGCCGGACCGGTCGTATCCGGTTGTGCAACCCCATGAAACGCTCGTGGATCGGTTCCGGGCCGCGCGTCGCCAGACGGCCCGGCCCGCGTCGTCTCCGGTTCGATCGACGTCCGGCGCAGTGGTCACGTCCCCTGAGGTACGTGGACTTTCCGCGGCCGCGTTTCGCCAACTTGGCGGTCGCAGTTCGCAGCGATGACCGCTCTTGACCCACCGGGGTGAATGCGGGATAAGGCCCCCGTTCCGGCGTTCCCGAGGCGTCCCTGGGTGCTCCCCACCCGGTGATTGCACGGCTGTCGGGGTGTAGTCGGCCAGGGACGGTTGGCTACGGATGTGATGTCGAGGACGACACGGATGAGCCGACGAGACGCGGCGTGGCTGGCGGTTGTGCTGGGGCTGATTGCCCCGGCAGGCTGCTCGCACCTGGTCGAAACCCGGTCGGTGACCCGATTCACCGGTGCCTTTGAGGACCGAGATATCTCGGCACTCCGCGATGCCACGTCGCCGGAGTTTCAAAAGAGAGCCCTGCGGGACAAGTCGGCCGTTGAGGCGATGGACCTGTTGGAGTTGCCCGAGGGGAAGGTCTCGGTGGCCGAGGTCGAAGAGGTCTCGACCAATCGCAGGCGGGTGAAGGTTGAGTTCGAATCGGATGACCAGGTCACGACTCCAATGACTTTCGAGCTGTCTCGAGAGGGGGAGTCGGGAGCCTGGCTTGTCGACGACCTGTTGCTCAAGCAATCACGACGTGGAAAGACCGTCACGCGTTCTGCGACGGACCTGATGGACCTGTTGTTGAGCGTTCATGAATTTCAACGCGACTGGGCGACTGGTGAGCGGCAACGAGTGCTCGCTTCGACCTCCGAGAGTTTCTCGAAAAAACTGGCACAGATCCCGGCTCCGTACTTGGCCCAGTTGGCCAACCGCGTGGCCGTCCGTGACGGGCGAACGTTCAGTAGTCGGCCCCGGGCGAGCCTGGACAAGGGTACGGCACAGGTGAGATACAACGGCCCGGAGGGTGAAACGGTCTTGGCGCTGACGCTGGAGCCTGCCGGCTGGCGTGTGGACGATATCGTCTTTTCATCCACGTCGTCCAAGCGGCGACCCGAATCGGTTCGATTGCTGGCCACCGTCATCGCACGCGCTGCTGGATTTCTTGATGCGTACAACGCAGTCGACCGTTCGGGGCTCAAGGAACACTCCTCGAGCCGATTTTTCTCCAACTGCCTGGCGCGTGCAGATCTCTCGGAGTTGGAATTGCCCGGATCGACAGCCATCGATGCCAAGGCCGAGGTTCGATTGCAGAAGACATTCAGCGATATTCTGATCAAGCGACCCGGGGGGATGGTGCGACTGTCACTTGAGCGAGAACCTGAGTCTGACTCCTCCAGTAAAACCGGTGACACATCCTCGAGTGGTTTTCGAGTGAACGAGGTCACGCTGGTCGATTTTTCCACCCAACAGGAACGGCGTGTGTCAGCGGTTTTCACCGCACACGCTCGGATGAGGCTCTTCCTGGCGGCTACCCGCCAGCATGATCTTTTGGCGATTCGGCACAACTCATCCAGTGACTTCAATTCCCGGGTCTGGAACCAGGTGTCGCCGGCGGTGTTGCCCGAGGTTCTTGGTTTGGCCTTCTCGGAGGGACTGACGCAGGTGTCGGGAACTGTCTTCCAGGGAGCGGTGACAGAAATCACCATCACTCAGGGGAACAGGGCTCTGACATGCGTGCTCCGCGAGCAGAATGGCGTGTTGTTGGTGGACGACATCGTGGTGCCAACAACCACGCTTCCCGGTTCGTTGAAGAAACAGTTCGAACGGCTCATCCCGGTACTCGGTTTCCGACAGGCGATCGAACGTGGCAATGTGGCGGCGGTGGCAGCGGCCTCGTCGGTCGATTTCAATCGGCTGGTCTGGAGCCAGGTGAGTGACCGCTTTCCCGCCCAGGCTGGTCGTGCCGTCCGGTTTCTCCGTCCGACGCCGACTCAAATTCGCGTGATCGAGGACGGCCGTGAGGAGGTGACCCTGGGTGACCGTCAGTTCGGTGCCCGCGTGGTGCTCGTCAAGGAATCCAGGGGATTTCGAGTTGACGATGTCGAGTTGTTGGCCGGCGCCCCCGTCGATACACGACCGACGATGGTGAAGCAGGTCCTGCGGCTCGAGATCGCTCGGCCACAAAAACGTGACCGGCCAGCCCCGGTGACCGGGGAAGCTAAGAAACTCGACGCACCCTCTGGGCCAACTTCACGTTGACGCTCTGAAAACCTGTTGCCAGGTGGCCCGCATCGAAGAGGTCACCGCGGAGGTGTTCGACATCATCGGCTCCGACGGCGTCGGTGAATATTGCCCGCAGGTAGTCATGCCCTCGCGGTGAGACTTTCCATTGCTGGTCGTCAAAGAACGATCGATGCACCAGTCGCGGTCGCACGATACCCCAGCGATCTCTGAGTTGGCTGGCCGAAATGCCGTCGACAGAAAATCCGTTTTCCGGCGACCATTGCAGCGTGGCGATATGATCGGGCCGCCCCTGGTGCAGCAGGTCGACGGCTTGTCCACCAAGCCGAGCAGCGTGAAAGCGGTCGAAGAGGACCGGGCGACCGCCCCGTTGCGTGTGCCCGATTTTCCGGGTGAAAATTGCCGCTTCAGGTGACGCGTGGTCGGCCAGAAGGGAACGTGGCAGAGCTTCGACGAGTCGCTGTTTGAGTGCCTCGGCCGCACCTCGAAAGAGCACGTTGCCCGCCGGGTCAACACTCGAAGAGGTGGCTCCCAGTTGACGTCCCGATTCGTCGGTGATCCCCTCGCCAATCACGGCGACAACGTGCCGCTGCTGCCGATAGATCTGGCTGACTTGTTCTGCAAACCGGTCAAATTCCAAGGGAACTTCAGGAATCACAACCAGGTCGGGCTGTCCATAACTGCTTCCCAGGGCGATGTAGCCAGATTGACGGCCCATCACCTCGACGATGGCCACACGCCGATGACTCTCGGCTGTTGTGCGAATCCGGCGGATGGCCTGGACGACAACAAATACTGCGGTCGCGTAACCCGGGGTCGCGAAGTTGACCATCCTGGAGATATCCAGCGGGGGTCCGTCCGGTTCGGCGGGAATCGGACCGTCTTCCAGTGGCGTGGTCCAGGACACCGGTTCATCGGGTGAATTCAGACCGAGGTCGTTATCGATTGTCTTGGGGGCCAGTACACACGGCAGGCGTTCGGAGAGGGGCTGGAGACCGTTGAGCGTGCCGTCACCACCGACGGCGATCAGGCCCTGGATTCCCAACTGGTCAAGTCGCCTGGCAACATCGTCGACGAGTTGCGGGTTGGATCCGTCAAGGTACGTCCGGGAAGAACCCAGGATGGTGCCACCACGGCAGGGATCGAGTTCGGGGATTGTCGCCAGCAGGGGATTGAGCGGGACGTGAGGCAGGTGCTCGTCGAGCAGTCCGGCGAATCCTTCGAGAAGGCCAAATACCTCGATCCCCAACTGGTTGGCACGTGTCACAGCGCCGTGCAACGTGGCGTTCAATGCGGGCGTGTCACCGCCGGCCGTGAGGATGGCGAGTCGTTTCATCGGTAGACCGATCCGGCGGTGTTCAATTGGGGGAACAATTTCAAGTGGTGTGTGACACCAACTTATACATTCGTGGAGACGAATGTCACGGGACGCTCGGATGTTGCGAGGTGACCTGAGCCGTGGATTCTTGGCCTGTTTCGGATCGGTCGGGCTCGGCGGATTGCCGGTCTGAAACGAATCGGATCCAGTGAACGTACCGACCTGCAGGACGCCAGGTTGGTCCGGTTGCCAAGAGGCCGGTCTGTGTGGCCTTGTGGCGGCGGGCCGAGAAATACGGAGCCGTGAGGCCGGATGGCCTTGCGCAGGTCACCGGGGCCGGACGCCGATCGCGACCGAACCGCGATTGCTTATTCGGCGATTGCGACGTTGATGCGTCGCCCACCACGGTCGAAGAACACGGTGCCTTCCACCAGCGAGAACAACGTGTAGTCGTTGCCCATGCCAACGTTCTGGCCCGGGTGCCACTTGGTCCCACACTGGCGGATCAGGATATTGCCGGCACCGACGGCTTCGCCACCGAACTTCTTGATTCCACGTCGCTGAGCATTGGAATCTCGCCCGTTACGAACCGATCCCTGTCCCTTTTTGTGTGCCATCGCTGTGACCGTTGCTTCCGGAGCTGGTTGACGAATCGGCCACCGGGACCGACTTCTGCAGCAAGCATTGCCGCGAAGCAAATATCTTATCAGCTACGGGCCGGTTTTGGCGAGTCCGGGGTGGTGCTCTTGGGCGCCGGGACTGATTTTGCCCGAACAGGAGGACCTTCAGGACGGTAGATCCAGCGGGGTTCGAACACCTCGTCGTTGGGGCCCTTCAGGAAGAATTCGGTCTCGTCCTGGTCGATCGCATCTCCGGGTCGCCAGTAGCGTTGTACGAGGGTTTTGCGCCAGAGAGTCGCACTGGCAGGAGGACCACTCGCGGCGGCCTTGACCACGTAAAACCAGTTCCCCGCTTCGATGGCCTGTTTCTTCAACGCGTTGGCCTTGGACGTTTCCAGCAGGTCGTGCATGTTTGTCCAGTTCTGCGTCGTGTTGCCATTCCAGACGGCCGTGGCTCGTCGCAATTGGCCACCGCTGAGTGCCTGCGAAAGCGAGCCGAATGGCACCGGGCCACGGACATAGCGATACCCGTTGGAGAATCCCGACATGTAGATGGTGACGAAGTCGGTCCGGGGATCGATACCCGTCCAGGTCACCACGCCATAGACGGGACTGATGTCCTGCTTGGCGTCATAGGGGGTCACTTCGGGGATCGGTCCGACGACCTGGACCGAGTTTTTCAACTGGGGCAACCGTTCGCGCTTGGCAATCGCCGCCTGGGCTTCAGGAAGAATGTTGTCCGAGTAAATCTTCTGGACGTTGTTGTCATTGGCCACGAGTGTGAACTCGGGTGCGAAAAGTGACTTTCCGGGCGCCGGGTCGAAGTTGTTGAGCGGATCGACCCCATTCGCGTCTCCCTTGGTCGGAAGCGGGCGATTGACGGCGCGATAAAGGAGGTACCACACCAGTTGCTTGGATTTCTTACCGGTCTTGGGATCGGTCAAGTTGATCGTCATCAGCCTCAGCGGCTTGAACCGGACTTCCAGGACCCAGAGATCGGTTTGCTGATTGCGTTCTTCGCCGGAGGCCTGAGACGGGACTCGGATCTTGAACCCTCGCAACGGCTTGGCCGTCGCCGGGGCGACCTTGGTCTCGGCTGGCTGCTGTGCCACGGCGACAGCCGCGAGAACAACGGTGGCCAGAGAGGCGAGAAGGATACGGATCGGAGTGAGGGGAGAGGGACCGGTCATCGGTCGGATTCCCTGCTGGGCCTGCTGGATGAAGGAGGCTCGAGGCCTAGGCAACTATAGCCTCGTTTTTTTTGGTCGGTCAAGACGACGATCGATTCCGACGACTTCCGGGCACATCGAGTTTAGGGATCAGGCCGATTGTGCCGGGCATTGCCGGGTGTGTTCCGACTCCCGGCATCAAAATACCGGTTGGAACCCCCGGCCATTTGACAGGATTCTCACCGTGTCCTGGTATCGTCGGGCACTTTTGAGGTTGGTCGTGATCGACAAGAGCGGGCCGGGCAGGCAGCCGTCGCAGCATGTCCGTCGGGCAGTTATAGTCGAGTGAGGCCTCACGAGCATGATTCGATTGGGGCCATCCACCCTGTCCATCTCCGCCCCTGGCATTCCAGCCGATGACGTTGCCCGACCCTGTTACCGACGCGTCTGACGATCGTAGTGGGTCGGACGAGGAGACTCCGCTGGAGGATCCGGTGCTGGCGGAGGATGACGGAGCGTTGTTGCCACCCTCACCGCGAGTGGTTCCGGTTTCGATTCCCGGTCCCGGCGTGTTTGAAGCCTTTGGCTGGCTGGTTGGGGTGATCATGTTGCACCTGGTGGCCACCGCGATCACGATCATGATGGTCGTGTTGGTCCTGGTCATTGTGCGAAATGACCCCAAGTTGTTGAGCGATCAACAGCAGTTGCAGCTGGCTATCAACGACCAGATTGGCCTGGTGATGGGTGGCGATCAGTTGCTGTTTGTGATCGCGGTGACGCTGTTGGTTGGACTCCGGTTGGCGGTTCCCCCCGCGCCACGGTCTGGACCCTGGACGCGTCTGAGCAACCGGCTCGGTCGCCAGAAAATCCGTTGGCCACACCTCGCGATGATCGTGGCCATCGTCATTCCAGTGTCGGTTTCGTGTGGACAACTGTTTGTGGTGGCCAACAGGGTTTGGCACCAGATGCTCGAGACACTCCCGGGCTTGCCGGATGTTCAGACTGTCCAGGAGGTGAACGTTCTGTCGAACCTTGCCGAGGGCCTTCCGTTGCCGGCGCTTGTGTTTGTCCTGGCGGTGCTGCCGGCGATCGGCGAGGAACTGGTTTTTCGAGGAGTGATTGGCCGAGGGCTGGTTGCACGCACTGGTGTCGTTCGAGGCGTCTTCATGACATCCCTGCTGTTTTCCGTCGCACACCTGCATCCGGCTCACCAGTTGTCGGTCTTTCCCCTCGGGGTCCTGTTGCATGTGATCTACCTGGCCACCCGCTCGATTCTTGCGCCGATTTTGCTGCACTTCCTGGTTAATGGATGGGCGGCTGTACTGGCCAAGGCAAGTGTGTCGATGAAGGACCAGGGCGCGGGGGCGCAATTGCTCGGTGGCGACGAATTGATGGCCTGGTATGTGTTGTTGCCTGCCATACTGGCATCGCTAGGAGCGGTGGTGTTTTTCTGGCGGTCCCGGATCGAATTTCAAGAAGCAGACGGGAAATGGTGGTGGCCGATCTACCGCAGCGTGGAGAGTCCACTGGGACCTGCTGTGGCCACGCGGCTGAAGTCGCCACTGTCCCTGGTGACAGGGCTTGTCGGAATGTTGTTGTGTTTTTACGTGATGGCCGGCTGGGAGATCTACCGGCTGGGGGGTGGAGGTTAGAGACATGTCCGAAACGAATGTGGGCGAGTCAAAAGGCAACTATGCCTTTGTCAGCCTGGGGTGCCCCAAGAACCTTGTTGACAGTGAGAAGATGCTGGGGACCCTGGCGTTGGACGGGTACACGCTGGTTCCCGAGCCGGTCGGAACCGACTTCGTGATCGTCAACACGTGTGGTTTTATCGAGAGTGCCCGGGCGGAGTCGAAGTCGGTGATCGACGAGATGATCGACCTGAAACGGGCGGGCCAGACCGGTGGCCTGATCGTGGCCGGTTGCCTGCCCGAACGGGTCGGTGGTGGTCTGCGGAAAGAACGTCCGGAAATCGACCACGTGGTTGGGGTGTTTGGCCGGGACGAGATCCACCGTGTGGCCGATCACCTGGTGGGGCGCGCCCGCGAGCAACGTGAACTGTTTCGGCCGGCTCCGATCACGGCCCAGCAGGACCGGGGACGCTTGAGGATCACGCCGAGGCATTTTGCCTACCTGAAGATTTCTGAAGGTTGCGACCGGACCTGCACCTTCTGCGCCATCCCCATGATGCGGGGCAAGCATGTCACCAAGCCGATCGAGGAAGTGGTGCGGGAGGCCGAGGAATTGGTCGGTGACGGGGTGCGTGAACTGGTGCTGGTGGCCCAGGACACCACCTATTACGGTCTCGATCTTTACGGCGAAGTCCGGTTGGCCGAACTGCTGAGGCGACTGGAGCAGGTGGATGGCCTGGACTGGATCCGCCTGATGTATCTCTACCCGGTCCATTTCAACGATGAACTGATTGGCGTGATTTCCGATTCAGGAAAGATCCTGCCGTATCTCGACCTGCCGCTGCAGCACATCAACAGCGCTGTCCTGAAGAGGATGCAGCGGCGAGTGGATCGTGGGGCGACCGAACAATTGCTGGAGAATCTGCGGGAGCGGGTGGCCAACCTTGTGCTCCGAACCACCTTTATCACCGGGTTCCCCGGCGAGACCGACGAACAGTTCGAGGAGCTCAAGAGGTTTGTGGACCTCGGGCACTTCCAACGGATGGGGGTCTTCACCTATTCGCTGGAACCGGACACTCCGGCCGTGCGACTGGATGGCCACTTGCCCGAGGAGGTCAAGGAGGCCCGCCGGGATGAGTTGATGGCGACACAACAGGACCATGCGTTTGCCTTCGGCGAGTCGCTGGTCGGGTATGAACTGGATGTTCTGATCGACAGGGCGGCCGAAAAGCCTGGAAAGTGGATCGGCAGGTCATTTGCCGATGCGCCCGAGATCGATGGAGTGGTCGAGGTCGCCGGTGAGGGGTTGGAGATCGGGGGGATGATTCCCGTTGAGATCCTGTCGAGGCAGGGGTACGATCTGGCCGGACTGGCTCTCGAGTAACAGGCCTGGTGGGTGAGATCTCCATTGAACGCCACAGAGACAAACACAGTGGTCGAGGAGTCAGATCGGCCAGCCCACTGGCTGAACATTCCCAACCTGATCACCATCAGCCGCCTGCTGATGGCGGTCGTCTTGTTCGTGCTGATCGAGGCCGATGGATGGTGGAAGACAGCGACCGTGCTGTTTGCCATCGCGGCGGCCACCGATTTCCTGGACGGTTTCATTGCCCGTCGCTACGGGCTTGTGACTCCGTTGGGGCGAATCCTCGACCCGTTTGCCGACAAGATCATCATCTGTGGCGTGTTCGTCTTTTTGCTCTCGGTGGGCGGCAGTGAATCAAAGTCGGGCGTGACCGCGTGGATCGTTGTGGTCGTGCTGGCTCGCGAGATGTTCGTGACCAGCTTGCGTGGATTCCTGGAGAAACGGGGCCAGGACTTTTCTGCGGCACTCTCGGGCAAGCTCAAAATGGTCCTGCAATGTGCCGCGGTGCCGTTGTGCCTGTTGTCGATGGACTCGGAGATTGTCGAACAATTCGACAGCCTGATCCGTGCCCGCGATATCCTGGTGTTGGTGATGGTCGTCGTGACCGTCTTCAGCGGGGTGGAGTATTCGATTCGTGCGACACAGATGCTTCGTCGCGGTCGGTCGTCCGAAACACCCAGCGACGACACAGCAAGTAGTTGAACATCATCCCTGCGACAACACCGACGGGGACTGTGAGCACAATGTGATTGGCGAACAGTGGTGACAGACGACGCAGTAGAGTGCGTGTCGTGAAACTGATCACACCACCCAGTGAACAACTGGCACAGAAACCCAGGTACTGCCGCCAAATCGGACTGGGAACGGCGTCGGCGAAGGTGACCCGTCGGTTCCAGAAGAAATTCCAGGTCATCGCTGTGACGATGCCGATCACAAAGGCTACGTCAGGATGCGTTGATTGGCCGGCCAGGTAGGTGGCTGCGGCGTCGACCAGGACACCACTGGCTCCGACGAAACCAAAGCGGACAAAGCGAGCCATTTCTGGAAACGCGGATTCCAGGCCTCGCAGCCGTTCGATCAGAGCCGCAATCGGTGAACCCACCCTGCTGATTCTCCCTCGAGCACTACTGGGACACTCTGCCGAATTCAGGTGTGGCCAGTCTGAGAATCCTGGCAGAAAACCGCAAGATGGTTGCCGGGACGGGGCGTCCACAAAATTGACGATCCGGATTGGTACACTGTTGTGGTTGGAGATGATCGTCCGGGCGTTGCTGCGTCAGGCGGCTCAAGTCGAAGAAATCGTGACGAGTTCCGTTCCTGTTGCAGGAGCTTCAATTCATGGACAACCCACTGGCCTGGCGTCCCCAGGCGATCAACACGGGAACCTGGCTGGCCGGGTACTCTCTGAATGAATTGCTAGGACGTGTGGGCACCGACCGGATCGTGTTGCCGATTTGCTCGTTGGGCACTCCGGCCGACGAGTTGGCCGAGTTGGCTCCGCTGGTGCTGCCGCCTCTTTACCACGAGGCGCTCGATGATGAGTTGCGGACGGCCCTGGTGGCACGAATCGCCGAGTGCTTCCCGTTCTATCACGAAACATCTCGTGGTGGTGTGCATCCCGTCGAACTGATCGAGTTGCCGGCGGAGGACCATCCTGCCTGTGGTCCGACTGGTGGAGTCGTGGCATTCAGTGTCGACACGGCAGTCGAGGAGCACGGTCCCCATCTGCCGTTGGCCACCGACACGCTACAGAGTTATGCGGTGCTTGAACGGCTGGCCGGTGAACACCCCGCGATGGTGCTTGCTCCGCCGGTCGACTACGGCCAACTGACCTGGGGGCTGCCGTTTGGGATGAGTATCGATATCACGGCTCGGTTGCTGACCCGGTATGTGACTGGTTACGCCAACGCAATTGCCGATTGGCTGGAACCGACGGCGGCCTATGTCGTCGATGTGCACGGTTCGATCGTGCATCGTTCGGCGATCCAGGACGGGTTGGCGGCCAGCCGCATCGGTCGCTGGTCATTCCGATGGCTCCACGATCCATTGGTCGCATTGTCCGGGGACCGTGGGGACCAACACGCCGGCGGGGTGGAGACGGCGTTGATCGAGTTCATCAACCCGGCACTGGTTGATGCTGCGTGGTGGCCGAGTCGACGCGAGGAATTGTTGGCGAAACAGATGTCGCTGGAAGATGCCATCCGGTTGTCACCGGACCTGCCGGCTTTTATCGAACGCGTTGAGTCCGAGGGGTTCAACGGGATCGTCGGAGGACTCGAGAACTACGATGCGATCGATGGGGCCGACCTGATGGAGCGAATCCTTGAAGTGTCTCGATCGGATCTCGTATCACTGCTCACGACCGGTTGATTGCACCTCTCTCGGAATTGGTGCATCCTGTGACCTGTCAGTCTTCCAGGACAGCCGATGGCCACTCCCGTCTCCTCGTCTCCCCAATCGGATATGACCCGTTCGGGCGAGAATCACACGATCTGGGTGATCTGGCTGGTCTATGGCGCGTTTTATTTTTGCCGTACGAACATATCGGCCGCTGTCCCGGGGCTCAGTGAAACCATCGAAAACGGTGGACTGGGCCTGAGCGGCGGGCAGGTTGGCTGGATCCTGGCCTCGTTGAAGATTGCCTACGGCCTGGGCCAGTTGGTCAACGGGCAGCTTTCCGAGCGAATTGCTCCACGGATCCTGTTGTCGATTGGCATGTTTTGTTCGGCGTTGCTCAACGTCGCATTTGGGCTCTCGACGGGTTTCTATTTCCTGCTGTTCATCTGGGCGGTCAACGGCTACTGCCAGTCACTGGGATGGACACCCTGTGTTCGAGTGGTGGGCAATTGGATTCCATTGTCACGGCGTGGTTGGGCGTTGGGCGTTATTGGAACCGGGTACCAGATCACCCTGGGCCTGACGTACCTGATCGCGAGCGAGTCGGCTGATCGTTGGGGATGGCGTGGGGCACTGTACATTCCCTCGGTGTTGTTGGCGTTATCCGGTGTGTTCATGCTGTTCACCCTGCGTGAAACACCAGCCGGGGGTCGTATCCTGGAAGAGACGAGTGATGCGGATGGCGAGCGTCCGGGAATCCGTGAGACGCTGTACCTGACGTTCTACAATCCGACGCTGTGGTTGCTGGGATTGTCGCTGGGCCTGCTCAATGCGTGCCGTTATGGCTTTCTGGATTGGGGATTGAAGCACCTGATGGACGTCCAGGAGACGACGATTGGCAAGGCGGGATTGAAGTACTGCGTGATCGCAGTGGGTGCGGCAGCCGGTTCATTCCTGGCCGGTATCGCTACCGATCGGCTCTTCGGTGGTCGCCGGGCTCCGGTGATCGCGATCCTGCTGACCACCCTGGGTGTCAGCACGCTGCTGTACGAATCGGTGTCCCGGGTTTCGACAATCGGCACGGTCCTGTTGCTGGTGGTGATCGGGTTCTGCATCTACGGCCCCCAGGTCCTGCTGGTTGGCACCGCCCCGGCCGATTTGGCTCACCGCGGAACCGCCGCCGCAGCAGCGGGTTTCGTCAATTTCATTGGCTACATGGGCGCGGCCACCGGTGACGTGGTGACGGGGATCTATTCGAGTGGATCCGAAGACTCCTGGCAGGTGACCATCTACATCTGGGCCGGGTGGGCGTTTGCGGCGGCGTTGACAACAGGAGTACTCTGGAACACCACGTCGCGACAGGTGGGCCTGTTGCCGAGGCGTTTGCCCTGGGTGATCGCCTGTGGATCACTGGTGGTTGCCGGGAGCATGGTCTGGCTGGCTGGTGGCCCCAACTGGCTGCTTGTCGGTTTCGGGGTGGCCGTGGCCGGACTGATCTTCAGCAGACGCCAAAAACTTCTCGCCGTGGGTGCGGCTGTGGTGGCCGTGGCCGGGTTGATCGTGTTATTCGTCGTTTCTCCGGCTGCCGATGATCTCTCGACCTGGCTCATCGTGGTCCCCCGCGTCCTGCTGGGATTGGCGACATTGACGTCGGTGATGGTTTTCGTGGAAAGGGACTAGATGACCAATCGGGCGATTATCATCGGGGCCGGACGAGGGTCGCGGCTGATGCCGACCACCGCCGAGGCACCAAAGTGTTTTGCCGAAGTCGCGGGTCGACGGATTCTCGACTGGACCGTTGATGCGTTGCGAACAGCAGGGATTCAACAGATTGCCTTCATCGGTGGGTACCGGATCGAGGCGGTCCAGGCGGCCTACCCCGAGTTCGAGTTTCGACACAACGTCGACTGGCCCAACAACAACATCCTGGCGTCGCTGTTCTGTGCCGAGGACCTGATGGACGAACCGTTTGTCTGTTGCTACTCGGATTGTCTCTTCACGGCCAACCTCGTCGCGGGGGTTCTTGAGACTCCCGGTGAGATTGCCATCTCGGTCGACGTGGGCTGGCGAGAACGGTACGCGGGGCGGACCGAGCATCCGGCCGATGACGCGGAGAAGGTGACCGTCCAAGACGGTGTGGTGAACCGGATCGAGAGAGAGATTGCCGAGACGGAAGCGTACGGAGAATTCACCGGGTTGGCTCGCTTTGGGAGTGACGGGGCCGAGGTGCTTCGTGACGAGTTTCATCGAGTGCGGACATTGCACGCCGGGGGGCCATTTCGGGGAGCCGCGCTGTTCGAGAAGGCCTACCTGATTCACCTGCTTCAGGAGATGGTCGAGCGAGGGGTCGAGTTTCGGCACTCTGACACGGCAGCCGAGTACATCGAGATCGACACCCAACAGGACTTCGAGTACGCCCGTGGTTGTTGGACTCCCGAGGGGATTGCCAGATGAGCGAGATGCCGCTGTTTCCGACGTCGGTGGTTGGTTCGATGCCACGACCGGCCTGGGTCCGCCGATTGATCAGCGATGACGGGTCGATCGACGATACCGATCGTGCTCGCTGGATGGACTCAGCGATTCGTTCGGTCATTGCTCTCCAGGAGGCTGCAGGGCTCGACGTGATCACCGACGGTGAATGGAGTCGCAAGAGCTACATCGGGGTGATTGCCGAGTTGGCCGATGGATTCGAGTTGAGCACCAGTGACGACGGACGTCCCTGGACCGTGGTGACCGGCACGCTGTCTCCCAGGCAGCCCGGTTTCATCGCCGCCGAAGCGGCCCGGATCAAGTCAGTGACCGATCGAGCGATCAAGTCGACGTTGCCTGCGCCGGCGCTGCTGGGAGAACGGATGTGGGATCCGGTCGCCTCGGCGGCTGCGTACCCGACCCGGGAGTCGTTCGTCGAGGCGTGCGTGCCGATCTTGCGTCGGGAAGTGGAATTGTTGAGGGACGAGGGCGTGTCGATCGTACAGATCGATGATCCACACCTGTGCCTGTTTGTGGATCCGGAGGTTCGCGGCGGCTACGACAACCCGGATCGGGCGGCGGACTTTGCGGCCGAGATGACCAACCAGGTGGTCGACGGAATCGAGGGGGTGCGGTTGGCGGTTCACCTGTGTCGCCGCGCCGGGGCTCGTGTCCGGGGCGAACATGCTCACGAGGGTGGCTATGCGCCGATCATCGGGCCGCTCAACCGTCTCAAGGTTCATCACCTGACAATGGAATTCACCGCACCGCAGGCCGGCGACATGGAAGTGTTCGGAGAACTGCGAGAGGATTTTGAGATCGGGCTGGGATGCGTTGGCTGCCAGCCGGGACGGATTGATACGGCTGATGAGATTGTCGAGCGGGTTGAGACGGCACTGAAACACATCGACCCGGCACGGGTGACACTCAATCCCGATTGTGGGTTCGCACCCGGTTCAGCCGCGGACGTGAGCCTGGACGAGGTGTACACGAAGTTGTGTCACGAGGTGGAGGCGGCCAGGCGGCTCAGGGATCGGCATGGATGATCACCCGGCGTTGAACGGGTCGCCCTCGTATTCCATCAACTCGACCACCGCTCCGTCGTTGGTCAGGTAGAAGCCGACTTCCAGGCCGGGCAGCGGTGTGAACGGTCCCAGCAGGCAGTTGAGCCCCCGCGAGGCCTCTTCGAGTGAATCGACGTGGAATGCGACATGAGATTGCTCGCGGACGGGCCCGCTGACCGGGCTGTCGGGCTCGAATCGCAACCACTCGATCCGATGTGGGTGCTTGGTGAAATCGGTGACCCACACCCGGGTCGCTTCGACAAACACCTCGCCGTCGTGGGGCTGATCGGTGATGAGACCGATATGGGAGAACTCCATTGGACGCTCCGGAGAAACGGTGGCGGCAGTCAATCGTTGGCGCGTCGGGCCCTGGAACTTTTGCCGTCGGACGCCCGATGTGCCCGCGACGAGTTGACGGTTCGACCCGGTCCGGGTGAAGCCACTGGTGGTGTTCCCGGCTCTGGGCTGGGAGTCGAGTTGGCGTCCGGTCCCTGTGGCTGGGGCGGCTCGCTTTTCCCTGGAGCTCGGGCGGCGGGAAGTGGTTGAGACTCGCCGGTCAGAAAGACGTCCTTGGTTCGAATTGCGGCACGTGGAATCTGCGAGTTCTGCTTGGCTTGCTGGATCAATTCGCGACTGTCGTCGCGGTGAGCGTACATGGCCTTGCCGGGGCTGACATAATCATTCCAGTGTTTTTCGAACACGGCCACGTTGTCCTTGTGACCGGCAAGAATGTCCGGAACGGTATGCAGCATCGCCATGGTTCGTTCGTACTTGATGAAGAACTTGCCGACGAATTCGGGCAGGAGCCGGGACAGCGTGTTGTGTTTGGCGATGTCGATGTAACGGGGAATCACGTACCGGGGTTTGTCCAGGGGACCGAGCACCTGTCCCAGGGCGGCGCTGAAGATCTCGGAACTCTTCTCGTCAGCGTCCTTGAGGAACAACCGGGTGAAGCCCCCGGCTCGCGCGTGGGTTGAGATTTTCGCGTTTCCCGGCACCGGGATCATATGCAATTCGGCCAACGATCTCAGCACGGCACGGGCAACGGCCTCGGAGAGTGATTCGTGGGTCCAGACTAGCGTGTGATTTGGGAATGGAGGGAAACCGGAAACGTTTGAGTTCTTGCTGTAATTGATTTCGAGGGCCGTGACCGGTTCGGACTCGAACGGCTCACCGATTCGCCAGAGTTGTCGGGCTTCGGTACGTTTTTTCGTTCGCGAGATCATTTCCTCGTTGAGCGTTCCGACGGTGTCTTCGATATCCGAAGGTCCCAGTTCGGTGAACAGCGCGTGCACATGGCCAGGTCCCTTTTCGATGGCACCATCCTCGCAGACACCGTAGGTGGCATCGTGCTTCTTGGCGAACCGGTAGAAATCGTCGAATCCCTTTCGGAGTTCAGGAGCCAGGCAGACCACATCCCAGTTGTCGGCGAGTTTCTCGGGCCACTCAGGATCCAGTCGAATCGAACGTCCCCGGAGTTGGTTGACTGTCATTGACGTGGCGGCGGCGGTGAGGTCAATCAGCACATTGATCCTGTTGGCGTCCCAGCCTTCTCCGAGTAATCCGCGGGTGCCAACCAGGCAGCGGGTCACTCCCTTCTGGAACATCGCCGTGATCAGCCGGATGTAGAGTCGCGGGCTCCATTCGCTTCCCAGGCCACGAAGCACCATGAAGTCGTCGTCTTGAGCGGTCAGTTGCAGTTCGACATCAGCGCCGTCCTTGATCAACCACGCGCGGGCCTCCTCCAGGAAAAACTCCGACAGGTCGTCGTCGATCAACACGGTGGACCCGGTGATCAGGATGGGGTCAAGCAGATCGGTGTTGGGGTCTGTCAGGAGTTGACGAAAGGCCTGGATTGCCCCGCCGGATTCCTCGTCGAGCAGGTGGGTGATTTCCTGGTTGACGGCCGATGTTTTCTCGTAGTCGGCGATTACGACGGCACGGATCGAGTCACCCAGGACCTGGAATTCGGCGTTGAGGATTGGGATGACGGCCTGGGCCTTGGCCTTCGAATACGCCATGATCCGCCCGGCCGGAGAGGCACAGACCTGCGTGGAGGTCTCTGTGACCTGGACACCGAACATTCTCAGGCGATCGGTCGCCTGTTCGGCCAGTTCCCGGTCGGCGGCCGATTCGCTGCGTCGCAGTGCGTTCCGGATGTACCGTCCGAGCACGGGCATCAGGATGTGCATCTCGGTTGGGAATTGCGGGGTTTCCCACTCGAAGGGCAGGATTGTCTCGGGAATGCCCTGGGGCAGAGGATGCTCGATTGACTGCAGAAAAAATCGGGCGGCGTGAGCAAACTCGGGGTCACGTTTCTCGTAATCGAACCACGAATCGAGCTTTACGATACCAGCCTTCAGGCTGCCGAGTGTCTCACCCAGCCACTTGGGCAATGGGGCGGCACGGGGAATGTCGTCCTCATCGGGAGGTTGCTGGATGCACAGTTCTTCGACCAACTCGGTGAGCTTGTCGTTGATATTGGCCATGTAGCTGAATTCGTCACCGGTGGGTCTGACGAAGTAGACGAGGTCCTGGTAGGGAGCCAGGAATCCGTCCTTGACCACGGCGGGGACGGGGACCTGGAAATCCACCGGCCCGAAGAAGGTCTGGTACCGTTCGACGTCTTCTCGACGATGATCGTTGAAGTCTGGTGGAGTTGCGGTCAGGCCAACAATGGTTGGTCCGTCGAGCAGTTCGCGGGCATCCGACAGGACCCGTCCCCAGTGGCCCAGCAGGTGATGGCATTCATCGAGGATGATCAGGCCAACGCCGGCATCCTTGAGTCGTCCGAGTGTTTCGATGGCCGAGCGATGCAACGTTCGCATGGCCTCGCCGCCGATGGCGAGTTCGTCCCGGACAACCTTCTTGTTCCGGGCCAGTCGGGTGGCGTAGTACTCGGGATTTCGTTCCTTCAAATCCTCGATCCAGAGTTGGCCCTCCTCCGGCGAACTGACCTCATCGTTTTCGATCAGGTACTGGATCCAGTTCTGGAAGGCTCCCTGTTCGAGATCGTCGCCGCCTCGTCTTGGCAGGGTCACAGACTGGTAGGTCAGCGAGTTGAGCAGCGAGGGGGACTTGGGATCGGTGCTGGAAAAATCGATCAGGGGACGTCCCGACTTGGTCGAGAACAGATCGGTTCGGGCGGCCCATTGCATCTGGATCGCCGAGTTGGGTGACAGCACCACCGCCGGGCAGCGGACGTGCATGGCCCAGAGATACAGCCCCAATACGGTTTTTCCTGATCCAGGAGGGGCCACGATGTTCAGCCGGTTTTCTCCCTTGTGGAGTTGTTGCTCGGCGATCTTCATTACCGCGGCCTGCGAGGGCCTCAGGGTGCCGTCGAACCGTACTTCGGGAAAGTCCATCATCGGGTGTCTCGTTCGTCGCTGTTCAGCCTGTCAACGTGCATACAAAACCTGTTAGAATCACGTGTATTGGTAACAGACCCACCCCCGTTTTTCTCGCTGATCGAGAGGAATATCAGAATGAAACGCTCTTTTGGCCTTTTGTTGGCCTTGTTGCTTGTCGTCGGTTGTTCGGACTCCGGTTCGAGCCCCGCGCCGGCTCCGGAATCGGGTTCGTCGACTGCGGTTGGCGCCAACCTGAATACTGTCGTGTTCAATGTTCCGGGAATGACCTGACCCACCGGATGTGCTCCGAGAGTCCGTGAGACTCTCGCCGGTCAACCTGGTGTGAAGGATGTTAAAGTCGTTTTCGCGGCCCGTCGAGCGATCTGTGAGATCGACAAGGGGACGACCTTTGACACCGACAAAGCGATCGCTGCCCTCGATGACGAGGGGTTCGAAAAGAGCACCGTGGCGAAGTAATCGCCCTGTGACAAGAATACAAGCCGTCTCGCTGGTGCGAGGCGGCTTGTTTTTTGCGCTACGAGGTACAGAGAGGCATGAGATCGATGACGAACGAGCGGATTGGAAGCCTGGCGTGGATCGTAGTGTCGTTCGTGCTCGCGATGAAACCTGCCACGGTGCTTGCTGCGGACAAGGCCACCCGGCCCAACATCATCTTCATCATGGCCGACGATCTGGGATATGGTGACCTGGGTTGTTTCGGACAGAAGCGGATCCGCACACCCAATATCGATCGCCTGGCTGCCGAGGGGATGAAGCTGACCGATTTTTATGCCGGATCGACCGTCTGTGCTCCCTCCCGATGCGTGTTGATGACCGGACTTCATACCGGGCACTGTTTCATCCGGGGCAACGGCAAGATCAACCTGAGGCCGGATGACGTGACGGTTGCCGAGGTGCTCAAACAGGCTGGTTATACCTGTGGCTTGGCCGGAAAGTGGGGGCTGGGACACGAGAAATCCAGTGGGCTGCCGACTCGACAGGGCTTTGATCACTTCTTCGGGTATCTCGACCAGCACCACGCTCACAACTATTACCCCAGCTTCCTGGTACGGGGCGAAAAGCGGGTGGCGTTGAGGAACGTGGTTCCTCGGGAAGGGCAGTTCGGGCAAGGGGTGGCGACCAAGCAGGTCGATTACAGCCACGACCTGATCATGACCGACGCTTTGGGATGGCTGGAAGAGGTCCACAAGAGACCGTTTTTCCTCTACCTCTCTCTGACCATTCCTCATGCGAACAACGAGGCCGGACGCCAGGGGATGGAGGTTCCAGACCTGGGTGACTATGCAAAGACCGACTGGCCCGAGATCCAGAAGGCGACCGCGGCGATGATCGGTCGGCTCGACCGTGACGTTGGCCGACTGATGGGCATGCTCAAGAGACTGGCCATCGATCGCAATACCGTGGTGTTCTTCACCTCCGACAATGGCCCCCATCGCGAAGGGGGCAACAACCCCAACTTTTTTGATTCCAACGGGAAACTGCGAGGGATCAAGCGGGACCTGTACGAGGGAGGAATTCGGGTGCCGACTATCGTCAGGTGGCCGGGGCACATCGCCAGTGGCAGCACCAGTGGTGTCGTCGGGTCATTTGCCGATGTGTTGCCGACATTGGCCGATTTGGCCGGCGGCAGTGTGCCCGAGGGAATTGATGGACTGAGCATCGTGCCGACATTGACCGGGAACCCCAGGTCCCAGGAGTTGCACAAGTACCTGTACTGGGAGTTCTACGAGCGGGGTGGGACACGAGCCGTGCGGATGGGTGAATGGAAGGCTGTGGCAAAGTCGTTCTTTGGCAAGGAGTTGGAACTCTACCACCTGCCGACCGATCTCGGTGAACAGAAAAACGTGGCCGCCGAGCATCCGGAGATCGTGGCCCGGGCTTTGGCTGCCATGAAGGACGCTCATACGCCCAGCCCGATGTGGAAAGTGCGTGGCCGTCGCGTGAAAAAGAAGCCGGGTGCCACCAAGAAGAAGTAGTTCGTGAAACGTGGCATTCGGAGTAGGTGGTTCAACCGAACGAGGTGCGGACGGTGACGAGGCTCTTCTGCTTGTTGGTCGTGTTGGTTTCGGCTTCCGTGGTCGTGGCGGCTCCCGCCCGTCCCAACCTGGTCGTGATCATGGCTGACGACATGGGTTATGGTGACGCAAGTTGTTATGGCAACACGACCTATGTCACACCGCACCTGGACCGGCTGGCCGCGGGTGGCCTGAAATTCCTGGACTTTCACTCCAGTGGTCCGGTCTGTAGCCCGACCCGGGCCGGTTTGCTCACGGGACGATACCAGCAGCGGGCGGGGATTCCCGGTGTGATCAATGCCGATCCCAAGGTGAACCGTCACCACGGACTGGCGGCACGCGAGGTGACGTTTGCCGAGGTGCTGGGGAAGGCGGGTTATTCCACGGCAGTCTTTGGCAAGTGGCACTTGGGATACCGCAAGCGATTCAATCCAATCCACCATGGGTTCGACCACTTCCGGGGGTATGTCAGTGGCAACGTGGATTACATTTCTCACTTCGATCGGATGGGGATTGCCGACTGGTGGGAGCGGGATCGATTGGTTCCCGAAGAGGGGTATTCCACTCATCTGATCACCCGCCATGCGGTGGAGTACATCAAGACATATGCCGATCGCAGTGGCAAGAAGCCGTTTTGTCTTTACGTGGCTCACGAGTGTCCACATTCTCCCTACCAGGGGCCGCAGGATAAGCCGGTCCGAAGCCTGGGGCGTGGCAATCTGAAGGGAGCGGCACGCAAGGATGTCGCGGTGGCTTATCGAGAGATGATGATCGCAATGGATACGGGTGTCGGTGAGATCGTCGGGGCGTTGCAGAAAGCCGGGATCGCTGAAGACACCCTGGTGCTGTTTTTCTCGGACAACGGGGCCAATCGCAATGGCCAAAATGGTGCGCTGCGTGGCACCAAGGGGAGTGTCTGGGAAGGCGGACATCGAGTGCCGGCGATCGCCTGGTGGCCGGGAACGGTCATGGCGGGACAGACAACTTCGGTCACGGCAATCACCCTCGACGTGATGCCCACGCTGGTTGAACTCGCCGGTGGCCGATTGCCCGAGGGGCATCGTTTGGATGGCAGAAGCCTGGTCGGGGAGTTGACCCACCGCCAGCCAAAGAACAGTCGGACACTGTTCTGGGAATTTGGAAAGCGAGCCGCGGTACGTCGCCAGGACTGGAAACTGGTTGTGGGACAGTTGCCCGGTGGCGAGGTCGGGTTATTCAATCTCCAGGATGATCTCGGAGAGAAGAAAAATCTGGCCGCTGCAGAGCCGGAACTGGTGAAACAACTGTTGACGGCCCTGGAGACCTGGCGGACCGATGTGGCTCGGGGAAGTACATCTCAGCCAAAGCGTTCACAAAAAAACCGCGTTTCCGATCCGTAGACCGAAAACGCGGCGTGTGGACTGCGTTGAGTCCAGCAAAACTCAGCTGAAGCAGGACTAGCCCTTCTTCTTCGGGGC
>CAWVUS010000024.1:0-33371 GCA_963933195.1 uncultured Planctomycetaceae bacterium
TACATCAAGACCAACCTGATGGAACCCACGCGATTCCTGTCGGTCTTCAACACCCCCGGCGGCAAGGTCGTCGAAGGACGCCGCGACCTCTCGAATGTCCCGGCCCAGGCTCTCGCCATGCTCAACGACCCATTCGTCATCGGCCAGGCCGACACGTGGGGCGAACGACTGGTCGCGACCGCTCACCGCGATCCAGCCGAACGGATCGACCTGATGTTCCAGCGGGCACTCTCTCGTCCACCGACCACTACCGAGCGCGACCGGTTCATCGGATTGCTCGATCGCTTGTCCGTTCTGCACAAGGTCCCGGCTGCAGACCGCATGACGTCACGACCGATCTGGAAAGACATGGCGCATGTGGTTTTCAACCTCCAGGAGTTCATCTACCTGCCGTGATCCGATCCCGGCACGTTAGAATCCCCAGCATGGCTCTGTCGTCACATTCCCACACCTGCCCCGGACATCTCTCCGGCCCGCTCTCCCGGCGGCAATGGCTGCAACAGTCAGCCAACGGCTTCGGCGCCGTCGCCCTGGCCGGCTTGTTGGCCCAGCGGTCTCCCAAGGCAGCCGCGGCCGTCGGTCACCACGCCGCGCGTGCCAAGAACATCATCTTCTGCTTCATGGACGGTGGCGTTTCACACGTTGACAGCTTCGACCCCAAGCCGGCTCTCGACAAGCACCACGGCAAACCGGCAACCGGCCTGACCAATCCGACCGCCAACAAGAACCGCAAGTGGATCCGCAGTCCGTGGACCTTCCACCGCCGCGGCGAGTGTGGGATGCCGATCAGCGACTTGTTTCCCCACATCAGTACCGTGGCCGACGAACTGGCAGTCATCCGCTCGATGAAGGCCGACCTGCCCCTGCACTCCACGGGAGTGCTACTGCTGCATACCGGCAGCAACAACGCCGGTCGGCCCAGCATGGGAGCCTGGAGTCACTACGGCCTGGGTAGCGACAACCACAACCTGCCCGGTTTTGTGGTGCTCAGCCACGGGGTCGTCCCCTGCGGAGGACTCGAGAACTATTCCAACGGTTTCCTGTCCGCCCGACACCAGGCCACCATGTTCGCCGTCGATGGGCCCCCGGTGCGGAACCTGGTTCCCGCCGACAAGAACGCCCAGGTGCAACTGGCCAAGCTGGCACTGCTCAAGGGACGCGACCGGGCCTTTTCGCGGTCGCTCGGAGGCGACGACGCCATCGATGCGGCGATCAACAATTACGAGTTGGCCTTTCGGATGCAGTCGACGATCCCCGACATCCTCGACTTGGCCGGTGAGACCCGAGGCACGCAGTCGGCCTACGCCGTCGATTCGAAGATCAAGTCACAGAGCCTGTTCGGGATCCAGTGCCTGCGAGCAAGACGACTGGTCGAATCGGGCGTTCGATTTGTCGAGATCACCTGTGCTCCCGGTGCTTCCAACGGCACCTGGGATCAGCACGGCAATCTCAAGAAAGGCCACGAAAAGAACTCACTGGACACCGATCAGTCGATCACCGCCTTGATCAAGGACCTCAGGTCGCGGGGCATGCTCGACGAAACGCTGGTCGTGTGGGCCGGGGAGTTCGGCCGGACTCCTCACGCGACCGGCCCTGACGGTCGTGACCACCATCCCGAGGGCTTTACGATCTGGATGGCCGGTGGCGGAGTGAAGGGCGGTACGGTCTACGGGGAAACCGACGAGTTCGGCATGCACGCCGTGGAGAACATCACCACCATTCACGACATGCACGCCACGATGTTGCACCTGGTCGGCCTGGACCACGAGAAACTGGTCTTCCGCTTCGGTGGACGTGACATGAGCCTCACCGACGTGCACGGTCGCGTGGTCCACGAGGTGCTGGCGTAGCCGCGGGGATCACTTGGCGATACTGATACAGGTGATCCGTTCCAGGTCCCTGACGTAGAGCTTTCCACGGGCCAGCGCCGGTGGGGTCCAGGCCCGCTTGCTGGCCAGCGCCTGGAATCGGCCCTTCTCGGTGTAGGCCTTCGGCGAGGCCTGGACCAGCGCCATCTCGCCCTTTTCCCCCAACACGACCAGGTGCCCCTGGGCCGAGATCACCGCCCCCTTACCAACCGTGCGATTGGTCCAGAGAATCTTGCCGGTCGCCAGTTCCTGGCACTTCATCACGTTGTTGTCGAACCCGTACAGATGTCCCTTCAACAGCACACAACTGTTGTAGTGGTTTTTCATCTGCTTGTTGGTGTAGATCTCTTCACTTTTCACCGTGCCCTTGGTCGCGGTCAGGCGGTAGGCCGAGCAGCGACCCGTGCCCCGTGAAGCGGACACATACAGTGTCCGGGTTGCCGGATCGAAAATCGGCGTGGCAATATTCATGTCATCGGTCGTCAGCCACTGGCGCTTCCACTGCACGCTGCCATCGGCAGGCTTCAACCCCACCAACGACTTGCCGCACCAGACAACCAGGTGAGGCACCGGTCCATCGTCACTGGGAACATCGATGCGGACCGGCGAGGAGTATCCGGCCACGTCATCGTGGCTCTTCCAGATCACCTTCCCATCAGTCTTGTTGAAGGCGACGATCGACGCCTGCTTGGAGCCAACGTTGACGATCAGTTTGTTGCCGTCGATCAGCGGCGTGGTCGAGACGCCCCAGCGGATGTTCTTGGCACCGAAACGCTTGAGGATGTTCGTCTGCCAGACCACTTCCCCGGACTGGGTTGCCAGGCACAACAGGTCGCCGTTGGCCCCCAACGCGTATACGTTTTTTCCGTCAACAATCGGTGTTCCCCGTGGCCCGTCACCATAGGAATTCTTGAAGGTGGCCCCCGAATGAACCTTCCAGAGTGTCGAACCGTCGGAAACATCCAGGCAAAAGACCGACTCGACGTCCTGCTCGGCTCCCATCGTGAACAACCGGTCACCGACCACGGTCATCGACGAGTACCCGATGCCCAGTTCACGGTCCCAGATTCGCTTCGGCTTGGAGGTGGTCCAGTCGAGTGACAGGCCGGTTTCACGCGAGATGCCGTCACGCCGGGGACCTCGCCAATCGGACCAGTCCTCCTGCACGACCTTCGGCTTGGAATCGGCCGCCGCGAGATCTGGATTCTTGACGGCCCCCACCGCAATCAACAGGCCAACCGAGACAACGCACAATGGAGCGAGGATCTTCATCGACAATGACTCGTCACGAACCAACAAGCACACCCCCCAACAGGCGGGACGATCCCATGGTAACGAGCAGGACAGCCTCGTCGAGTCGCTACAGCAGTTCGGAGATCACCTCGCCCCGTTCCAGCAGCGGCCGCGTGCGGGTGGCACCAGTGATGGGCGTGAAGCTCGGGTCAATGCCCAGGTGATGGTACATCGTCGCCACCACATCGTAGGGCCACAGTGGCCGATCATGCGGCACCTCGCCCTTGGCATTGGACGAACCAATCACCTGGCCGTGACGGTAGTTGCCACCGGCAAGCATCACGCTTTGCACGTTGGCCCAGTGGTCACGGCCACCATTCTCGTTGATCTTGGGCGTGCGACCGAATTCCCCCCACACCACCACCAGCACCTTCTTGGCCAGGCCCCGCTCGTGCAGGTCGTTGATCAGCGTGGTGATCGCCAGGTCCATCGGTGGACTGGCCGTCTTGGTGTGAGCCTCGAGCGTCTTGTGAAAATCCCATCCGGAACTCGAAAGCCCCACGCCCGGATCGATCAGGGTCACAAACGTCACGCCGCGTTCCACCAGC
The DNA here is from genome assembly GCA_963933195.1 of uncultured Planctomycetaceae bacterium. Lineage (GTDB taxonomy): Bacteria > Planctomycetota > Planctomycetia > Planctomycetales > Planctomycetaceae > UBA8437. The sequence goes on from CAWVUS010000024.1 coordinate 3,710, forward strand.
CGCCGCGCCAACAACGCCGACTGGCCCGCACGGTGGTGACCGTATCGCCGACGTGTCGCCTCGTCCTCCTGCTCCAGGTCGAAAGCGGTCCCGGTCTTCTCGCCGGCGACGAGATTGAAAGCGCTGTCATGAAACGACGACCACGACGCGGTGGCCACCGGATCAGCATCTCCGCGGATCTTCTCGAACCGGGCCAGCAACTCCCGACGCTGCACGAACTTCTCCCGCGACAGGCCGCCGGCCGGCGACAGGCTCCGGACGACAAAATCCTTGTCCTGGGCCGGGTGTTTTCCATCACCGGTCCGCTTGATCAGGATCTCCATCGGATTGAACCGGGCCGGAAGATAGGCGCCCCGGTGAGGATACATTCGGTGCGGCCCCTGGTTGTCCAGTGGGTACCCCATGAAAACATACGGCGGCATACCCGGATGATTGGAGCCACGAACCATCGACACCAGGCAGCCGCTACTGGCGTGGCTCGACTTCTTGAATGGGTTGACCCCGTTGGCCTTCGCGTCGTGACCGGTCTGGCACCAGTGCATGCCGTGCTGGTGGTCGCTGTTGTCGTGATGCACGCTGCGGATCAACGTCACCTTGTCCATCAACTTCGCGTGCAACGGCAGAGACTCACACAAGAACGTACCGGGCACATTGGTGGCGATCGGGTGAAACGGGCTGCGGATGCCCAGCGGAGCATCCGGCTTGGGATCGTAGGTCTCGAAGTGGCTGGCGGCGCCATTGAGCCAGTACTGGATCACTGCCGTGTCGCGGGGCACGTCGCCCAGATCGATCACACCATCGCTGGCCAACCCCAGGCTGCCGATTCCCAGGCCACCACCCACGCCCGCTCCCAGGAAGGCACGTCGCCCGATGCTGCTGCGGTAGTTTCGACAACCACTTCCGCTCATCGATCGTTCTCCCGGCACCCGAACGTGGGGTTTCCATAAGGGTATTCGTCAAATCCTACCGCGTCGCCACAAGTTTGTCTCGATCGAAACGTCTCGCGGGCCAACACGTCCCGGATTGGCCTGCATGGTACGACACCGGTCGACCGGTGATCGAGTCGCTTGTGGGAAAAAGCCGGCCTCCCGTCACTCCTCGCAAGCCGATACGAGCGGCTCAGGAGTTTCGCTGCAGGAGATCGAGAACTGTCCGATCACCCGGCCGATTGCGGTTTGCCGCCAGGCTGTCCCTGGTTGATCGGATACCGCAGCACCGTCAACACCACGAAACCGGACGCCATGAATTCAGCGATCTCCTCGAACGCCTGTCCCTCAAACACGACGTTCCAGGACGATTGATCCGAGATCTGAGACGCGGCAAACACACCCGCCCAGGCCAGCGAGAACATCAACCATGGCTGCCTGGCTCGAAACGCCGAAGGAATCTTCGGGACCGCGCGAACCACGACCAGCACGGCAGCAACAGCCGCGGCTAGCAGAAAGGATCCGCAAAGAATCTTTTCGACGAGCGGAACGTCCGCAGACAGGTAGAACTTCAGACTGCTGAAATGCTCCGGCACCCAATCGGCACGGTGCAAATCGGCTTCCCTCGCGGCATACAACACCAACAGAAAAACAGTCAGGCCCAGGAACACGCGTTCGAGCGGATCCCGGATTGCACCGTTGGCCGCCAGCAACACCGCCACGCTCAAAACCACGAATGTCGCCACTTGCACCAGGCCGTCGTCGGCAATCAACCGACGCCCCACGTCCTCGGAAACGGCCAGGGTGACCACCCCGAACAGGACCACCCCGGCGACCAAGACAAGTAGTGCCAAGCCGCGGTTCCCACACGAGGCGATTCGGCAGAGATGCCTCATCACCTGCGGACCTTCAACGTGTGCTGCGCCTGTTTCAAGCGATCAACGCCCCCGCTTGTCGTCCGGGTGTCACGGACGTCCAGGTACTCGAGCTTGCGAAGTCTCACCAGGTGCACCAGCCCCTTGTCGGTAATCGACGTGTTGTCGATCCGCAGGAATTCCAGCGTCTGGATCTCCGCCAGGTGGGCAAGACCAGCATCACCCACGGTCGTGTTGGAACACTCAATTTCATCAAGACGCCCCAACTGCTTGAGATGAACGAGGCCCTCGTCGGTGACTCTCGTCCCGGACAGTTCAATTTCTTCCAACCGCTTCAACTGCGAGACATGCCGCAGACCGCGATCGCTGACGGATGTCGCGTTGATGTCCAGGTCCTTGAGTTGGTCAAGTTCGGCCAGGTGCACCAGCCCGTCATCCGTGATGGCGGTGTTGTTCAGTTCCAGGTCCACCAGGCGTCTCATTTGCAACAGGGACACCAAACCCGAATCGGTCACACCTGTTCCGGACAAGTCCAGATCTCTCAACCGCGTTAACCGGGACAGACACTCGACACCCCGGTCGGTGATCGGCGTGTCAACCAGCCACAAACTTTCCAACCACGTCATACCGGCAAGATGCCGCAATCCGGCATCGGTGATGTTCGTGCGATCGAGCCGGATTTTTCTGAGTCCAGAGCACCTGGCCAACTCCGCGAGTTCTTGGTTCTGAATGGACGTGCCTGTCAGATCCAGGCGTCTCAGGGCAACCAGTCCTCGCAGGGAACCCAGGACACCCGCATCAGCCCTGGTGCCGCTGAGGTCGACTTCCTGGACACCGCGCCAGTGCCAGATACGCGGGTCGAACCAACCGACCCGCTCGACTGATCCACCCCTCTCCTGGATCAAGGCGACCACGGATGTCTCGTTGCGTTCGCGATTCCAGGCGGCAACAGCGAAACCGCCAAAACAGACCGACACCAGCGTCAGCCACACGCCAGCCTTCCATCGAGTTGGCCACATAAGCACGCCTCGATTCAGAATCACCCACAACACAGAGCCGACCACATCCCCGGACCGGCGACTCAAACGCCGGGACGCTATCGGAATTGACGAAAACCGTCAACTCGCGTCAGGCGGCCGTCTCTCGCGATCGGACAGGAACGGTTCCCGCGGGGAGTGCGCCGATCGGCAACGTCCGTCAGGCCAGGACGTCCTGGATCACCTGTCGCGGTTGCACTCCGGTCAACCGCTGGTCGAGACCCTCGTGGAGAAACGTCAGCCGTTCGTGGTCCAGGCCCAACAGATGCAGGATGGTGGCGTGCAGGTCCGAGACGTGCAGGCGGTGTTCCACCGCCTGGAACCCGGTTTCATCCGTCGCCCCGATCCGCTGCCCACCTTTCACGCCGCCACCGGCCAACCACATCGTGAAGCCGTAGTGGTTGTGGTCGCGTCCCGGCTTGTTCACTCCCTCGCTGGTCGGTGTCCGCCCAAATTCTCCGCCCCAGATCAACAGGGTCTGGTCCCACATTCCCTGCCGCTTCAAATCGGCCATCAACGCGGCAATCGGCTGGTCAATTTCGAACGCGTGACGACCGTGATTGTCGGGCACATCGACATGCGCATCCCAGGAGTCCCCACCGCCTCCAGAATACAACTGGACGAAACGAACCCCTCGCTCGAGCAACCGACGGGTCAACAGGCACTGGCGCCCAAAATACTCGGTCCGTTTGTCGTCCAGCCCATAGAGCGACTGGATCGATCTGGGTTCGGACCCGATGTCCACTGCCTCGGTCGCCTCGGTCTGCATCCTGTAGGCCAGTTCGTACGATGCAATCCGAGCAGCCAGTTCCGAGTTGCCACCCCGCAGCTCGAGGTTTTGCTGATTGAGTTGGTTGAGCAGATCAAGACTGCGGCGCTGGGTCCCTGCGGCAATGCCCTCGGGTCTCTTGAGGTTCAACACCGGGGCACCCTGGCTGCGGAACAGTGTCCCCTGGAAACGGGCCGGCATGAAACCGCTACTCCAGGCACCCGCTCCACCACGAGGGCCGCCACGATGGTCGGTCATCACGACATAACTCGGCAGGTTGTCGTTGAGATTCCCGAGCCCGTAACCCAGCCAACTTCCCAGGCTGGGACGGCCGACCACGATACTGCCGGAGTTCATCTGCAGGATGCCCGGGCTGTGCGTGGGTGTCTCGGCGTACATCGAATTGATCACGCACAGATCGTCAGCGAACTGTCCGACGTGAGGAAACAGGCTGCTGACCATCAGTCCGCTGTCACCGTGAGGGCGGAAGGGAAAGGCCGAGGGAGCCAGTTTTCCAATGGCTCTCCCGTTGGACCCGATCTGCAAACCGCCGTCGAAAGTCTTGCCCTGGTACTTCTCGAGCGCCGGCTTGTAGTCGAACGTGTCGACCTGGCTGGGCCCACCGTTGAGAAAGAAAAACACGACCTGCTTGACCGTCGAGGAAAAGTGGGGGGACTTCTGGCTGGCAGGCGTCGCAGCCGGGCCGGACGCCAATGCGTCCTCACGGGTCATCAAGTCCACCAACGGCAACCCGGCGAATCCTCCACCCCACTGCCAGAGGAATTCACGGCGGGTGTTGCCGCAAGGAGCCTGGTTGGGAACGAAGCTTGTCGGTGTGATTGTCATGACTAATCGCTGTACACAAATTCGTTGAGGTTGAGTATCACGCGGCAGACTTGGACCAGGGCCTGCTGTCGTGCCGCGGCAACGGTCAGCGGTTGACGAGGTCGGCCCTGGTCGACAACGCCATACTTGGAGCCGAGGTGCTTCCAGACGCTCGCCAGTTCGGCCTCCGTGAGTGCCCGGTCCCACACCAGCAATTCGGCCACCAGGCCGTTCCAGTATTCGCTGTCCAGTGTTCCCTGTCGGCCAATCGTCCAGTCGGTGTCCAGTTTCCGACTGGGCAATGCCGATCCCAGTCGGTCGAGCAATCGACCATTCTGAAACACACTGGCATTGCTCGACTCGGCGATTCCAGTGAGCACAAACGGCACGGCGGGCTTGGCAAGTACCAGCTTGTCTCGGTGAGCGAACGCATCGGTCAGGCGGACACTGCGGCCCCCCTTGGCGGCAGCCGTGGTCCCCAGGAATATCGATGTCGTACTATTGCCACGTCCACCATTCCAGTTCCCGATCAAGTTGCGGTGCGATCCTTTCGGACCACCCGCCGGCCGGTCGGTCACCACCGCAACAACCGTGAACTGCTGGCCGGTCACCGGCGGTGCATTGATCCCGAACCAGTCCTTGCCCTGGAAATTGATCGCGGTGTGCTTGCCGAGAGCCCGGCCCACCTGTTGGGGATCTCCGTGAGCGGTCGCCACCAGGGACCCCACGCGGCTGGACCAGCGTGACACGTGCTTCTGGTCATTGAGCGTCACTCCGTGCGCGGCATCCAGCCACAGGGTCAATCCCGATTTCACGATCCCGCCAGCCTCAGTCTCTGTCGTTGCGCCCCGGCCCAGCCGGCGACGGTCCTCTGCCAACAGCACACTCGTCTCGTTGGACAGAAACTTCGCCAGGCTGGCACGTTCACCGGGGGTCGGCAGTCGTCCCAACGCCAGCCGGAATCCGTGATCCAGTTGGGCCCCCGCGGATGGCCCCACCTCGGCAATGATTCGATCGGCAAAGTGCCGGGACTGCCGGTTGACAAATTCGCCGTTGAACAGTTCCAGGGCCTGGGGAGCCACGGTGGTCACCTCGCGGCGATCGGCACTGCGAGCCGTGTCACAGAAATCCAACGTCTCGAGAAAAGGAATGACCAGCGTCCGCTTCAGGAACGAGTAGACCGTCCGCCGGGACGCCTCGGTCTCGTTGAACGGCTGCCAGACGCCCGCCGGATTGTAACCGCTGCGGAGAGCGTCCTTGGGAATGAACGGATACATCGGGGCACCGTAGAGACGATCGTTGAGCCGGCCGCTGACCGCCAACATCGAATCCCGGATTGCCTCGACTTCCAACCGACGCACCGGAAAATGCGACAACAACAGGTTGTCGACGTCCTTCTCGGCATTGGCCGGAATCGCCCGTTTGCTCGTGGCGTACGTGCGACTGGTCATGATCAACCGGTGCAGTTTCTTCAGGGAATACCCCGCCTCCTCACGGAACCACTCGGACAACCAGTCGAGCAATTCGGGATGAGTCGGCAGACTCCCACGCACACCGAAATCGTTGGCCGTCCGCACCAGGCCAGCACCAAAATGGTACTGCCAGACCCGGTTGACGATCACGCGACGCGTCAACGGGTTGTCTCCGGCCATGATCCAACGGGCCAGGGAAATCCGACGACGGCTGGTGAACTTGTCGGCGGTGTCAAAGACCGGCTGCTTGTCGACCAATGCCGCGGGGACCGCCGCCGAGACCACCTGGCCCAACTGGTTTGGGTTGCCTCGTTTCAACAGGTGCGTCACCGGCGGGGTGGGCGAGGGTTCAAAGAAGAAATAGCCCTTGGGTTGTGTCTTGAGATCCTTGCCGGCGAGTTGCTCGGGAGGCAGTGCCGCCCGTGACAGTTCGGCACGGCCCTTGTGCTCGCGCTTCAATCCCCGGAAGACCGCGACCATCGAGTAGTAGTCCTTGGCAGTCAGCGGGTCGAACTTGTGATCATGACATCGGGCACACCCCATCGTCAGTCCCAGGAACACCTGGGACGTGGTGCTCACCATGTCGTCGAGTTCGTTGTACAACTCGGCAATCACCTCGCTCTTCTGGACACTGGCACCTCGCTCGGCATCCCAGGGCCCCACGCGATGGAAGCCTGTCGCCAACACCGTCTCGGTCGTCGCACCGGCAATTTCGTCTCCGGCAATCTGGTCGATGACAAACCGATCGTAAGGTCGATCGGAGTTCAGCGCACCGATCACCCAGTCGCGGTATTTCCAGGCCAACGGTTTGACCCCGTCGACCTCGTACCCGTTCGTGTCGGCATAGCGGACCAGGTCCAGCCAGTGCCGTCCCCAGCGTTCACCGTAGTGGGGATTGGCCAGCAGGCGGTCCACCACGCGAGCAAACGCCTCGGGGGTCGCCTCGGTGGAAAACCGGTCGACGGCCCCCGGATCGGGTGGCAACCCCAGGAGATCCAGCGACGCCCGTCGGACCAGGTGCCGGGGTTCGGCGCGGGGAGAAGCCGTCATCTGTCGAGCTTCCAACTCGGACAGGATGAAGTTGTCGATCGGGTTTTGCACCCAGTCCCGGTCTTCGACCCCGGGCACCTGCGGTCGTCGGATCGGCCGCAACGACCACAGGCTGAGCCGGTCGGCCTGGTCGTCGATTCCATCCGGCCACGCCGCCCCGCGATTGATCCATTCGGTGATCAGCCGGATCTCGTCTGGCCGCAACGCCCGGCCTTCACCCTCCGGTGGCATCCTGGTGTCGCCGGGGCCGTGTCCCTTGACCAGTCGCACCAGCAAACTCGTCTCGGCCTGGCCCGGCACCAGTGCCCGGCCCGTCTCGCCGCCCTTCATCGCCAGGGGCTTGCGATCGAGCCGAAATTCGCCCTCGTTATTCCCCGGACCATGACAACGGAAACAATGGGCCTTGAAGATCGGACGAATGTCCCGCAGGAAGTCCGGTCCCTGTGGCCTGACCGGCTCGGCAGCCGACACGTGACCGACCCCACCCGAGGCCATCATCGCCACCACGGCCCACGCGACCCGACCAGCCATCTCACACATCAATTGTTTCATCACGACCTCGCCACCACTTCGCCGTTTCAGCTCAACCAGCCATCCTACCAAGCCAACGCCCCGCTCGTCGGACTCAGGCGCCACCGTCGAAGTTTTCGGTCCGAAAGATCCCCTGCTGCTGCGACAGGTACTCGTCTCGCGACATCCCGGGCGTGAACTCGTGAAGCACACGACGACCGGTATCGGCGTCGTCGGCCAGCAGATCGACAGCCATCATCGCCAGTGTCTTGGCCGGTGACACGTAGCCGTTGTCCTTGTCCGCGATGTGCCAGTCGACACTGTGTGGCTCGCCATGAGCCCCTGCCATCACCGGGTGCAGGACCGGCATCAGTTGGCTCAGGTCACCAGCATCGGTCGAGCCGCCACCGTGCGGATAATCCCGATAGCCATCCTCTTCAAAGAGAGTCGCCGCGTTTTCACGGAACAGGTCTCGAAGAATCGGATCGTTGTTCAATGGCAGGTTGCCCGGCACCGTATCGATCTCGACCCGGCACCGCATCGCCATCGCCGCTCCCTTCAGGCAGGCGTCCACCCGGGCCGCAGCGTCCTGGATGGCTTCGGCGCGCTTGGCTCGCACATAAGTCTCGAGCCGAACCTCCGAGGGGATCACGTTCACCAGGTCACCACCCTTGGTGATGATCGGATGCACCCGCACACAATCCTCGTCGCGGAAGGTCTCGCGATGCGAATTGATCCCGGCCAGCGCCAGTTGTGCTGCGTACAGCGCGTTGACCCCCTGCTCGGGAGCACCACCGGCATGAGCCGCCACGCCGCGAAAAGTGACCGTCTTGGCCAGGAAACCGTTGGAAGAAAGCCCCACTCCATGGGTGCCATCTTCCCGAGCGGGACTCTTGGTGTGGATCATCACAGCCATGTCGACGTCGTCGAAATGGCCCAGCTTGATCAGTTCCTGCTTCCCACACAAAAACGACGTCTTGCCTTCGCGAACCAGTCCCAGTCGATAATCGATCTCGACGTACTCCTCTGCCGGCACCGCCAGAAAGACAATATTCCCGGCCAGTTCCTCGGCGATTCCCGCACTCTGCAAGCCGACTGCGGCTCCCATCAGCCCGGCAATCTGGGCGTTGTGGCCGCACGCGTGTGCCGCCTGCGTATCGGGATTGGCTCGCGGGTGCCCGGGAACCTGCAACGCGTCCAGTTCACCCATCAGCGCCACGGTTGGGCCGGGCCGGCCGCCACGCAGCACGGCCTTGACGCCGGTCAAACCCAATCCACTGTCGAACTCCAGGCCGAGATCGGTGAACACCCCCTGCACCTTGTCGGCAGTGCGGTGCTCTTTGAATCCCAGTTCCGGATCATCCATGATCGCCTCGCCCACCCCGATGATCCGATCTCGGTTCTCGTCTATCGACCGGCAGACGGTCTCTTTGAGTGCTCCAGCATTGCTCACGATGTAGTCTCCGGGATCGTGGAACTCAACGAATCAGACGCACGTGGCGTCGTGCCGATAAGGATAGTAGCATAAGCAGACCGTCATTCCGCCCGGCCCCACCTTGCCCGTCGCCAACTCATGATCAGGCTTTTCGACACCCCCGCAGCGGCCCAGGGCAACTGGAGCCGTCGTGACCTGCTACGAGCCGGTGTGCTCGGGGTCGGCGGCCTGGCGCTGTCCAACATGTTGCAGTTGGAATCGGTGCGACGTGCGGTGGCTGCTCGCGTTCAGCGACCCGCCAGGAACTGTATCTTCATGTTCCTCAACGGCGGCCAGGCGCAGATGGACACGTTCGACATGAAACCGGCGGCACCCGAGGGGATCCGGGGGCCCTACCATCCGATTGCCACCAGTGTTCCCGGCACCCAGATCTCCAGCATGCTGCCGCGACTGTCTCGCTTGACCGAGCAATACACGATCCTGCGATCGGCCTCGCATCCGCTGTCGGGTCACAACAGTTCGGCCGCGTACGTTCTCAGCGGACACACCCCGGGCAACGACTCCAGCATCCAGCCCACCCCGATGGACCACCCGACCTACGGGTCGGTGGTGTCCAGGATTCACCCGGCCCCGGACCACCTGCCCAGCAGTGTCCTGACCCCACGCCTGCTGTTCGACATGGGCTTTCCCACGCCCAGCGCTGGTGGTGGCTGGCTGGGGCGTCAATACGACCCCTTTCCGGTCGTCCGCAACCGGATGATGTCCAAGGCACCCGCCTGGAGTGGCACGCTGCCCGGCCCTCGCTCGCTGGCTCTTCCCAGCGACATTTCACACTCACGACTTGCCTCGCGCCGCAGCCTGCTGGGGCACGTCGACACCGCGTTCACTGCCGCCAGGGACAACGCGTCGGCACGCACCCTGCAGGCACACCAGGACAAGGCACTCAATCTGATCCTGTCTCCGGAATGCCAGGCCGCTTTTGACCTCTCGAAAGAGTCGGCCGCCACTCACGATCGATACGGTCGGTTCGAGATGGGGCAGGTCTTGCTGATGGCCCGCCGCCTGGTCGAATCGGGTGTCCGCTTCGTGACCGCCAACGCGGTGTCCAACCCCAAGAACACCCGCCTGTCCTCGTTCCAGATCTGGGACACTCACTTCGATCACTTCCGGCTCTACAACGAGACATTGCTGCCCGAGTTCGACCAGTCCCTCTCGGCCTTGCTCGAAGATCTCCAGACCAGGGGCCTGCTCTCTGAAACACTGGTGATCGTGATGGGCGAGATGGGACGCACGCCGACGATCAACAAGAACAAGGACGGGGGCCGGGACCACTGGGGCCGGGCTTATTCGGTTCTGTGGGCTGGTGGCGGGGTGAATTCTGGACACGTGATCGGAGCCACCGACAAGAATGCCGGCGAGGTGATCGACGCCAAGGCGTCGCCCGACGACATCGCCGCCACGCTCTACGAAGCACTGGGGATTCCTCACGAGACCGTGCTCGAGGACATCACCGGCCGTCCACGACGGATCACCGACGGCAGCCCCGTTGAAGGGCTACTGGCCTAGGCGTCGGGCCAGTTGTGGTTCGACGGGTCCAGCAGGCGACTCGGAGCAAAGTACGGCTCGGGGTAATCATCGGGTTCGTCGTCGAGCTCGAGAATCCGGTTGACGATGCAACGGGCACCGTTGAACGACACACTGCTGCCCGACCCGCACATCCCCGCCACGATCCAGCGGCCCTCGCCGTCGATCGAACCCACGATCGGGTACTCATCCGGGGTGTACCCGACCGTCCCACTCCACTCGTTGTCCAGGTCCAGGTCGTAGGGTCCAAAATGGCCCCGCATCTCGGCAGCGGCAAACCGGGTCAGGAACCGTGACGGCTTATTCCGACCGGCCTCCCGATCCGGTACCCGAGACCCCCCGGACCCCCACAACACTTCCTGTCCGTACTTCCCGGCAAAGTACCAGGAGCCGCTGATGCCAATGTGCGGTGCCATCGAGACCGGCCCACCATCACCCGATGCAGCCTGTTCCTGTATCGGAATAATCGCGTCATGAAAAGACGCCTCGATCATCGGGGTGTACGACTCGGTGGCGTAGAACACGTGACGACAGGAAATCGTCCCACGTGAGGTCTCGACCACGTAGCCTTGCTTGGTCGAGAGCACCCTCTCGACCCGGGTTCGCGTGAACAGTTCCACATGGGCAACCTTCATCGCCTCGCCCAACAGGCTCCAGACCCACTTGGCCGGGTGCCAACTGGCGGCCTGTTTCGAAAAACCGGCCGGGTGGTTCAACCGCATGCCTGACAACTTGCGAGCTTCGGTCGCTTCAATCATTGTCCAGTCGTCGCAGCCGGATTGTTCAGCCAATCGTACGGACAGCCGCAGCGCTTTCTGCTCGTCCTCGGTCCGTGCCTGCACCCAGCCGGCCCGCTTGTAATCACACCGGAATCCGTGCAGTTCGATCGCCTGTTCGATCAGGTCCGCGTTCTGGTAGGCCGCCTCGCAATAGAGCGTGGCGAACTTGTTGGCCATCGACTTCAGGCCATCCGACCTCAGGTCGGGACGCACCTGCCTCAGGTACTTTCCGACCGTGTCACGAACCATCTTGAAATAACGCCCCATCACAACCAGCCCCTCGTTGCGACCGGAAGATCCACTGGCCGGGTCGTCCATCTCCAGGACAACCAGTCGTCGGTCATCGGGAGCTCGTCGGGCCCAGTGGTAGGCGGCCGCGGCCCCAGTAAAACCTGCCCCGATCACCACCACCTCGGCCGAACTGGGAATGGCGGCCGACTCGTTCTCACGCCACGGATGCTCCTTCCATGGATTCTCATCTTCCAGCCACATGGGTGTCCGGGACACCTTGCCCGGGATTCTCAGGCAATGCAGGGCCCGGGGCATATTGATGAACGCCTGGAACAACGCCCACCCGGCGAATTTCAGCCACCGCAGGGGCCATGGCGAGTTGCCCCACTTCAACGCGACGAAGTGACCGGCTGCCTGGAAGTCCTGCTTCCGCAGCCCGACCAACAGTTCGATGACAAACGCCACCCGATGCAACAGGCTGACGTTGCGTTCCGAGAGATACCGATCGACCTCCCGCCTGTTCCGATCCATGCTCACAGTGTCTCACTCCCGGCCCGTATGGCACCTCATACAAGCAGCGGCCAATACCCGCGGGTTGATCCGGTGATCGTCCTCGCGATACGGAGACAATTCCCCGTGGCACTGTCGGCAGTCGATCTGCTGGGCCAACACCTTGGCGTGGACCTTTTCAAAATGCCAGAAACCGGGCCGGCTGTCGGCTATGTCGGATTCCACGTCGTGGCAATCGGCACAACGCTGCTCACCACCCTGCTGCACCGGACGCTTCCAGGCAGCGGTCTTGAGGATCGTGCGGGCAGCCACTCGTCCGGTGACCACGCAGGGCCCCAGGAACGTCCCTTCCAATGCCGCCTTGCCGTTGATCAACGCCAGCCCGGTCAGTTCGCCCACGGCGTAGAGGCCTGGAATCGGCCGCTTTTTCTTGTCGACCACCCGACATCCCAGGTCAATCGCCACTCCCCCCATGCTCTTGCGGGTCAACGGAAAAGTCTGGATCGCGTAATAGGGAGGCGTCTCCAGTTTCACCGACGCCGTGTTGTTGAATTCGGTCTTGCCCGGACCAAAGCGACCGAAGTCATCGTCGACTCCCTTGTCCACCAGCGAGTTGTATCGGGCGAGAGTGGCTGTCAGATTCTCGACGGGCAACCCCGACTTACGAGCCAACTCCTCGATCGTGTCGGCCGACTGAACGAGCTTCGGGTTGGCGAATATCAGGCGGTTGACCTTGCCCGTGTCGGCCCAGTCCGATCCGGAGACGCTGAATTCCTTCCGGGTGGCCTGGTCGAAGATCGCCCAGCAGGTGACCTGTTCCTGTTTCAACAACGCCGGCATCACGTCCTTGGCCCAGCCGTGGTCGTTGGCAAATCTCTTGCCCTGCCAGTTGACCAGGATTCCCCACATGTTGGCCGCATTCAGCCCCTTGTTGCTGCCGGGGTTCTGTGGATCGGGCAGCCCCGAATAGTAGTTCCACTGGTAGTCCATTTTGACCAGGTCGCCGCCGATTTCCCGGACCATCTCGTGGCCCAGGCCAATCGAGTGCCGTCCCGATCCGGCCAGGATCGTCTTGGGAAAATCGAACTCCGCAGGCCAGAATTCTCGGACCAGGTCCAGGTTGCTCTGAAATCCGCCGGTGGCCAACACCACCGCATCGGACTCCATGAACCCACTGGTGTTCTCTCGCATGTCGGTCGTCCGCACGCCGACAACCCGCTCGTCGCGAATCACCAGCGAATCTGCTCGGGTGTTCCAGACAAAGCGGACGTTGGACCGTTCCAGGCAGGCCCGGTACACCGGGGTCACCAACCCGATGCCTCGCTCGGCCGGCTGGTGGAAACGATCGACACTGTTGCCCGGGGCGTTGTCGACTCCGGAGAACACCACCCCCAGGTCAACCAGCCAGTCGTAGATCATCTCGCGAGAATGATCGACGTAGTACCGGACCCATTTTCTGTCGGCCCCCTCGCCCCATTCAACGAAATCCTTGTAGGCCAGGTCGGGCGAATCCTTGAAGCCGGCCGCCGTCTGCACCGGCGTGTCCACGACTGCCACGCCTCCCTGCGACATCACCGCGTGACCGCCATAGACACTCGACATGTCAATGACCACCACCGAGGCGCCGCCATCAGCCAACTCCAGGGCCGTCGACAGGCCGGAGAGACCGGCACCAACGACAATCACCCGTGGAGGGGCTGTCGTCTTTTGTGGTCCCGGACCACCATCCGGATCACCGCCGGGACCGGCACCCATCTCGCTGCCTCCGACGATCAGAGCCAGCCCGACGGCCACCACCGGAACAATCAACAGCAGGCTTTCGACAGCGGTCCTGGACCGAGTGGTCATTCCGATCCGCCCCCATCGAGCCGTTTCAAAACGATCTGACGAAACTCGATCTCCATGGGCGGACCACCGTGCAACTGCAGGCCGATGATCCCCTTAGGAATCCGCTTGGCTTTCTCGTTGTCGATCACCTCCGAGGCCATCCGGCCGTTGATCGTGAAGTACATCCTGTAGCCCTTCACGACGACGTGCACGTCATTCCAATCCCGCCGCTTGACGTGGCTGGCCTCCAGGCCCCTCTCGAGTTTCGTCACCGTCTTCTTGCCGTCGGCGGCAATCACCACACGGTGACCTCTCTGGACCAGGTACGAACCGCGGGGATAGCCATGAAAATCCCACGAACCCAGCACCTGCGGCCCCACGCCGACGTGCCCGAAGTCGGCGTGGTAACCACTGATCTTGTGCGTCTTGGAAATTCCCAGCAAGCCACGGATATGAATTCCGGAGTTGCCCTTCGTGCGGAATCGGTAACTGAGTTTCAATTCGTAGTCGGACAGGTTCTTGTCGTGGAAAATCAGGTCCGACCCCTTGCCGTCGGTCTTGCCAACCAGCAACCCGTCACGGACCGACCAGTGGGTCTTCTTCTCGGCAGGAATCACGTTCCAGCCCTTCAGAGTCTTTCCGTCGAAGATCGACTGGAACCTCTCGGCCGCCGTGGCGACACCGGGAACCACAAGGCCGATCAATGTCGACAACACCAGAATTCTCATGACAACTCCTTGCCCGTCTCTACGGGTGCTCACTTCTTCCCGAACCGGTACACCGATCGGGCCGTCTTCCCCAGGATCCACTTCTTGTCCTCGGCCGTGAAGAACGGGATAAGATCCTTCATGATCAGCAACTCGTAAAAGTTCGCGTAGATCATCCGTCGCGGTCCAAACGTGTCGTAGATCTTGCGCAGGTAGGGCCACATGTCGCGAAACGGCGGTTTCTGCTGCGACGGATTGTGCAACGACGTCCGCACATGGACGTTGGGAAACTCCTTCAGCGCCAGGATCTGGTCGATCCCCTCACTGTCGGGCCGGGCGATATCAATCATCGCGAAGTGATCGATCACCAGTTTCACACCGGGGAACCGACGGGCCATGTCGGCGACCTGCGACAACTGGTGGGGTGCCAGGAAGATATTGAAAACAGCGCCCAGCTCCTGGGCCCGTTTCCACAGCGGGTAACACGCCGGGTCGTTCATCCAGATCTTGTTGCGGTCATAAATCGGGCTCAGTCGCAGACCGACCAGGTGGTCACGTTTCATCAACCGCTCGAGCCGCCCCGGGTTCTCGGGATCACCGGGCCGGTGCAAACCGTGTCCAACCAGCAGACCGATGGCAGCGAAACGATCCGGATGAGACTTGACGCAATGACTCGAGTACGAGTTGTCAGTCCCGTAATAGCACACGTGGCTGATGACGGTCCTGGCAATCCCGTGCACCTGCATCTCGGCCAGCAGGTGATCCATCGAATAATTACGCCGCGGCTTGCTGTTGGGGCAATTGGAGAGCTTGGGGTTGATCGGAAACGACTTGTCGTTGATCAACCAGGCATGTTCGGCCCCATTGATGATCTCATCGTCACGGTCCTGCACCGCCGCCACCGGGGACGGGCTGGCCAGGCCCGACGCCGCGACACCAGCCAGGCCCGTCTTCAGGAAAACACGTCGGTTGATTCCACTCATGGCTTCAACGGCAACAATTCGACCTTGCGGAACTCCACCGGGTGGCTCTCTGACTGCAACGAGATCGACCCGCCTTCGATCAACAACGACTTCCCCGCGGGCTTGCCGGCGATCAACTTCTTGGCGTCCTTGTCGTTGGGATCGAGTTGCGGCTTGGTGTATTCCAGGACCGTCTTGCCATCAATCTTGTGACGAATGATCTCGCTGCCCCGCACCTCGATCTCAACCGTCACCCACTGGTCACCCCGGTACGTCTTTGACGCCGAGCTGGTGCAATGTGGCTTGTGAAGCTTGCCCTTGTAGAAGACGTGGGTTCCCGGTGTGCACAGGTTCGCCGTGGGTCGCTTTCCCATTTTTCGACCACCCAGCAACTGCACCTCAATCGAGACCGGGAAGTTCTGGTCCTTGCCCATCGACTCGGGAGCCTGACCGTGCACCATGACGCCACTGTTTCGGAATGCCCAGCCCGGCCCGCCGGTCACCTGCTGGCCCGTGAAGCGATACTCGCAACGGAAGATGTAGTGCGAGAACGGTTTTTCGTAGAACAGGTGTCCGAATTTTGCACCGAACCCCTTGTAGGCGTCGTACCCCACCTTCAGCACTCCATTCTCAACACGGAACGTCTTGCCAAAGTTGTCCCCGAGATCGTGCCCCTTGATCTTCACCTTCCAACCCGACAAGTCCTTGCCGTTGAACAACTGGATCCACTTTCCCTTGGTCGCATCCGCGGCAGTCGTATCAGCCGTCAGCAGGGGAACCAGAAACAGCGACCAGCACAGTGCACCGGCCAGGTGATTTCGCAATCGGCATGTCATGTGAAAGCTCTCGAGTGAAGACGAAAAGACGAAATGGTGTGGCATTTCGGATGGAACCAACATTGTGCGTTGTCAGGCACCGCCGGGAAAGTCGACAGCCCGTTCGTTCAGGGAACAAATTTCAGCAGGCTCTGTCCCTTGGCCGGCATCGACGCCAACGCCTGCCTCAACATGACCAATGCCGCAGCCGCCGTGGCGTCATCCGGAGGGACCGCTAACGGACTCTTCTCCAGGACATCGGCGGCAACATCGAAGAAACGACCATCCCCGTAGAGCTTGAACCGTTGGGTCCGGACAAAACGCTTTGGTGGGGTCCGTTCCGGACGAGGGCAGTAGTAGACGTGAATCCAGTCTCGCGACCGGTACTTCGGGTCACCAGCCAGCAGACCCGCAAAACTTCGACCGTCCAGCCCTTCGGGAACCTCCGTTTGAGCCACGTCGAGTACCGTGGGCAGAAAGTCCGAGAAATCCACCAGCGCGTCGGTGACCTGCCCGGCAGCAACCCGTCCCGGCCACCGCACAACCAACGGCACCCGGGTTCCCGCGTCGGTCATCTGTCCCTTGCCACCGCGGATTTCTCGTCCGTTCAATCGAGACCGGATCTTGCGGTTCGTGCCATTGTCTCCGGTGAAGATGATCAACGTCCGGCGATCCAGGCCCAGTTCATGAACTTTCGCCACCACGCGGCCCACCTGTTCGTCCATGTACGCCACCATGTCCTGGAAATTCCGTTGCTGGTTCTTGCTCTGCCGCGACGCGCTTGCCGGCGTCGGCAGGAACGGGTTGTGAACCTGGATCAAAGGCATGTAGGCAAAAAATGGGCGGTCCCGGTTGGCTTCGATGAAATCGGTCACCGACCTGGTGACGATATCCGGCCCGTAATCATCGGGGCCAAACGTCCGGTTGGTTCCGTTGATGTACAACAACGGTTTCCAGAAACGGGACCCCAGTTGATCGACCTGCCACAAACAGATCTCGTCAAACCCGGTCTTCTCGGGCCACGTCCCCTTGCCGCGAAAACGGTCCGCGTAGTGGCGAGCTCCCAACAGTTGCCACTTGCCCGCCACCGCCGTCCGGTAACCGGCCGCCTGCATGTATTGCCCGATGGTCCTTTGACCACGGTTGAGCACGGAGAAGGCCGAGTAGTTGCGGACGTTGGAGAGCCCGGTCATCAGCTTGACCCGGCTGGGAGTACACAGCGGCTGGGAGTAACAGTGCCGGAACCTCAGGCCCTGCTTGGCCAGTCGGTCGATATGCGGAGTCTTGTACTGCTTGCTGCCGTAGCAGCCGAAACACTCGTAGCCCACGTCGTCGGCCATGATCAGGATCACGTTGGGCCGTCGCCCTTCACGGGAGGACGACACCCTCGTCCCCGCCAGCTTGAGATAGGCCACCGCGTACCGACGACCAAGTTCACGATAGGAACCGGCATCGAAGTGGACCTTGTCCCCCTTGTGCTTCAACCCCTTGGCCAAAACGAAGGCGGTTCGTGGAACGGATCCTGGCAATTGACGATGAGCCGCATCGACTGTCTGCTTGGCCTGGTCCCACGGTCGTTCGGGCCAACGTCCCATCTGGCCAGCAACAAAAGGAACACGCGGCGACTTCAACTCGTGGCGAAACCTCGCAACCAGTTCATGCAGTTTCTTCTCGTAAACCTTCGCCAGTTCGGGAGTGGTGTCCGATTCGCCCTGGTGCCAGAGGATTCCCTTCAGCGTACCGTGCTTCATTGCCGCACGAATCCGCTTCAGGCAGTCGTCCCACGGGTGCGTCTTGGTACTGGCATGGAACCCGCCGGGTTCCCAGGCCGCGATCGGTGATCCCCCCACGGCACAGGGCACCAGTCCGATCGTCGTACCCGGACGAGCCCGGATGACTTCGCGAGCAAAGGACCGTCCCACACCGACACCGACCACGGTTGGTTTGTCGAAATGCAACGGATCAACCGCCGGAACCCAGCGACCGTCCCGGCCGTACTTCAACACACCGGGAATCGGCCGTTTGTCCTCGGCCGCCACTCTCCCGCGGCCCGCCATGTTCGACTGGCCGACCAGCAGGTACAGGTGAAAATCCTTCTTGGCAGGGAGTTTCGTTTCGGCCACGGCGGCGGCCGACAACATCAGGACAGGGACCAGTCCGGCAACCAGTGGGCATCGAATGAGAAAACTCACAAGCACTCCGTCCTTCACAATGGGAACCTCAACCAACCTTGGCTAAGTTACCTTCTGCCCGTTTGGGATCCCATCAACTTGCACTCGTCTTGCAAACTTCGAAACCGGAGATTCACACCATGCTCCCATCCTCTGCCAACGTTGTCGTGATCGGCGGCGGCGTGCTGGGTACCAGTGCCGCGTTTCACCTGGCGGAGGCGGGAATCGAAGACATCGTGCTGGTTGACCGCGGGCCGGTCGGGGCCGGAACCACGCCCATGGCCGCCGGACAAACCGGTTACCTCAACAGCGACCGCTTCGCCACCGACTTCGGACTCTACAACGTCGAGTTCTTCGAGAATTTCGAAGCCAGGACCGGTCACGCGATCAACTTTCACCAATCCGGCAGTCTCCGAATCACGCTCACCGACATCTACCACCAGGACCTGGAACGCCGGCTCGAGGTCGCAGCGGAAATCGGTGACGACGCCCGCATCATCTCTGCCGAAGAAGCCCGGGCAATGGTGCCACTGCTGGCACCCGCTCCGGACTGCCGCATCATGCTGATGCCCCGCGACGGCTGGGTGGAACCCAAGTCCGTCGCGGTCGCCTACGCCGCGGCTGCGGTCGATCGAGGAGTCCAGTTTCACACCGGAATCCCCGTCACCGGCCTGGTTCACAACGACGACCGGGTCACAGGAGTCACCACACCACAGGGAACACTCCAGGCCAACTGGGTGGTGCTGGCCGCGGGGGCCTGGTCCCGACAACTCAGCCAGCCCCTGGGAATCAATCTCCGCAGCGTCCCGGTCCGACACCAGGCATTTGTCACCGCTCCGCTGGCCGACGCACGGCCCGACCAACCGATCGTTCGCATCACCGAGCCGCAATTCTATGTCAGACCTGAAGCGGGGGGACTGCTGGTGGGCGGATACGGTTACCGGCCCCTGAGTTTTGACATGGACAACTTTGAGGATGGTTTCGAGATCGCCGCTCTCGAGGCCGATCAGGTGTACTACGAACAATTGCAGGCCGCCGCCGAACCCTTCTTCCCGGTACTCGGGAACGCCGTCCGGGTCCAGGACCGCCGCGGGCTGCCGACAATTTCCCCCGACGGTCGCATGGTCATTTCTGAACCAGCCGGAGCACAGGGCCTGGTCGCGATGACCGCCTGTGGGGTCGGTGGAATCGACCGCTCTCCGGGAGCCGGTCGGATCGTCGCCGACATCGTGGCCGGACGCGAACAGTGGATCGACCCCGAAATCCTCGGTGCCAACCGCTTTGGCCAGGATTTCATTGACGACGTCGTGCTGAGAGCCCGGTGCGAAGAAATCTACGCACACCACTACCACGACGTGTACTAGGCAGACGAAGCCGGCCGCCACGCTGTGCGGCCCCCCGGTCCCGCGAGCACTACCCCTCGTAGTGCTTCAGCCAGTGTTTCTGCAAGGCCATGAACTTGCGGACCGACTTGATCTGTTCCATGTCGGTCACCTCGCTCCGTGAGACCTGTTGGCCACCGGAGGAATAGACAACGTAGGCTGGCTTCCGTTTGCCCTTGCCACTCTCGACCACGAATCGCGTCCCCCGGGGGTACTCCTTGGCGAACTGAGCCGACTCCAGGAATTTCTCGATGTTCTTCGTGTCCACCTTGGTGAAGGACTCCTCGTGATCCTTTCGCACACGCTTGGACTGCTTGAGAATCGACTTGATGATTCGCTTGGAGGAGACTTCTCTGGCCAGGAGGGTCGTGTCGATCTTCTTCTCTCGGTTGGCGATCGCCTTGAAGAACTCCGCCTCCGCCAGTCCCGACTTCACTCCGTCGAAACCTCCCTCGATCAGGTACTTGGTGCGGTGAGTCGTGGTCCCCAACTTGGTGGAAACCACGCCGCCGCTTGGACCAACCAGTTTCATCTCGGCCGCATCAGTCGACACGCCAAATCCGCCGAAAACCAGTACGACAACCAGTCCATGAACAATCGGCGAAACAAGACAGGGAAGAGAGGGGGAACAGGAAAGGTTCTGGCGACTGGTCGATGTTCTCATCTCAGGCTCTCATCGAGACACGGAATGAAACAGAAACTGCGGTTCATCATAGGAGAATCCTCTTCGACGTAAATCGTAGCCGCACGTGCCTGCCAAGTCTCCGGTGGCTAGAATACGCGAACTTCTGCTCACCCCGTCCAGGATTCCAGGGATTGCATCCACGATGCGAACACCACTGTCGGTTCTACTTGTTCTGCTGTGGAGCGGCACTGCGGTGTCGGCCCGCCCCAATATCGTCTTCATCTACACCGACGACCAGGCACCCCGTGCCGTTGCCGCCGCCGGAGACACCCGGTTCATCACACCAAATATCGATCGCATTTTCCGGCAGGGCGCTCACCTGACCAATGCGTTTGTCACCACCCCGGTCTGCAGCCCCAGCAGGCTGGGCCTGATTGCCAGCCGTTACGGCAGCGAACTGGGTGTCACCGACTGGATCAGCCCGCGTGCCGAGAAGACATTGGGGCTGGCCAAGGGCACCACGACCTGGCCGCAACTTCTGGCCGACGCGGGTTACAAAACAGCACTGTGCGGAAAGTGGCACCTGGGCACACAGGACCACTTCCACCCCACGCGATTTGGTTACCACGAGTTCATGGGCATCCGCACGGGAGGGTGTCCCCCCAAGGGGGCACGGCTGGAGATGTGGGATGGCACGGTCCGCAAGGTGGACGGATACACCTGCGACGTCTTCACCGACCACGCGTTGGACTTCATCCGTCGTCAGCACTCGGACCAACACGCCTTTGCTGTTTCACTGCACTTCCGAGCTCCCCACGCTGCGTGGTTGCCGGTTCGGCCGGAGGACTGGGCCCCGTTCAAGGATCTTGATCCCACCATCCCCGAGACCGGGTACACGGACATCGACGTCCCCCGTCTCAAGAAATGGACCCGCGAATACCTGGCCGCCGTCAAGAGCATCGACCGCAACGTCGGGCGTCTACTCGCACTTCTGAAGCGTTTGAAACTGGACGAGACGACGATCGTCGTCTTCACCAGCGACCACGGCTACAACCTGGGCGATCACGGTGTGTGGTACAAGGGAAACGCGCAGTGGATCCGCAAACCGTTGCCACCACAAAAATGGAAACACATCGGGCCACGACAACGGCCCAACATGTGGGACACCAGCCTCAGGGTGCCCTGCGCGATCCGCTGGCCAGGAGTCATCAAGCCCGGCACAAAGATCACCCAGACAGTCTCGAACCTCGACTGGTTCCCCACTTTGCTCGCGATGGCCGGAGTCCAACAACCCAGGTCGATCACTCTCCGGGGACGCGATTTCACACCGCTGTTGCGCGGGCAGGAGTTGGCCTGGGACAACGATCTCTACGCCGAGTACAGCATGCACCACGGGGCGAAGACGCACATGCGAGCCTGGCGGACCCCGCACTGGAAATACATGAAGGATTTCGCCAACCCCGGTCGAGAAGAACTCTACAACCTGGACAAAGACCCGGGGGAAACGAAAAACCTGGCCGCCAGCACCAGGACGGAGCACACCCGCATCAAGGCTGAACTCGGCAAACGCATCCTGCTCAGGATGCGTCGACTTGGGGATCCGGTGGTTCCGAATCGGTGACCGTTTCGCCCTCGCCGTGGCTGTCAAATCGGAAGGCCGCGACCAGGAACCAGCCAACGACCACTGCCGCCAGTAGGCAGATTCCCGACACCACCAGCGGCTGATCAGCGAACGTGAACATCGCCTCCATCGAGCGGGAGTCGAATTCGGACCAGGTCGTTACGGGACTGGAATTCATGACTGCGGACTCCCGGACTGGTGTTCGTACGGCGGGATCGCTGTCGCCTGCCCCTGGTGGCCGGTTCCGTCGAGAACAATCGGCACGACCCCCAGGTCGGCCACGTCGAGACCGGCCAGTTCGACATCGGGCGACACCCGTAGCAGGCCCGCCCTACTCAGCGCCAGGCTGATCAGGTACCCCGGCACAAGGCCGACTCCGATCATCACGGCGATCCCGACCAGTTGG
Organism: uncultured Planctomycetaceae bacterium; assembly: GCA_963933195.1. GTDB lineage: Bacteria > Planctomycetota > Planctomycetia > Planctomycetales > Planctomycetaceae > UBA8437. The sequence goes on from CAWVUS010000024.1 coordinate 26,229, forward strand.
CCGGTCAGGGATGTGACGTTCTCGTGCTGCGGGTAGCCGCTGGCAAAGAGTCCCATCGCCAGCATCGACCACACCCCGGCACCACCGTGCACGGCTATCGCACCAACGGCATCGTCAATTCCGCAACGTTCGAGTCGGTCGCCGACCACGACGACGAGCCCTCCACCGGCAAAACCAATCAGGTAGCCCAGCGCGGGATGGTAAACGTCCACACCCGAGGCGATCGAGATCATACCAGCCAAACCACCACTGATCGTCCAGTAGGGATCTCCCTTGGAAACGATGAAGGCCCCCATGGCGCCGCCGGCAAATCCCATTGTCACCGTGAACGCCAGCGAGCCCAGGGTCATCGGTGTCCCGTAGATGCTCCGCCACGGTTCCGGGGACGCACCCGGCTCGGCCACTCCAAACACGGCGCACGCCGCGTAAAAGGCGTAGAAGCCGGTGAAAATCAGCATCAAACCCAGCATGGTCATCGGCAGGTTGTGCGGAGGGATCGACTGGGGCCGCCCCTGTTCATCGTACTTCCCGATTCTCGGCCCCAGGTTCAGCAACACGCCAAGCGTGAAGGCAGCCGCCACGGTGTGCACGCACCCACCAGCACCCCAGTCGTGGAAACCGAATGTCTTGTACAACCACGCTCCATCACTCCAGCCCCACGCGGCAGCCAGGATCCAGACGACCGAACCCAGGATCATCGCCAGCAACAAGTACGCTCCCAGTCGAATCCGCTCGATTGCCGCTCCCGACATGATCGATGCGGTCGTGAAGCTGAACAACAAGAACGCAAACCAGAAAACGCCGGTGATGTTGTCGTTGAGGTTCGGGCCCATCTGGTCACTCCAGGGCAACGCGGCCGCCGCCGCCGGTGTGTCGGCCGGCACGATTCCGCCCTGGAATGCGTAGTAGATCCACCAGCCGAACAGGAAAAAGGCGGGCGTGATCACCGCGCAGGTGAGCAGGTTCTTCATCATCGTCATCAAAACGTTCTTCTGGCGGGCCACTCCCGCCTCGTAGATCATGAACCCGGCGTGGATCAACCACATCAAAACGCCGGTCCAGAAATAGAACGTCTCGATCGTCTTCTCGGCAAAAAGCCGTGCGTCGCCTTCCACGTTTCCGCTCCACCGCAACCTGTGTCCCCGCGGCCTGACCGCGAATCGACCTACAACGAGCCTACCATCCCCACCGGCACTCTCACCAGCACCACAGCAGTTGCCATCTTGTTTGAGGCCCGAAGGTCCGATAATATAAGTAGGAACTGATGCCTTCACGCAATGGAATTCGAGACGGATGATTCCTCTTCCCTCACATCCCCAGCTCACCAGGCGAACAGCCCTTCAGGCTGGATCTGTCGGATTGCTCGGGTTGGGCATGAACCATGTTTCGGAGTTGCGGGCCGAGACCGCTGGCACCCGCCAGGGACATGCCAAGTCGGTCATCTTCGTTTTTCTTTCCGGTGGTCTGACCCAGCACGAAAGTTTCGATCCCAAGCCGAAAGCTCCACAAGGGGTCCGTGGCGATTTCAACCCGATCTCGACCAACACCCCGGGCTTCCAGATCTGCGAACACCTGCCGCTGCTGGCCCAGCGCAGTCACAAGTGGTCGGTGCTCCGCTCGTTGACCTCACCCTACAACGGCCACTCATCGGGGCACATGGCGTTCCTCTCGGGACGCACCCCCCTGCCGCCCACCTTCAACGGCAACAAGCCGATGCCCGAAGACTGGCCCTCGATCGCTTCGATCGTTGGGGCCGTCACTTCTCCACGAAACAACAACCTGCCTCCGGCGGCCGTTCTCCCGGAACGATTGGTGCATCGTACAAGGCGGGTCATCCCTGGCCAGTTTGCCGGCCGAATGGGCCGACGCCACGACCCGTGGTTCATCGAGGCCTCGCCGTTCAATGCCAAATCGTACGGTGCTTACCCCGGCTACGAGTTCCATTTCACCCGGGGTCGCGAACTGAACAAAAACCTCGCCTTCCAGGCTCCCAACCTCAGCCTGCCTGAAGGCATAACCCGCGGCCGACTGGGCAACCGTCGCCAGTTGCTCGATGTGCTCGAGTCACAACGCCGGGATCTCGATGCGTTCGCGTCGACCGAAAACTTCAGCCGATCACGCCAGGGAGCCATCAACCTGCTGACCGACAAGTCGGTTCAGCAGGCCTTCGATGTCACGCGGGCCCCCGAAGCCGTGCAGCAACGTTACGGTAAGAATGCCTTCGGATGGTCTTTGCTGATGGCGCGTCGACTGGTCACCGCCGGCGTCAACCTGGTGCAGGTCAACCTGGGAAACAACGAGACCTGGGACACGCATGACAATGCCTTCCCGTTGCTCAAGGACTGCCTGCTCCCCCCGACCGACCAGGCCCTCTCGGCACTGATCGACGACCTGGAGGACAGCGGACAGTTGGACGAGACGCTGATCGTGATGCTCGGCGAGATGGGTCGCACTCCCAAGATCAACACCAAGCTGCCCGGCCGTGACCACTGGGGCGCGGTGCAGAGTGCCTTTTTCGCCGGAGGCGGGATCCAGGGCGGCCGCGCCATTGGCAGTTCCGACCAGTTGGCCGCCTACCCCGCCTCGAATGCCCAGCGACCTGAAAACGTCGCGGCCACGATCTACCATTCACTCGGACTCCCCGACACCACGGCGTGGGTCGACGAGTTGAATCGGCCGCATCACATCTACTACGGCGAACCGATCTACGACCTGCTGTAAACGGCTCTCAGCAACGGTCGCAGCAGCAGCCCGGCGGCGAGCACACCCACTCCCGTCAGCCAGATGTCCGGGTCAACCCAGAAGGCCAAGAAGCCGCAGGCCAGCAGCCCGACGGCCGAGATCCAGGCCGGATACAGTCGCTCCTCTTTCGAGAGCCTCAGCGCCGCGAGATTGGTCAGCGAGTAATAGATCAACACGGCAAACGCACTGAACGACCAGGTTGTCCTGACGTCGCCCAGCGTGGTCATCACGACGATCAGGACACCCACGGCCACCACCGCCGCCGTCGGCGACTCGCCTCGTGAATCCAGTTTCGACAGTATCCTCGGCAGGTCACCACGACGGCCCATAGCCAACGCCACTCGCGAGAGCCCCAGGACCAGGTTCAACAGCACTCCCAGCATCGCCAGCACGGCACCGACAGCCACCAGTCGTGCCAACCCTGGGCCACCAAATTGTCCGGCGGCTCGCTCCAATGGCGCCGGCACTCCCGTCGCACCGATCGCAAATCCTTCGACCCCCGCAGCACTCAAACCGACAACCGCTACCGAGACATAGAGCACCATCGAGACGACGAGGGTGGCGATCATCGCGCGGGGAATCTTTCGCCGGGGATCCTCAATCTCCTCGCCCATCGTCGCAATCCGGCCATAACCGGTGTAGGCCACAAACATCAGTGCACACGCCTCGGCAAACGCCCCGGCCGTTGTCGTTTCCTCGGCCGGACGCCAGAAGGGAACCAGGCTGGCACCCGCACCCGACATCACCTCGACAACACCACACACGACAAAAACCACAAGCGTCCCCACCGTCGCGACCACCAGCACCAGGTTGATCCGGTTGGAACGCCTCAAGCCAAGCAGGACCAACAACGTGACCGCCACGACCACACCCCCTGCCAACGGGGCGTCGGGAACCGCGTCCAACTCGACACCCAACCGACGCAGATACGCGATCACGCCCAGTGCAGCGGTAGCGGCCGAGGCACTCTTGGCACACAAGAACATCCACCCGGCAACAAAACCGACCCACGGCACCAGCCACCGGTGGCCATACTCGTAGGTGCCACCGCTTTGAGGGTGGTTGGCGGCCAGTTGTGCACTGCTGAGGCCATTGCAGGTGGCAACAACAGCGGCCACGGCAATCGCGGCGATCGCGGCCGGGCCAATGATCCCCACGGCGATCCCGATGCTGACAAACACTCCGGTTCCGAGAATCGATCCCAGGCCAAGCACGATCGCTCCACCAACACCCACCTGTCGCTTCAATCCGACAGCGACAGGCTGGTTCTCGGCCGTCTCCTCGCTCACCTCATCCCCCCTCGGTTTTGTCAACTGCCGAAAGGCAACGGACCGCCAGTCGCCCCAGCAGCAATTCCAGTTGGCCGGTAATCTCAGCACATTCGTTACTAAAACTGGTCACCGGTTGCAATCGCTCCCTCAGGCAGGCGATCGTCGTCTCGACCCGCCAGCGGTCACCTTCCTCGACCGAATGGCAGAGTGTACCGAAGAATCTGCCCAGCGACTCACTGGCCTGGCCGCCATGCCGATCGCCTTCCAACAGGCGATCAAGACATGTCAACCGAATCCCAATGTCGGCAATCAAGAAGGCCGTCGCCAGGGACCGTGACAGGTTGAGCATCGTATCGCCCGAACCGCCGGGTCCCTCGGTCACTTCACCGTCGCTGTCCGGCTCGTGTTCGAATTCCTCGTCTTCATCGAACACCCAGCATCCGTCAGCCTGTTCGACATCAAACGATTCCCGTTCGACCTCATCCGACAACCGCCACCGATTCCGTTCGCCCTCAAACCAGCTCTCGCGTCTCGAATCCATTCTGCGGTTCCCCCGTGCCGTCGCGACGTCCGTCCCGCCATGGGATCGCATCCGGCAGATTCGTCTTTGCCTGCGGCCTGCGGACGACCGACCGTGGCCCGACTCCTCCTTTCTCCCCCGTCACAACCATCCTCGTCGTCTGCGACCATTGGACTCACCCGGCGGGGATCGCTGTCAATGCGAGTCCTGGAGAATCGCGATCTTTGAGAGGATTTCCACCCGGGCCTACCTGGACCGCAGCACCCCGTCGATCACCTGGTAGGCCTCGTTCCGCATCGCATCGGGAAAATTGTGATTGCTGTCAGGATGCCGGATCACCAAACGCCCCTCCGCTCCCAACAGGCTGTAGACCGGCTTCGCGGCCTTGGCGCACCGGTCGACACTTCGGTAACGAAAATTGCCGTCCCGCAACGGCGCGTTGACGAACAATGGCCGTGGTGCCAACGCACCCAGCAGTTCCTGGAAGTCGTAAGGAATCTCGGTCAGTCGGCCACGGTAGTTGGACAACCTCGGCATGTACCGGATCTGGCACCAGCCGGCACCGAATTTCCAGACCCGCTCGGTCGCGCCGTAGTAGTCCTGGTACGAATCAAACCCACAACTGCTGGCCACCACTGTGATTCGCTTGTCAAAAACCGCGGTGTAGATGGCGTTGTGGCCACCCAGCGAATGGCCGATGGCACCGAATCCTCGCGAGGCATCGACGTAATCGAGCGAACTCAGCAGGTCCAGGCCTCGGGAATTGTCCCAGATCGCCTTCATCGTGCCACTGACATAGTCCTGTCCACCAAGATTCGGCCAGTAGTTGGCCAGGTGAGGATACGCCGGCGACAGGGTGACGTAGCCGCGTTCGGCCAGTTCCTTGCCATAAGCCCGGCCGGCACGGCCTCCCAGTCCCATCACCACCTTGTGACCGACCCGATTGTCGGTCGGGTGCAGGCAGAGTACGGCAGCTGCCTTCCGTTTTCCGGCCAACACGTCCTTGGGAATGCACAGGTAGGCCGGAGTCAGCATGTCCTTGTCGACCCGATACCCGATCAATTGTCGTCGAAAGCTGCCCGCGTCAACGTCCTCGAGCACCTTCACTTCAACCGGACCGCGACGATCGTCACCGGGAAACCGCCCCATCACCGTCTGCATCCCCGCCACAATTTCGGCCCGACGCTTCGCCCAGTCCGCCGGCGTCTTGACCGGTTGGACCGCACCACCGTCACCGTGAAATTGCAGCAGGTTGTCCGCATTCAGTCTCGTTTTGTCTGCCGCCCCGACCGTGGCCACACATCCAATGCCCAGCACCACTGCCAGCACCACTGCCAGCACCTCACCACTCACTCGTCTCATCATCGCTTCGACCCCGGCTCGTTTTTTCAATTGCCTCGACAACAGAAAACCAGTAACTGCGATCGTTTGCAAACGAGCAAACACCGGTTCTCTCGTTGAGTACGCCTCCAACGATGGAATAGAATTGGCGTGTCCCCTGGTCTCCGCGGCGCTCTCATGTCACGTCACCCCCGCAACCTGTTCCTGGCTGTTGCGTTGCTGACCGTCTGGACCGGTGGTTGCGGTGACGATGACCAGGTCGCCAAACCTGCAACGATCCCCGGAAAGCTCGTCCGGGACGACACGGGTCGACTGGAAGTGGTGACCCTCAAAGAACAATCCGTAACACGGGACGAATTGCAGTCCATTGTTCGCGACGGATCTTCCAGCCTGAAATCGCTGAACCTGATCCGCTGTCGCATCCCATCGGGATCGCTCGAATTGCTCTCCGGCCTCGAGCAACTCGATTACCTCGATCTTCGAGGTTCCTCGATCACCGACCCCGATCTCGAGCATGTCGGTCGACTCCAGACTCTCACGGTGCTGGATCTCCATGACACCCGTGTCACCGACGCGGGTGTGGAACATCTCCGCGAACTCACAAATCTCAAGTCACTCGGCCTCTACAAGACCGATATCACCAACGCCGCCCTGGCCCACGTGGCGAAGATGGACCAGCTCGACCTGATCACCGTCACCGAGACCCAAGTCAACGACGACGGATTGAAACACCTCGAGGGACTGCCACAGATTCGCTACCTCGACATCGCCCAGACCCCGATCACTGGCCGTGGGCTGAAACACGTCACCGGCATGTCGAATCTCATCGATCTCAACCTGACCTATTGCCGCAACTTCAACGACGCCGGTCTCGCCCATGTCAGGGCCTTCCCCAAGCTTGAGGAACTGGTCCTGTTTCGCACGTCGATCACCGACGCGGGCATGCCTCACATCGCGGGCCTCCACGACCTGAAGTGGCTCGTACTTCGTTGCACCCGTGTCACCAACAACGCGCTGGTCCACCTGGCGAAGATGCAGAAACTCGAGGTGCTCCTGGTCGAGTTGACCCAGATCACCGACAAAGGGCTTGACCACATCACAAAGCTCCGGTCCTTGAAAAACCTCGGGCTCAATCACAACGCGATCACCGACGAGGGGTTGCCCAAGTTGGCGGCACTGAAACACCTCGAAGAACTCTGGCTCGAAAACACCGACATCACCGACGCGGGACTCCCGGACCTCGAAAAGCTCACGACACTCGAACGACTC
>CAWVUS010000025.1:0-30670 GCA_963933195.1 uncultured Planctomycetaceae bacterium
GTAATGTCCTCGCTGGGGAGTGCTCCCAGTCCGCCACCCTTGCGGCGTGCCTGGAGACGAACTGTTTTGAGTTCATCGAGAATCACCAGGTGGCGTTGTTCCCGCTCACCGAGTTGGAGTCTCAGGTCGAAGATGATGTCTTCCAGGCCTCGGTTGGTCCGGACCGATTCGACCAGGTTCCCGTGCAACGCCTTGTTGACCTGGCGTTGCTCGACCGCCTCGTCGCGGCGGAACTTTGCCTCGTCACCTTCCAACTGGGCGACGGTCCGCTGCGTGTCGTGGGCGGTCTTGAGGTTGTTGAGTTGTTGCTGAAGGTTGTCGGCCCGGTTCTTCTCGCGATTGAAGTCGGAGAGCCTTTTCTTGGAGAGGGTGTCGAGGTCGGCGATGCTGGCGGTCGCCGAATTCTTGTAGTCGTTGAACGCATTGCTCTTCGCAGCGTGGGAGTCCTGCTCGACTTTCAATTCATCCTGGATGTCTGAGGACTCCTGTTTCCAGTTTTTTTCGACGGTGGAAACTGCACCGGCGAAAGCCATGAACAGGAGGCTGAGAACGAGTTGCAGGACAATGAGCATCTTGCCGACGAAAGTCATGGTCTCTACTCCCTCCCGTCAACAACTGACGGGACTGGGCCTGGAACGAAATGGATCGTAAATTGTTTGCTCTACGGTTGTGTCTTCGGCGTTTTTGCGGGTGCGTCTTTGGGAGCCTTGGCCGGGGGCGAAGAAGATTCGTATTGTCCACGGGCTCCCGATGTCACCAGTTGGACCTGTCGTCTCTTGAGCCGGCTCACGACGCCTCTCTTGCGGACCAGTAGGTCCTGCAGTCGTTTTGTCTGTTCATTGATCTGGTACAGGTCTGTGCGAATCTCATCCAACTGGGACAGGAGCCGGTAGACCTCTTCACGGCGATTCTCGTTGCGTCGCAACGTGCTTTGCGTTTTTTCCACCGTGGTGATGTTCTGCTTGGATGCGGCGTCGATCGACTTGTTGAGAGTCGCCAACTCACGAGCGAGTTCATCGCAGCGTGCGGTCATGGATGCTTCATCCACCGTGGTCAGAGCTATCCAGTTCTCTTTTTCGGCGCCGAGGTCGAGGGTCTCTTTTTTCAACACATCGATGTGCTGGTTCTGCTTTTCCACCATGTCCTTGCGAGCGGCAATGACGGTGGACGCCAGGCTCTTGGACCCGGTGCCCAGGGACTTGTCAGTCTTGTGTGACTTCACGCCATAGGTGGTCACTTCTCCCACGGTGGTTTCAAACGTGTAGTCTGCAGTGAGTTGGTCGCGCTCGATTTCCCAGTTGGCGCCACCCATGGCCGTCACTGCCGCGACGCCCATGAAGGCGAGACAGGCGGTGAGCACAAACACGCAGAGGATTTTGCTGATTTTTGTCATAGGACACGTGCGTTCAATTTGTCGCACACTGCAAACGTGGTTTTCAAGCTGTTTGGATAAGTTGACTTACCCGAAGTATAGGCCTGCTGTTTTCGGGTGGTCAATTCGGAACTGCAAGAGATCGCGAAGACGTGGGATCACAGACGTTGGAATCGATTCAGACGTTAGGCCCGGTGCGATTGTTGTGGATTTCCTAAACCGAGGGGGTCGGGAGAATTCCGGGGATTCAAAGCCCAATTCGTGCGATCTGGGATGATCCTTAAAAGGAACATGCCCGGCCTTCGGGGGGGAGAAAAGAAGAGTTGGCTTCCGTGCCTTTGGACCGTCCCTGGTTGTTCACACGTTGACTGATTGAGTGAACGACAGCCTCTTTCCACGTCCGTGACCGGGCATGCCCGGTGTCAGTTTTCTGCGTCACGTTCGACTGAAATCCGCGAAACGCTCGGGATCACGGTTCCGGTCCCTTTTTCCTTATTCGGTCAACTGCAGGAACAGCGGCCCAAATTCGGGCATGTCCTCCCGCAGCGTCTCGATCCAGGCATCGACGCTCCAGATCTCCACACAGATCACAGCCCCGACCAGCATCAATTCCTGGTTGGGGGCTACGCCGAGAAAAGATCGGAATTCGTCGGGCACCAGCAGCCTCGATCGTTTTGCCAATCGGACCGTCTGGTGCCGGGTTGACAGAAGGCGTCCCAGCCTCTGTACATCCCCAAAACGACTCTCCATCCGTCCCGCCTCAATCTTCTGGCGAATCAGTGCCACTCCGGCATCAATCCGTTCCTGCCAGTCGGCTGCTCGCCAGAGACTCACACAACCAAATCGTTCCTTCGAGATGATTGTCTGGCCATTGTCATCCGTGACTGCCTCGGCCATTTCTGCTGGCAAGGAAACGCGAAACCTGTCGTCCAGGGTTCGTCGCACTTCGCCGGTGATAAAGGTCTGTGGAGGCATGGGCCAGTGGCTGGGAGGGGATGGTGCGGAAAACCTGCAGGCCGGACGGTGTCCATGCCGGCGACCTGCTCCGCAAGCCGCATCCAGCATAATGGGCAGAAAACCCACATGCAATCAAGTTGTAAAAGAACATTGGGTCGAAAACCCACAAAGAGGACTGTAATGAGGTGGGGTGAGGTTGGCAAATGGAAAAATCGTTATCAGTGGAAAAACCGGAAAATAATTCCGGTGCACGACACGGAGCCAACCAAACCGGTGCACGAAGTGAGTTGGGACCGGCCATCGACCGGACGGCCTGGTCCGCACCGTGGGGCTCTTAGGGCCGGGGAACGAGTTTCACTCGGACGGTGAGTTGGCCCGTGTTGTCGTGCAAGCTGCCCCAGCGATCTCCGCAGCGGAGGAACAGTTTTCCGTCCCCTGAGGGCTTGAACGTGGCTTGCCGGCCCAGGTCGCTACTGCGGGTCAACTGGTAATTGTTCCAGATGACTGCCTGCAGCCGCCCCACTCCCCTGGAATCTCCATCGGCATCGACCGCCTCGACACCGGTGGAGGTCTGCCAGTCACCGGAGGCGGTCACCGAGTAGCTGAGACCGGCCTGGACACTGATTCCGCTGGCCTGCCAGCCACGTCCGGCGACGATCGTCGATTTGGCTGTACGTCCCGTTTTGAGACGTCGGAAGCGTGTCTTCCAGTCCCAGGCACACAGGTCGACCCGGTATCCGTTTTCGAGGTTTCGCAGAAAGAGGTCGTATTCGAATTGGATCTCGCGGCTCATGGTTCCGAAAAACGACTGGAAACTGGTTCCGGGGCGTCCTCCCAGGAGTGAAAAACCCAGAGTCCGGAAGCGTTGGCCGTAGTTGGGGTTATTGGACAGCAGGTGGCACAAGGCCCATCGCTGGGCGTAGTTCCTCCAGCCGTCTGAGGTCTGGCCGGTGCGAGTGAGCGTCTTGACCGATGGCGGTGCTGTTTTCCGGAGATACCGAATGGGGCCATCATCGCCGTGGACACCGCGGTCGTTGTGACTGGCCCAGTACCTGCCCATCTCGGCCATTCCTTCGCTGTACCACACCGGCCCGGTGGATCCGAACATCTGGTAGCAGTAGGCGTGGACTGCCTCGTGTTGTGCGACGCCGGTTCGGGCGGCCGCGTACACGATGCTCTTGGTGAAGAACACGGTCCCCTGCATTCGCTTGACACTGATCGTTACGCCGCTTTTGGAGCGAATTTTTTCGATGGCCAGTTGTGGCAACCGGCCACTGGGCCAGTTCTTCAGGTCCTTGACCACGCAGCATTCGATCAGCCGGCGGTTGGGTCGTCTCCAGTACTCGGAGACAATTTTCAGCAGCGTCTCGAGTCGTTCGAGCAGTTCCTTGCTGCGATCGGGATCATCATCGGAGTGCACGATGAAGTTCTTGGACCGATACGAGCCAACGTTGGCCGCCTGGAGAGTCGAACCCATCACCAGGAGGATCAGTCCGCAGGCCAACACCAGGTGCCTGTTGGCGGCGTGTGAGCAGCGTGAGTTGAAGCAGTGCACGGCATGACGATGTGGGAGAGGGAGAACTACCAGAGGTCCTTGATTCTACGGCGGATCTCGGCAGCCGTCACGTCGGCGGAAAAGTCTTCGTCCATGCTGTCGTCATCGCTCAGTTGTCGGGCGGGACGTCGGTCGCAGCAGGCGATCACCTCGTCGGTGAAGAACCGCGACAATTGTGAGAAGCCGTGGGCGTCGCTGCGGCGGCGGCCTCGGAAGTAATACCGTTGTGGGTAACAGGCAAACAGCCGGTTCTTGGCGCGGGTCATCGCCACGTACAGCAGCCGCCGCTCCTCATCGATCTCGTCGGCGTTCCCGGTGGCCATGTCGGAGGGGATGTTCCCGTCGGCAACGTGAATCACGAAGACGCTGTCCCATTCGAGTCCCTTGGATGAGTGGATGGTCGAGAGAACCAGGAAGTCGTCGTCGAGGATCGGTTCACCTGCAAAATCCTGGGTTGAGGAGGGAGGATCGAGGGTGATTTCGGCGAGAAAGCGGCTGCGGTCGTTGTAGCGAGTGGCGAGTTGTTCGAGTTGTTCGAGGTCACGCACACGGGCAGAGGCGTGGTCGTAGCGGGTTTCCATCAGGGGAGTGTAGAACTTGCGGACCTGGTGCAGTTCGGCCGAGACGTTCTGTTCGGACCGGTTGTCGCCGGCAAGTCGTTTCAGCAGACGCATCAGATCGGGCCAGATCTCCTCGGCTGCCGGTGGTGGCTTGATCTCGTCCCAGGCCGAGATCCGGCCTCCCGATTCCAGCAGCATTTCGACCATCCGCCCGGCTCGTACCGGCCCGATGCCCGGTAGCAGCAGCAACAGCCTGTTGGCGGCCACGCCGTCACGAGGGTTGTCGACGAGTTTGAGGAATGCCAGGAGATCCTTGATGTGGGCGGTCTCCAGGAATCTCAGGCCTCCGTACTTGTGGAAGGGGACGTTCCTCTGGGCCAGTTCAACCTCCAGGGCCAGGCTGTGGTGCGAGGCTCGGAACAGCACGGCCTGGTCTTTCAGCGCCACCCCCTCCTCGCGTCGCGCCAGGATCTGGTCGACCACGAACTCGCTCTGTTCATCTTCGTCCGTGCAATCGACCAGTACCGGGTGTTCGCCGGAGGTCCGATCGGACCAGAGGGTCTTGGAATGTCGTTGACTTGCCTGGGCGATCACGCGATTGGTCACCTCGAGGATCGGTTGCGTGCTGCGATAGTTCTGTTCCAGGGGCACGACAGTCGTGTCGGGATATTCCTCGGGAAAGTCGAGAATGTTCCGGATCGTGGCAGCACGGAACGAGTAGATCGACTGGGCGTCATCACCGACGGCGGTCAGTCCCGTTCCGCCCGGGCAGAGTCCCTTGAGCAACCGGCCCTGAAGCCGGTTGGTGTCCTGGTACTCGTCGACCAGGACACAGTCGAACAGCTTGCGAATGGCGGCTCCGGCGGTGGGGTCATCGAGCAGGGCTTCCCAGAACACCAGCAGGTCGTCGAAATCCAGGCAGTGTTGGACTTCCTTGCGGTCGACATAGGCGGCGAACAGTTCGCCGAGGCCATCGAGATCCTCGGCGCACCAGGGAAAGGCCGTTTCCAGCACCTCCGACAGGGGCGTTTGCGTGTTGACCACCCGACTGTAGATCGCGGCGCAAGTCCCTTTCTTGGGGAATCGTCGTCCGGTTTCACCGAGTCCCAGCTCATTTCTCAGCGAGGCCATCAAGTCCTCGGAGTCACCTCGATCGAGGATCGAGAATTCCGTCGGCAATTCGATCAATCGACCAAAGCGTCGCAGCAGTCGGGTGGCGATCGAATGAAACGTTCCGCCCCAGACCCGGGTCGATCCCGCCGCTCCACCTCCGCGGCCGCTGTCCAATTGTCGCAGGATGGCCTCGACCCGCCTGAGCATCTCGGCGGACGCCCGCCGGGTGAACGTCAGCAGCAGGATTCTCGATGCGTCGGTTCCCTCGTGAATCAACCACGCCACACGGTGGGCCAGGGTGGTGGTTTTGCCGGTGCCAGCACCGGCGACGATCAGCAACGGCGAGTCGTCGTGGCAGGCGGCCTGCCGCTGCGGCGGGTTCAACTCGCCGAGTACCGTCTCAATCGATGCTGATTCCTGGTTCATCGCCGACCCGGTCGTTGCATCCGGTTTCCTGCGTCCCCGGCAGAGTCCATTGGGGCTGGCCCATCATGTCGCACGAGGCCATCCAGCGGAAGTCCCTCGGGCAGTTCACCTGTCGGATTGGTCGTCGTGGATGGCGACCTGTAGGATGAGGGCCATGCCAGTCGGGGTTGTCAGCAACTGTTTCAAGAGCCAGATCGATGCGGGGCAACCGCTGGGGGACCTGATTGGCCAGGCCAGCCAGCGGGGGTTCAGCGTGATCGAACTTCGACAGGGCTGCCTGGGCGATTGCGAGAGCGAAAACGAACTGGTGCCCGATCCCGATCGCCTGCAGGCGCTGGTGGAGTCGTGCCCCGGGTTGCAATGGGACCTGGCACTGGGGTACCCGTGTTTTGATCCGACGACCTCTGGTGATGACCCGGTTTTTGTGGCCGGTTGCGAATCCATCGGCCGATTGTCCCACGGCGACCAGGTCCCTCATCTCCGGCTTGTCGACCTGTCGACGGATCACGCAACCGTCGACGTGGCGGATGCCGCTCACACGGTCGGCCACTTGCTGCAGCGGGTGCGTGACGTGGGAGGGATGCTGTCGATCGAACACGCCCGGGAGAACTGGGAGTGGTTCAGCGAGGTGTTTGCGCGGGCCCGGGAAGCGGCTGGTGCCAACGGTCAGTGGCTGAAGATCTGTTTCGATCCCTGCAATTTGCTGATGGCACCTGGACGTCCGGATCCCGCCCAGGTCACCGCAGACCTGGATCCGGATTCCGTCTCGATGATCCACATCAAGCAACGGCGTGATGGCCGGCCGTGGCCGGCTGTGGCCGAAGGCGAGGTTGACTGGCCGGGAGTGATCTCGGCGATTGACCAGATGGGTCGGGGGCGAGGTTTTCACGGTCCACTGCTGTTCGAAGTCGCTCCCAGCCGGGACATCTGGGAGTTCCTGGACGGCAGCCGGGTGTACCTGAGCCGGCTGGGATTGGACATGGGCCTCGAGACTCGAGTCCCCGGACAGGACCTTGAGGTGGAAGAGAGTGGAGAGGCAACATGAAACAGGTGGTGATGTACTGGGGCCTGGTTCTCGTTTTGGTATCGGTGGCTGGAGCCGGCGAGGCTGACAAGAAGTTGGAGGCCTTGATCGATGGTATGCGGGTTGGGCCGCTGCGACGGCTTGATATCGGAGTGACTCGGAAGGGGACCCTGATCCCGGCGGTGGTGAGTGCCGAGGACCTCGATTTGGGAACGAAGAAAACTCGCGTGCTGCTGGTCAACGTGAACGGTGAATCCGATCCGAAGGTGTCGGTCGGGGCGACGTTGAAGTGGTTTTACGAATCCAAAGACGCGGCCGAGTTCCGCAAGCGGTTTGTCTTGTCGGCCGTGCCGGTGGCCAATCCGGACGGTTGGGTGTCCGGACGGGGCACCAGTAATCTTTCGGGCGGAATGCCCGCGACGGCCTTTCCACCGTCGGGAACTGCCTACGGAGACGTGAAGAATCCCGAGGCCCATTATCTCTGGCGATGGATCGGCATCTCGGCGCCCGACCTGGTGATCGAAATCGGCAATGGTGATTCTCCAGGACTGTTCGTTCCCCGGACGGGACTGGCCGCGATGAAGCCCCTGGTGTCCCTGGGGGTCCCCTTGGCTGTGACCGGAGAACTCTCGTCGTGCCTGCCACGTCATGCGGCCTGTGGCACGGGACCTGTGGCTGCCGTGCGACTGGTTGACCGTCCCGACCGGGTGCCGACCCACCTGGCCAGGATTTTCAGGTCGGGGTTCACCGGCCCCTCGCCGGCGCGACGCGAACTGCAGATGCGACTGGCACGCACACCCGTGCAGGTCGCCACTCAACTGGCCAAACGCTACGGCCACCAGTTGAACACCGTTGCATACATCCCGGCCCTGGCCCTGGTTGGTCGGATACGGCTGGGACAACTCACGGGGGATTCGAGCCACCTGGACGACGTCCAGCGGATCGTGGCCCCATACGCCTCCGGAAAGAAACCGACAGTGCCACCAGGGCGGATCTTCGGCAGCAATCACTCGGGGCACCTCGTCTTTGCAGAACTGGCCCGGGTGACCGGGAAACCGGTGTACAGGACACTCGCAAAAAATGCTGCCGACCTGGCTTTCGACAAGCAAGGGCGTCCACTGGCCGCGATGCCGGGACATGTGGAGATGAGCGATTCGGTGTTCATGGCCTGTCCGATCCTGGTTGAGACCGGCGTGCTGACCGGCAAACCTCGTTACACACGGATGGCGTTGCGGCACATGAAGTTCATGCTGGCTACCAATCTGCGGCCCGACGGGTTGCACGCGCATTCGCCCCTGGATTCCGCTCCCTGGGGCCGGGGCAACGGGTTTCCCGCACTGGGGTTGGCGTGGTGCCTGAGCCATCTGCCCGATTCGGCGGCCCAACGGAAACCGATCCTGTCGGCTCACAGGGCGCATCTCTCTGCCTTGATCAAGCGACAGGATCCAACGGGGATGTGGCACCAGGTGATTGATCACACGGGCAGTTACCGCGAGTTCACCAGCACCTGCATGATCACCTACTCGATCATTCGTGGGATTCGTCGTGGCTGGTTGGACGAGAAGACCTACGGGCCGGTGGTGGCCAGGTCGTGGCCGGCAATCAAGACCAGGATTGCCCCGGACGCCACGCTGGTGGACGTCTGCACCGGGACGGGCAAGCAGAAGACACTGCGTGCGTACCTGGATCGCACGGCGATTCTCGGCCCGGACGATCGTGGCGGGGCGATGGCGCTGATGGTCTCGACGGAGATGGCTGCCTGGGATCGTGACCGACAGCAGGCCCGGAAGAGCCGATGACCGGCGGTTTCGACGGCGTCATCCTGGGAACCGGACACAACGCCCTGGTGCTCCAGGCGTACCTGTGCCGGGCCGGGTTGCGGGTGCTGTCGGTGGACCGGGCCGAATCGGCTGGCGGTGGATTGGCGACAATCGAAAATCCTCGTGTTCCCGGGTTCCTGCACAACACGCATTCCTTCTTTCACCGTGCGATCACGACGATGCCGTGGTACACCGATCTGGAGTTGGAAGGGCACGGGGCCCGCTACATCGAGCCAGCACTCAACGTGGCGATGATCTGCCCGGATTCACAGGTGTTGAAATGGTGGACCGATCTGGACAGGACTCTCGAATCGGTGGCCG
Organism: uncultured Planctomycetaceae bacterium; assembly: GCA_963933195.1. Taxonomy (GTDB): domain Bacteria; phylum Planctomycetota; class Planctomycetia; order Planctomycetales; family Planctomycetaceae; genus UBA8437. The sequence continues at coordinate 9,149 of CAWVUS010000025.1, forward strand.
CCGTGTCCCGTCGCGACGCTGACGTGCTGGCCGGTTGGATTGCCCGGTTCGAGCCGATTGTCGAGAACCTGTTGATCCCGGAGGCGAGTTCTCCGCCGTTGACACCCGAAGACCGTCGCGAGCGGCTCGAAAGCACCTCCGACGGACGCTTGTTGCTGGAGGTCTCGGCGCTGTCGCCGTTGGAATTTGTCCGTGGTGAATTCGAGGATCCGGTCGTGCGGGCCGGCTTGTTGTTCTTCAACGGTCTCAGGGAAGTCGATCTGAGGTTGCCCGGTTTTGGTCATTCGATTCCCGCGTTGCTGGCCGGACGTCACAAGGCGCAAATGTGTGTTGGTGGGTCAGCGCGGCTGGCCGAGGCACTTGTTGCCGATGTCATCGAGCACGGTGGCGAGGTGATGTGTGGAGTGGAGATCGACGGGATTCTCGTCGAGCGGGGGCGTGCGACCGGAGTCGCCCTGGCCAATGGCCAGAGGATTGACGGGGCCGATTTTGTTGTCTCGGGACTCAATCCCCAACAGACACTGCTGGAGTTGATCGATGCCGATTGGGTGCCCGAGACGATCCGCCGCCGGGCCGAGCGGTTCGAGTACAACTTGCTGGCCCCGCTGTTTGCCCTGAACCTGGCTCTGGCGGAGCCTCCCGCTTACACGGCCGCAACCGACGATCCGGACCTGGACGAGGCGTTCATGACGATCCTGGGACTGGGACACGATGGACAATTCGAGGACATCGTGGCGGCTCACCAGGGAGGGGCCGTGCCGGCGACGGTGATGTGGGGGGCGGTGCCCACGCGGTTTGATTCCTCGCAGGCACCCGCGGGACAGCACACCGCTTTCATGTGGGAGAAATTGCCATACCGATTGGGGGGGGCGATCGATGGCTGGGACCGGGCCGGGGAGTCTCATGGCGAGATGATGTTCGAGGCGTGGGCTGCCGCGGCCCCCAATCTCTCTCACGCGGTGCTCGACCGATTTGTCCGCACGCCACGCGACACGGTGCGGAGTCTGCCGAACATGCGCGAGGGTGACCTGCTGGTGGGGGCCTTTGGCAATGACCAGGTCGGATACCATCGGCCGTTTCCCGGGGCCGGGCATTACCGTGCTGGAGTCGACGGCCTGTACCTGTGCGGTGGTTCCTGTCATCCCGGCGGCAACATCACCGGACTGTGTGGTTACAATGCCGCCGGAGTGGTCCTGGCCGACCTGGGGCGTTCGGCCTGGTGGAACCCGACAGCGGTGTGAGGAGTGACCGGCGATGACGATCGAGGTGCTGGGGGGCGACATCCACCTGATCGACCTGCAGACGCGGCTGCCGTTTCGCTATGGCATCGCCACCATGACCGAGGCGCCCCATGCTTTTGTCCGGCTCCACGTCCTCGTCGATGGTCAGCACTCCACCGGGGTGGCTGCCGACTTCCTGCCGCCCAAGTGGTTCACCAAGGTTGCGGAAACACCTCTACGGACCGAGATCCTGGAGATGCTGACGACGATCGAAGTGGCCGTTGAACTGTCGGCCGGGAGTCGCGGCGAAACACCCTTCGAACTGTGGCAGGATCTCTACGAGCGGCAGGCCGAGTGGGGGCGACGCCAGGAGTGGCCGCCGTTGCTGGTGAACTTTGGGATGACGCTGGTGGAACGCGCGATGATCGAGGCGGTGGCACGTGCGCGCGGGATCAGCTGGTTCGAACTCTTGCACGGTGGGGGCCTGGGGATTCGACTGGGTGACTGTGACGATCGGCTGGTGGGCCTGGAGGTTGGCGACTTGTTGCCCACCAGGTTGTCCTCGGAGGTGATCGCTCGCCACACGGTGGGGATGGCCGATCCGCTCACCGACGACGAGATCACTCGGGAGGAGCGGCTGGACGATGGCCTGCCTCAGTCGTTGGCGGCTTGCCTGGCCGAATACGGGTTGCGTCATCTGAAGATCAAGGTCAACGGCGACTGCGATTCCGATCTGGAACGTCTTCACAATATCGCCAGGCTGGTCAAATCGGCCGACGTTGAATCGTTTGGCTTTACCCTGGATGGAAATGAGCAGTTCCGGGATCCGGGCCAATTCCGAACCTACTGGGAACGACTCACCGACCAGCCCGAACTACGCGAGTTCTTCTCGCACCTGGTGTTTGTCGAACAGCCGTTCCACAGGGACGTGGCGCTCGACCGAGAATTGATGGGAGGTGCAGCCGGCCTGGCCGCCTGGGTCGGTCGTCCGCGGATGATTATCGATGAATCGGACGCCCGAAATGACAGCCTGGCCCTGGCACTGGAATTGGGATACCACGGCACCAGTCACAAGAACTGCAAGGGAGTTTTCCGGGGTGTGATCAACGCGTGCCTGATCGAGTTTTTGAACCGGCAAAACAACGCCGGGGACAGGACGTCGCGGTACATCATGAGCGGTGAGGACCTGGCCAACATCGGTCCGGTGGCGTTGTTGCAGGACCTGGCGGTGGCCAGTTCCCTGGGAGTGAAAAGTATCGAGCGGAATGGTCACCACTACTTCGCCGGTCTGCAGGCGTTTCCGGGGCCTGTTGCCGACCAGGTCCTGGCGGCTCATGGTGATCTTTACCATCGCAGCAGCAACGGCTGGCCGACGTTGACCGTCCGGGGCGGACGCGTGTCACTGGCCAGCCTGCAACGGGCTCCGCTGGGAGTTGGCTTTGCGATTGATGTCGAACAGTTCACCGATTCGGTCCGGTGGCGAGCCGGCATTTCCACATGATTGGCGTGTGGGTGTTCGCACTCGTTGGCGGTGGTGCCGTCGAGTCGGCCCGGTGGTTATGATGAGCGGATGACGCATAGGATCCAGACCACTGTTGTCGGCAGTTATCCGGTCCCCGACTGGCTTCCGGCTCATCCCACCTCGGGGAACCTCCGCGATGCCACCCTGGTGGTTCTCAAGGCCCAGGAACTCGCCGGACTGGACGTGATCAGCGACGGCGAACTGAGCCGTTTTGATGTGAACCATCCGGAAACCAATGGGATGATCGACTACTTTGTCGGTCCACTTGATGGAGTTGCGACCGAGTTGACCGGTGAGGAACTGTCGCGGTTTCGGTCGGCTCCGGACTTCCGGTTCCGGTCGAAGCCGGCCGGCGTGGTCCGTGGGCCGCTGGGGCCGGGCCGTTTGGATCTCCCCGAGGATTATGGGCGGGTCCGTGACCTGGCGGCCGCCCCGTTGAAGTTCACGCTCACCAGCCCCTACATGCTGGCCAGGACCCTGTTGGACGGTCATTACGGAGGGCTCGAACCACTGGTGATGGCTCTGGGCGAGGTGTTGTCCGGCCAGTTGGCGGATATCAACGCTGCGGTGATCCAGGTGGATGAGGCGAATGTGCCGGGACGCCCCGAGGACTCGCTGCTGGCGGCTGCGGGAATCAACAGGGTGCTCGAAGGTGTCACGACCGAGCGGGCGGTGCACCTGTGTTTTGGCAATTACGGTGGACAGACAATCCAGCAGGGGGCCTACCAGGCTCTGTTGCCGTTCTTCAACGCTCTGGATTGTGACCACCTGGTGCTGGAGTTTGCTCGTCGAGGCGACGCCGAACTGGAGGTCTTTCGCGAGGTGAATCCGGACATCAAGCTGGGGATCGGTGTGATCGATATCAAGGACAACGAGGTCGAGAGTGTCGAGACGGTGGCGGGGCGGATCGAGCGTGCTCTAGAGGTGCTGGGCGAGGAACGCGTCAGGTGGGTGCACCCGGATTGTGGGTTCTGGATGCTGCCCCGTGGTGTCGCCGACGCCAAGATGGCGGCACTGGTCGCCGGTCGAGACAAGGTGCTGGGAATCGGTTCCAACTAGAGAATCCAACGAGAAAGTGACGGGCAATGCCGTACATCAAAATCGAGGACATCGAACCCCTGGAAGTGGTTCCCGGTTGCCGGATGCGGACTCCGTTCGGAGAAAACTTGATGCTGAGTTACCTGGAGATGGACGAGGGGGCGGTGGTTCCGCTGCACGATCATCCGCACGAACAGGGCGGAATTTTGCTCGAGGGGCAAGTCGAATTGACGATCGGGGACGAGGTGCGGGTTTGCGAGGTTGGCGAGATGTTCCTGATTCCGCCCAACACGCCTCACAAGGCCGTCGCCGTGGGTGGTCCGGCACGGGTCCTGGATGTCTTCAGCCCGGTTCGCGAGGATTACGCCGAGTTGTACAACAAGTACATTCCCGAGACGGACTGAGCGTGGTGGCGGTGATTTGCTAGAGACGGCGAATCAACAGGCCACCATCGATAGTGAGCACCTGTCCCGTGGCGTAGGTGAGATCGCCTCGGGCGAGCATCGCCACGGCACGCCCGACGTCGTCAGGTTCACCCCAGCGTGTCTCGACGGTCAGGCCGTCGGCGATCAACTGGTCGTACTTTTCGGTGACTCCGGCCGTCATGTCGCTCTTGATGATTCCCGGTTGAACCTCGTAGACGTTGACCCCGTGTGGAGCCATTCTCACGGCCCACAGTTGGGTGGCCATTCGCGTCGCTGATTTGCTCAGGCAGTAATCGCCCCGGTGGATGGATACGACATTGCCGGAGATCGACGAGATGTTGACGATGGTGCCCTGGAACGCGGGGTCGGTGTCGTGCTGGTCGATCATCCAGCGGGCGCAATCCCGTGTGAGAAAGAAGGGGCCCTTGAGATTGACTCCCAGGACGCGATCGAAGTCCTCCTCGTCCGCTTCCAGGATATCCCGACGGCCGGGCGAGGTGATGCCGGCGTTGTTGACCAGCAGGTGCAGTGCTCCGAACTTCTCGCGGACCTCCGTCACGGTGCGTTTTCGGTCAGCAGCCACGGCGACATCTCCCTGGCAGTAACAGACCTCAATCCCGTCCTGTCGGAATGTTTCGAGCACATCGGCCACGTCCTCGACGGGTCGTCGTCCTCCCAGCGCCAGTTGCCAGCCGTCGGTGGCCAGCGAACGGGCGATCCCCAGCCCGATGCCACGCGCGCCTCCGGTGACCAGGGCCACCCGATGGTGTGGTTGGCTCATGCCGCGTCTCCGTTGTCGGCCGAGAAGAACGTGAGGTTTCGGCCTTCGGCGAGACGGCCGGCGTACACGGCGGCTTCGCGGAGATGGTAATCGCCCCAGAGGCACGATTCGCCTCGCGGAATGTTCGATCCCTGGGGCACATGATCCCAGCCATTGGGCCGATGGTAGACCGCGTGCAATAGCAGGCCCTGGTGTGCGGGATCGGTCGAGAGGTAGGGTTCTTCCAGTAGCGTGGCGAGCGTGGCCAGTCCGGCTCGCGTGTAGCCGTCGGCCACGTCTGGTTCAGAGAGTCGAAGCACCTGGCCCAGCCGCAGGAGTCCCTGGCAGGCGATGGCCGCAGCCGAACTGTCAACCGGTTCGTGTTGATTGTCGGGGTCGGCTGGCCTGTCGCGGTGGTCCGGCATCTTGGAAAGCCCGGGAGCCCCGGTGTCCCAGTACGGGATGCCGTTGGTGGGGGTCGTGTCGATGTAAAAATCGCAACTGGCACGTGCCGCTTCGAGCATCATACCGGTGATGGATTCTCGGCCACCCAGTGGCTCCAACTCCGAGTCATCGAGGGTCGCGAGGAACTCCAGCAGTTCGGTGTAGCCCAGCATGATCCAGGCCAGTCCACGAGTCCACGTGGTGAACGGTGAATACCCCTGCTGGGTCGAGGCACAACGGTAGTGGCCGTCGCTGGTGTTGAAGAGGCTCTCGTGAGCCACCCGTCCTCGCACATCGTAGAGATCCCGACCCGTTCCATAGTAGACGTTGTAGCGGGCGGTGGTCCGGGCATGGCGGACCAGTCGGTCGAGAAGCCCGATAGGCTTGTCGTGTTCACCCAGCAATCGATGTCCCAATTGGTGAGCCAGTGCGAGTGAACGGAGGCTGCGGATCGTGTCGGCGAAAAGTGAGTGCGGTCCATTGAACGAGTGGATGAACCCATCTCCCTCGGTGGTGTCGGTCCAGCGGACCGCCTGCACGGCGCCACTGACCTTCAAGGCCAGTTCCCATCCAGCGAATTCGGCTGGAGCTGTTTCGAAGCGATGCTCCTGGGCCAGCCGCCAAAGATTGCCGTACGTGCTGACGTTGTTGAAACCGTGATCGTGCACCCCGACATGTGTCAGGTGCACCGGCATGTGCGCCAGGGTGGCGTCCCGTCCGGACTCGAGAAACCGGATCTCATCGGTGGCGTCGAACTGCAGCAGGGCGGACCCGAACTGAAAGCCCTGGGTCCACTCGGTCCAGCCTCGCGAGGTGTACCGGCCGTCGACGGTGTAGACGGGAGCCCCGGCATCGGGATCGGTGTGCTGTTGCAGCTGATCCAGAGACTGGGCCGAGACACCCCAGAACCGGTCAAGTGACGGCCTGAGGTCGCTGGCGGTACGGACGGTCCCCGGATCGATCATGACCGGTTCCCCTCCCGGAATGGCCTAGGAATCGGCCATGGGTTCTTTTTTCTCGGTGAGCACCGGCAGCGGAGGATCTGGGTCGTTGCACATGTCGGCGTTGAGTTGGGTGAAGCCTTCCCATTCGCCCGGCAGGTTCTCTTCCAGGAAGATCGCCTCAACGGGGCACTCCGGAACACATGCTTCGCAGTCGATGCACTCATCCGGGTGGATGTAGAGCATCGACTCTCCCTCGTAAAAACACTCGACCGGACAAACGACCACACAGTCGGTGTATTTGCAGTTGAAACACGGTTCGGCGACGACGTGTGTCATTTTGATCCCTTTGATATTCCGTTCGGACGCGGCACGAATTCCGGAGAATGAGTCGCTTGGACAACCCCACCGGAAATTTTATTCCCAAACCCCCTGATGTTTCAGCGGATCGTAATGCGGCAGTTGGTCAGGTGTCAAGTGGCCATTCCAGGTGACGGACATCTCTGAAAAAACGCCAGACACCACACTTTAAGTCGGCAGAATCCAGACCCATCTTGCCTCAGGTCTTGCCTCTGACTACAGTTTGCGGCGGCGGGGGCTTCTGTCGTTTTTCCATTTTCTCCAAGAATTAGCCTCGCGCATTACGTTGGCACTCACCGAAGTCGATCGCAGTCTGCTCGCCCGTTGCCTGGAACATCATCCCGGTGCGTGGCGAGATTTCGTAGACCGATTCATCGGGCTGTTCGTCCACGTGGTCAATCACACTGCCCACGCCCGCAGTGTGAGACTCTCCTCGGACGACATCGATGACCTGTGTGCCGAGGTCTTTCTGACGTTGTTGGCCGACGATTTTGCCGCTTTGCGTCGTTTTCGTGGACGGTGTTCGTTGGCAACCTACCTGGCCGTCATTGCTCGACGTGTGGTTGTCCGCGAGATCGCTCGTCGTCGAAAGGCCGAAGCGCTGGGGCATGTGCCGGCTCACCAGGCTTCGCTGGATCGGGCCGGCTCTGGTCCGGTCCACGAGGGGCGGATCGACGACGAGGATGAGGTACAGGCCATGTTGGCCGGGTTGGGTGAACGCGACGCTTCGGTGGTGAGACATTTTCATCTCGAGGGTCGCAGTTATTCCGAGATCAGCCAGTTGCTGGGGATTCCGGAGAACTCGATTGGGCCCACGTTGGCCCGCGCCCGTGGCAGACTCAGGCAGCAAAACGTCAAGTCCTGATGTCTCTGTGGCTGCTGGGGCCTCGGCTTTGACGGTGGGGTGGTTTGTACTGGCCACACGGCAACCGTTGCTTGTCATCCACCGATGGACCGCTATTTTATTGACACTGTGCCGCGGTGTGGGTACAGGGGAGTACAGGGGATTGGCTGGTTGCTCGGAATGTGGTCGGCTGGTGGTGCCTGTGGAGTCGGAAATGCGGAACTGCTTGCAGAGTCGAGGACCGTGGAACGGTCGATCCGGGTGGGTTCTGACAATTGTCGCTGCCGTGTTCGCTTCTCCACTGGTTGCCCAGGAGACGTCGGAGGCTCGGCCGGCCGGGCAATTTTTGAAGAAGGTCTTCAAGGACGAGCAGGGATCCCACCAGTACCAGGTCTTTTTGCCTGCCGGTTACGACGCGGAAAAGCGGTATCCCACGATCCTGTACCTGCATGGATCCGATGAGTGTGGCCGTGATGGTGTGAAACAGGTTCAGATTGGCCTGGGGCCCCTTGTGAGGGCCCGTGCGGACAAGTTTCCTTTCATCGTGGTGTTTCCACAGTGCGAGACGATCCGGGGGCGACGGTACCTCGAGCGGTGGTTGGCCGGTTCACCGGATGCCAAACGCGCCCTGAAGATTCTTGAGCGTGTCGAACAGGACTACAGTGTCGATCGCGATCGAGAAATCGTGACCGGGTGGTCCATGGGCGGGTATGGTGCCTGGAGCCTGGGGATGGCCGATCCGGCACGCTGGGCGGCAGTTGTTCCGGTTTCTGGTGGGGGTGACACGACACGGGTGGCAGCGTTGAAGGAGACGCCGGTCTGGGTCATCCACGGTCCCAAAGACCGGATTGTTTATCCGGCGCGATCACGTGAGATGGTGGCGGCCCTGAAGGCGGTTGAGGGGGCAGTCGTGCGGCATGACGAACCCGAGTCGGAAGCTCATGCCGTGTGGCAGTGGGCCTATGACAGCCCGGCCCTGGAGACCTGGCTGACGCATCCAGCGAGTCCCCTTCCCGGTGCCGACGTCCAACTGGAAGCGCGGGGGACTCCTTTGCCCAGGTCGCTGCAGCCATTCGTCCCCGTGGCACATATTGGTGGCGCTGCCTACCTGAGTGTCGGTCGCGAGACGCTCGACTCGATCGCCGCCGCGATTCCCTCGGCTGTTCCCAAGGACCTCCTCTCGGGAAAAATCGAACCGTTTACGATCCAGGACATCGGCGGAGGCACGCGGAGGAAAGGCAAGAAGAGTTTCTACGAGGCGACTCTCGAGGACATTTCTTACCGGGGCGAGATTCACTCGGCCAAGCTAACACCTCGCAATGACGGCACCGTGCAGGTGAAGCTGGAATTGAAGAATATCATCGTGGATTTTCCGCTGATACGGATCCACGAGATCAAGCTCGAGGAAAAACGCGTCAGGGGCAAAAGACGGTATTTCCAGAAAAGCCGGAAGCAAAAATTCCTGGCCCATAACAGCCAGATCCTGGTCGCTCAACAAAAACCGGTTCTCCTGGAGTTCGTGCTCAAACCGTCCACGGCCGATCGGAGCCTGTCACTGGAGCTGGTCAACACGGGTTTCCAGATCGATCCGGAACAGTACGCGGTGGTCGGTCCGTCGATTGTCGAGGCGACGGGACTGTTCCAGGAAGCCAAGCAAAAGAGGGTGCGCGAGCGAATTGTCGCGAGTTTGTTCGAAAATCTTGGCATGGTCGAAGACAAGGTTCGTGGAGTGGTGCCGACGATGCTCACCGCGATGGAGCAGGAACTCGAATTTGCTGATTCGCCGGATCTTCTCAGCAGTCTCTGGCCGTTACCGGTCTTCCAACCGCGGGTCAGGCTGTGGCCCGAAGCGGTGGTGGTCGAAGACAGTGGACTCTCCGTCGCGATGGGGATAACCGTGGCGGCAGTCGATCCCTTGGCCGCTCCGGCAAAGCCGCGAGAATTGGTACTGGTCAAGAACCTGATCACGCGAATTCCCAGGACAAAATCCCTGCGTGTGGGAGTGGCCCCGAGATTGCTTGACCCTCTGACCCAGATGGTGATCGACAGTGGTATGGCTCGAATCGATGTTCGCGACACTCCCGAGCCACTTGTCAGGAAACTGGGTGATCGTGATGTGTTGTCGAAGGTGATCCCGGCGGTTGAGTCATTGTCGGCGACAACCGAATTGCGAACCGAGTTGGTGCTGACCCGGCCGATTTCGATCTCTCCAACCGACGAGTCGTCCTCGGCCGCCCGGGCCCCGATGGGGTTTCGTTTCAAGGTCCCCGGTGCTCAGCTGATTGTGTCAACTCGTTCCGGAGACGATTGGGAATCGTTGGCGACCTTTGATTTCACGCTGGAGCACACGGCGAGGTTGAAATTGCTGGATCGTATCGGGGCTGGTGGCCAGTCGCTGAAGGTCAGTTTTCCGACAAAGCCGATAATCAAGATGACGGGACAATTGGCCCCCGGTGTGGAGGTCGCGAATCGGCAGTTGTTGCCCGAGATCTTCCAGGCCGAATTCGATCGGGCCTGGCAGGCCTTTGCACACAAAGCGCTCGAAGCGACCGTGGTGGTCAGTGACCTCGAATTTGGAGACGTCTCGTTTCCGTTGAAGGACATCGGCTGGTCGTCGCCGTTGCTGTCGGTCGAATTCGGATTGGCTCCCCACTCGGGTGTCACGTCGCAAAGAACCCCCCAGCCGCGATTCGAGACTCCGGTCATCAAGGGAGCATCGGACAAAAATGGATCGCCCGATGTGCGGGGTCGGCGTTCGAAGCGACAAACTGTGCAGCCGAGACGTTAGTGCTCAGGAGTCATTGGGCCTTGGTGGGCAGCTTGAATCAGTCCCCTGAGGGTGCCACAATGGCGTCTGCGTTAGCCGGGATGGGCTGCGTGAGACGATGGATGTCTTGAAGACTACGACTGTTGCTGGATTCTCCTGACGTTGCGTGAAGGACACAAAAAATGGCCGTAAAATTGCTCGAAGGTCAGACCGTCGGCATTGACTTGGGAACCACGTACTCATCGATCGCTCAACTCGATGATGAGGGGAATCCCCGGTTGATCATGAATGTCGATGATCGCGATATCACGCCCTCGGTGGTTCTGCTGGGTGACACTGAACGGGTCGTGGTTGGCCCTTCGTTTGCCCGCATCGCCGAGGAGACTCCGGATCGGATCGTCGAGGCGATCAAGCGCGAGATGGGGAACAAGGACTTCCACGTGGTCTACCAGGATCGGAAGCTGACCCCCGAATTCGTTTCGGCGTTGATTATCAAGAAGCTCAAGCAGGATGCCGAGCAGCAGATTGGGCCGATTGCCAACGCGGTGATCACCGTGCCGTATTACTTCAACGACATCCGTCGCAAAGCGACTCAGGATGCCGGTCGCATTGCCGGATTGAACGTGATCGATATCGTCAACGAACCCACAGCCGCGACGTTGGCTCACGCATGGGAGAAGGGCGAACTGGGGCGAAGTGATCTCGAGCAGGTCGAGCGGACAATCCTGGTGTACGACCTCGGGGGCGGAACCTTCGACGTCACCGTCGTTCGTTACACGCCGACCAATTTCAAGGTGCTTGCCACCGACGGAGACGTCATGTTGGGCGGGCTGGACTGGAGCCGGCGGCTGGTCGATCACGTGGCCGACGAATTCCAGAAGCGGTTTGACCTGGATCCCCGCGAAGACGCCACCAGCCTGAGGCAATTGACCCAGGACTGTGAAGATGCCAAGCGACGCCTCTCCGAGAGTGCGCAGGTGCCAATCGAGGTCTATTTCCAGGGCAACACGATGACCGTTTCGGTCAGCCGTGGTGAATTTGAGCGTCTGACCGGTGACCTGTTGGAACGGACCAAGACAACCACGGTGCTGGTTCTCGAACAGGCCGGTGTTGGGCCCGGTGACCTCGACGAACTGGTTCTCGTTGGCGGCTCGACTCACATGCCGGTCGTCGAGCAGATGCTCACCGACATCTGCCAGCGTCCGCCGAACCGGGATGTGCATCCCGAGCAGGCGGTTGGGCATGGGGCGGCGATCCACGCGGCGATCCTGGAAGCCCGTGCCACCGGTGGCGAGACCCGGATGGGTAAGGCGATCATCAATCGCCTCCGGAGTGTCTCGACTGCCGACGTCAACTCCCACTCGCTGGGCACCAAGGTCGGTCCGAAGGACGGCAAAAAGAACCACATCATGATTGGGCGAAATACCGAATTGCCCTTCAACGTCACCCAGCGATTTTCGACCAACGTGGAAAACCAGCAACGGATCCACGTGACGGTGCTGGAGGGTGAAGTCGAAGATCCGGACGCCTGTGCGACGATCGGGGATTTCTATATCACCGACCTGCCGGCCGGCCTTCCCAAGGGGGCGCCGGTTGAGGTGACGTATGCCTATGACGCGGCGGGGCGGATCAACTGCACCGCACGAGAAATGACCGGCAACAATGAAGCCTCGATCGAGATCATTCGAGGGTCGGGACTTGATTCTGACGGCGTCAATTCGTTCGAGACCTTGGCCGAGAAGTACTTGGTTGAGTAACCGAGACCGGTCGAGGTCGCGTCCCGGCCGGAAACTACGCTCCACGAGGGGCGGTGCTGGTGTGAGGAAGGCAAGACGTGCCGTTGGATGTCTACAAGGACTGGCTGGGAATTCCGGAAAATATCCCCCGGCCGCCGGACCACTACGCGTTGTTGCGGCTGGTAACGTTTGAGGACGATGTCCAGAAGATTCGTGGCCACTACAAGAAGCTCAACGAACACGTTCGTAAGTACGCGACGGGGACCTACCAGGTCGAGTCGCAGGAATTGCTCAACGATCTTGCCAAGGCGATGTTGTGCCTGACTGATCCCGAGCGAAAACACGACTACGACGAGGGGTTGGGACGGGAATTCGACGAGAACGATGAACTGGTCCGACCCACGATCGCTCAAACCCTGGTCCGCAGTGGTGGACTCAGTCGTGATCAGATCGATGAGGCGAAGGACTTTGCCGAGCGGCGTGGATTGTCGTTGCGGGATGCCGTTGTTCAGATGAAGCTGGTGGATGCCGAGACGGCCGCTGAGGCCCTGGCGATCGAACTGGGGCTTCCGTATGTCGATCTCGAGCAACTGACCCCTGACGATTCGATTCTCGCCAAGATTCCCCGCAACGTCGCGCGCCGCAATACGATCCTCCCGTTGTTTGTGGACGATGACACGTTGCTGGTCGCGTGTGTCGACGAACCCACGCACGATCTCGAGGATGAACTGCGGTTGCGGGTCGGCGTGCCGATGCGGCGGTTGATTGCCAGTCCGCTTTCGGTCAACCAGGGCATCGCCCGGTTTTACGCGGGGATTGAAGCCGATGGAGAGGCGGAATCGGGAGCGGACCGTGCCGACACGGAAAAAGTGAAGAAGACCAAGAAGAAACCGAAAAAGCGAACAGCTGCTCCGAAACCGGGCAGCCCCGAGGCCAAGGAAGCTGAACAAAAACGTCGCCAGGTCGGGTTGATTCTGATGTGCTGGAGCGTGGTTCTGCCGGCGGCGCTCGACCAAGCGGTACTGCCCGATTCGATCAAGTTCCTCGACATCTTCGGCTTCTGCTACACGTTGTTTCTTTCGCCGGTTTTCATGTTCCTGGTCTTCAAGAGTTACTTCCGGCGAAGGTAGTTGGTGCCGGCTCACCTGTTGGTGTTGACGGTGTTGCTCCAGATCGCCCAGTAGATCCGCTTGCCGCCCACCTCGTGATAGCGGTCGACCAGTGCCCCGATGTAATGTTCGTCCCACGGTTGCTCGAGCGCCAGGCGGTGTACGTCGCCGGCCCGGAATCGCTTGAGATTGCCTCCCAGGTCGGGATAGAACTCGTCGGCAACCTCGGCGCGGGGCTTCCTGGGATTGTAGTGTGCGACGTAAATGGTTGATTCGACCTGGTCACCTCCGCGGTGGACGGTCAACACGTCGTATTTCAATACGAAGGCGTAGTTGTACAGGCCATCATTGGCCAGGAACTGTCCCGGCATTTTCACCAGCCGGGCGGTGACCTCGAAGCGGCCGGCTGTTCGGACCGGCCCGTCCGGTGCGGTGTCCTCGAGAGCTGTTTCGCGGACGTCTTGTGCGGATGGTGGTCGTAAGGCGGTGGCCACTCCAACGGCAACCAGAGCGACCAGGACCACCGCGGCGAGAATCCAGCGGGCGCTCGAATTGACGGTGTTTGTCGGGGGAGCGTCGGGGGCCGGTTCTGGCAACGGACTCTGGGTCATGGTCGATGGTTTTCTAGCGAGCGGCTGTGACGTCGACGTAGGTCCAGTGAGGTTCCCAGAGTTCCGGCAGGGGAAGAACCGGGCCGTCGTGCACCTCGGGGTGTAGCTTCCTCAGTGCCGGGCTGGAGCCCCCGATGATCGGCGCGTCGGCCAGTCGCATCAGGCCCCCGGCCGCTCCGGATCGTTCGGATCCTCCACCGTCCTTGAGACAACGGGTGAACAGCACGTAGCGGCCATCCGGTGACAGGCCGCCACCATAGATGTGGCGACCGTCTTCACCGTAGATCATCTTTCGCGTGCCGCCATTGCCCGGGGCGATCCACAACTGTGTCCAACCGTATCCCTGCTGGTTGCTTGGCCGGTTGCTGAAGATGACCTGCCTGGAATCGGGGGCCCAGTCTGGTGTGCAGTTGCGGAAGCGGCTGACGACATTCCACTTGCCGGTGACAACATCCATGCGAACGATTGTCCAGAGTTCACCGCCCACGTTGGCGGTGCCACAGAACCATTTGCCATCGGGCGACCAGAACAATTGCTGGAAGTAACCGGCCCGTTTCATTCGCCGCTGGACTGTTCCGGTGGCCACATCGAGAATCTCGATTCCCTTGAGTGACAGGCAGGAGATCTTCTTGCCATCTGGACTCCAACACCCCCATGGGTGCTTGCCCAGAACGCGTCCCTTACGTCCCATCGCATCGGCGACAACCAACTCACCCTGGAATCCCCAGCGGTCGTGGCTGATCACGGTGCCGGATTTGATACGGCGGTACAGTAACCGACGGCTGTCCGGGGACCAGCGGGGAGCCGCCTCGCTCCAGGCCGGGGTGTTAGTCAATTTGCGTTGTTCGGATCCATCGGGCCGCATCAACACCAGGTCCCAGTCGCCGCGGGACTGCTTGATGCTGGCCACCAGGTAGCCCTTTCCGGAGACTTCCTTGCGGAGGGATTCGACCGTCTGAGCGTCGGCTGCGGTGGCACTGGGAATCGCACAGGTCCCGGCGAGTGCCAGGACGGCGGTCAGCGTGGTGGAGGAGAGTGGCATGATGGAGAGACTCCGTCTGAGGGGCCGGCTGTTCCCGGGGGATGATGACCCCGGAGGCTCACATTAATCCATCCCGCGGCGGCGTGTCCACCACACCGGAATCGGCTGGTCTCAATCCGATTCGACCATGTCCGCGTCAGGCAGTTCGTGCAGTGCCGGTCCGGTTTCCTCGTCCCCTTGCCGGGCCCGCATCAGGATCTTGATCGGCACCTCGCGAAACGGCAATTCCTCGCGCAAGACACCAAGCAGGTACCGTTTCCAACTGGGACTGAACAACTGGGGATGATTGCACTTCAGCACGATGGTGGGTGGAAAGATGTCAACCTGGGTGGCGTAGAAGATCTTCGGTCGCCGGTTCTTGCGGAAGGGAGGCGGATTGGCGAAGACCGCTGCACGGACGATGCGGTTGAGCCGGCCGGTGCTGATCCGCTCTCCGGCCTGCTTGAAGACAGACTGGGCCAGGTTGATGAGTTTTCGAGAGTTGCGACCGGTTTCGGCGGTGACAAATGCCACGGGTGCAAATCTCAGCATCCCGAACGTCTGGATCAGGTATTCCGACCAGCGGTCCATTGTCATCTCGGCCTGGATTGCCAGGTCCCACTTGTTGACCACCAGCACACAGGGCGTGTGTGTTTCGACGATGCTTTCCACGAGTTGCTTGTCGACCCGCGAGATTGTTTCCTGGGAGTCGAAGAACATCATGACCACGTCGGCGCGGCGGATGCTGTTTCGCGATCGCACGAGGCCATAAAACTCGATGTCGTTGGCAATACTTTTTCGCTTGCGAACCCCCGGGGTGTCGATGGCGACAAAGCTCCGGCCATCCATCTCGAATCGCACGTCGATGCTGTCCCGGGTTGTTCCGGGCACCTCACTGGTGATCACGCGTTCGTCGTCGGCCAGCGCATTGATGAAGGTGCTTTTGCCCACGTTGCGTCGTCCGACCATCGCCAGTTTCAGTTCCGGATCGGCAGTCATTCCTCGGCCACACTCGGCCTCGTCGGAGTCGGCCGGCGGCAACACTTCCAGCAATGTTGCCAGCAGTTCACCACGGTGGCGGTGTCCAATGACGCTGGTGGTCACCACCGGTGCGTCGATCAGTTCCAGGAAAGCGGGAGCCTCGTGGTCGGTGCGCGGTGAATCGCACTTGTTGACCACCAGCAGGGTCGGTTTGTTCAGCGGTCTCAAGCGTTGCGCGACCTCGCGGTCCATCGGCGTGATGCCTTGCTGGCCATCGACGACGAACATCAGCAACTCGGCTTCCTCGATCCCGACCTGGATCTGTCGCTCGATCTCGTCCTCCAGGCGATCGGTGTCGTACAGTCCAATTCCGCCAGTGTCAACCAGTTCGACATACCGGTCGCCGGCTTGCAGGACGAAAGTCACGCGATCACGGGTGACTCCGGCGGTCGGATCGACCACCGACACACGTCGCCGCGCCAGCCAGTTCAGCAGCGAACTCTTGCCGACATTCGGGCGGCCAACGATCGCGACGCGAGGGACAGGCATGGGCGATGACGATCGGAAAAAACTCGGGTTCGAAACGGGCTTGGTTAGCCGTGCTATTGTGGTTGCAAACACAACTGTAGCCAATAATGGGCAGAGGACAATTGCCGGGGCAACTTGTTGGATGAGGCGGGCAGGTGGCAGTCGAGATCACGGGAGTGGAGGCCGGTTTGGCGGTGTGGGGTCCGGAGGTCCTGCAGCGACCCGGCTGTAGTCTTCAACAGGCACACGCCTATTGTCTCGACTTGGCGAAAACCCATTATGAGAATTTCCCGCTGCTGTTGTGGATGTGTCCACGACGGTTGCGACGCCCCCTGGCCGCTGTTTACGCCTGGTGCCGCTGGGCTGATGATCTGGCCGACGAAATCGCCAACAGCCAGAGATCACTGGAGTTGCTGGATTGGTGGCGGGAGGAGTTGGACGCCTGTTTTGCGGGGGACCCGACGCACCCGGTGACCCTGGCATTGCAGCAGACAGTTGTAGACTTCGGGTTGGAACGCCAGCCGTTCGACAACCTGCTTGAGGCGTTTTCCATCGACCAGTCGGTTCACCGGTATGACACGTTCGACCAGTTGGTGGGATACTGCCGCAACAGTGCCAATCCAGTCGGGCGGATCGTGTTGAAGTTGGCAGGGACCTGCGACGAATCGGCGGTGGTGTGCTCCGACGCGATCTGTACGGGTCTACAATTGGCGAATTTTTTGCAGGATGTTCGTCGTGATCACGATGCAGGCCGGGTCTACCTGCCGCGGGAGGACCTGGAACGATTTGGGTATGACGAGACGAGCCTGGCAAACCAAGTCACCACCGACGGGTTCCTGGGATTGATGCGGTTCGAGGTTGATCGATCGCGTGAGATTCTGGATGGCGGACGACGGTTGCCGACGCTGTTGTCTGGATTTCGGGTGCCGGTGATGATCGACCTGTTTGCCCGGGGAGGAGCGGAGATCCTGGACCGGATCGAGGCGATTGGTTTCCGCGTTTGGGAACAGAGGCCGGTGGTGCGGCGACGTGATGTGGCGAGCATGGTGATGAGGGCACTGGTGGCCGGGCTGACACGCACGGTGAGACCACCGCCGGGAGGGCGAAGGAGGTGACTCGATCCCGGCTACAGAATTCGTATGACTCGTGCTGCCGACTGGCGCGTCGTGCGGCGGGCAATTTTTTCGTGTCATTTCTTGGCCTGCCTCGTGACAGATTCCGGGCCATGTGTGCCCTCTACGCCTTCCTGAGACTTTCGGATGACATTGCTGACGAGCCCGGGAGGAGTGTTCCGGAACGCGAGAGAGGGCTGCTTGATTGGCGAGAACGGTTGCGGGCGGCAATGAATGGTGAGGAGATTCTGCCGGGAGATCCGGTGGATCTGTTTCCGGCGCTGGCAGATGTCGTCACTCGTTATGGAATCCCGGTGGAAGAACTCGAGACTGTGCTCGAGGGGATCTCTATGGACCTGCGGCCACAGATTTATGAAACGTACGAAGACTTACGAGTGTACTGTGACCGGGTGGCCGGGGCCGTTGGCCGCTGTTGCCTCTACGTCTGGGGTTTTCACGATCCGGCTGCAATGGAAACAGCCGAGGACTGTGGATTGGCCCTGCAGTTGACCAACATCCTGCGGGACCTGGGTGAGGATGCTGCGATGGGCCGAATCTATCTCCCCCGGGAGGACCTGGAGCACTTTGGAGTGGCAGCCCACGACCTGGTCGCTGGCCATGTTGACGAGCCATTCCGTGAATTGATGCGTTTCGAAATCTCCCGGGCGCGTGACCATTACGCGGCCAGTGAGCGGTTGTTCGAACAGATCGATTCGACGGGACGACCGGTATTGCGGGCGATGTTGCGAGTCTATGGTGGGCTCCTGGGCCGGATCGAGCGGGTGGATTACGATGTCTTCACCCGCAGGATCCGCCTGCCTGCCTGGAGGAAGGCCCTGATTGGAGTCGCCGCGGTTTTTGGCCGCAGTTAGCGAGCGAAGCGACCCGGCTGCTTCTGGAACTCGGCCAGGTTGGCCTTGGTCGCGAACAGGAAAAGCTGCCCGCGGTACCAGGTGGCGTGGTCGAGGTGCCCCATCAGAGGGTTTTGCTGGATCGCGCTCACCAGGTCAGTCCCTCCGGCGACCGGCAGGTAGGTCTCCGGCTGGGCCAAGAAAGCGGTGCGGGCCTGTATGGAAGAGAGTCCGATCACCCGCCCCTTGTGGGTCACGCTGAACTCGGAACGCGCCTGGATCAGCTTCCGCTGGTCTTTCAACGCGACCGGGCAGAATCCCTTGAGACCGTCACCGTGAGATGACCGTCGGGTGACCTGCTTGGGTTGTTGAACTGGCTTGGCGGCAATCCGTGACCGAACTGGGCTGGGAACCGCAGCCGGTGCGCCGGCTGGAATTGGAGCGAAGTCGACAGCCGGCGGTGATGGGTTTGCCGCCGGTGCGAGGTGTCGGATTGGTCGGACGGTTCGCGGTGTTCTGTGAGACCGTTGCTGTCGATCCAGTCCGCGGAGTGTCATCGGTGGCATGATCAACCCATTTTGCCGGTAGATCTCACGGAGTTCATCCAGCACTTCCGAGGAGGAGGCCGTCTTGGCTGAACCGGCCTGTCGAGTGTCAAGAGGTTGCAGTAGGGCTGGCATTCGGAAACCGACCGACGGTGCCGGGGCAGATTTTTCCGTGGCGAATGCGGGTGGCAAGAGCCAGGTTGCCAGGCAAATTCCTAGTGTGGCACAGCCGCCACTTATCCATTGTGTTGTGCGTTTTCGGATCCCCAACATCCGGCCTCCCCCTTGGCGTTGACTGGTCATTGCACGAGTCGATTCGGCGACCGATAATCGATTGCTTGACGTACTTGTTCCGTTCTCGACTTGCCGGAAATCGTCGGCCCGTGTGGTAGCATTCCCTGTCGGTATCGACGACTCCCCATGCAACCGGACAGATTGGAACAATCGTTTTGACTGGAGTGAACCGGTCCACCGGTATCGATTGTTAGCACTGGCGGAATCGTTGCGGGCGGAATAATCGTCAGAGTCAGCCCATTGTGACGGGTGACAGTCTGGAGACGGAGCCATGGTGAGTGAGGATCGGTCCGAAAACGAAACGACGCCCCCGCTGGAGCCGGTGGAAGCCAGCAAGGGACCTGTCGTTCACGCGGATGCCGCAAAGAGGCGAGGGCAAACGGGTTCACCACGTTTGTGGCGCGTGATCCGCTGGGGTGCCGTCGTGTTGCTGCTGGCCTCCCTGGGAGTCAACTGGGGCCAGTACCGGCTCTGGCAGGCGACACGGGGCGGTGGGCCGCGGGAGGTGTTTCATTCCGGGGACGATGGGGCCACGGCGAAACTGGCGGTGATCCCGATTGAGGGGGTGATCATGCCGCCCCTGACCGACCAGGTGATATCGATGATCGATCTGGTGCAGGAGGACGAGTCGGTCCGGGGAGTGGTCCTGGCGATTGACAGCCCCGGTGGGCTGGTTGCCGACAGCCACCAGATCTATCACCGGCTGGAGAAGTACAGGGCCGAGACCGGAAAACCGGTGACGGTGTCGATGTCGCGGATTGCCACATCTGGTGGCCTTTATGTGGCGATGGGTTCGGGGCCCACGGGCCGTGTGTTTGCAGAACCGACGACTTGGACAGGGTCGATCGGCGTGATCATTCCCCGCTATGACGTCAGTGCGCTCTCGGATCGATTTGGTGTCCGGGTCGATCCGCTCAAGACCGGACCACTCAAGGACTCGCTCAACCCGTTTCGGCCACTCAGCGACCAGGATCGTACCGTCTGGAAGGCGATTCTCGATGATGCGTTCGCCAGGTTCATCGACGTGATTGCCGAGAACCGTTCCGGGTTGGATGAAAACCGGGTGCGAGAATTGGCGACCGGGCAGATCTACACCGCCAACCAGGCACTTGAGCACGGCCTGGTTGACGAGATTGGTTACCAGGAAGATGCCATCGAATCGCTGAAATCGGTGTTGAAGCTGTCAAAAGTTCGGGTGGTGACCTACCGGGCGCGGCCCGGGTGGATCGATCTCTTGCTCGACCAGATTGAATCGCGTGACCCCGAGCGGCAGTTGGCCAAGTGGCTTGAAACTGGCGTGCCTCGTGGAATGTACCTGTCGAGCTGGGGAACGCTGCCCCGTACGTCCCTGGAGTAGTCGCTGCAGTCTACCCCTCGGCCTGGTCACCGAGTTTTCTTTTCAGCCTCAGGGCCAACTCGCTGCGTCCGCGATGAATTCGACTTCGGACAGTCCCCAGTGGGACTTCCGTCAGGCCAGCGATCTCCTCGTAGCTCAGCCCATCGAATTCCTTCATCACCAGCACGGTTCGGAAATCGGCTGGAAGTTCAGCGAGTGTCTCACGGACCAGTCTCCGGTGCTCGTCTCTCAACAGCGAGGCCAGCGGTTGACTGTTGTCGTCGGCAATCTCGTACCCGCTCTCATCGTGGAGCGCATCGAGTGAGACGGCTGGTGTCTTTTGTTTTCTCAGCCAACTCAGTGCCAGGTTGACAGCGATGCGGTACAGCCAACTGTAGAAGGCCGATTCCCCGCGGAACGTGTCGAGTTTGCGGTGAGCCTGCATCAGGGCCGACTGTGCGATGTCCATTGCGTCGTCACGCGACTTCAACATCGAGACCAGCGAATGAAACAGGCGATCCTGGTGGCGGAGTACCAGCAGGTCGAAAGCGGTCTCGTCGCCGTCGCGGCACAGGTCCACCAGTTGATGATCGTCGAGATTCTTCACGTGGTTTTGTCTGAGGGCGGGATGGTGGAAGTGTCTGCGGTGGGGGAGGGTTGTCGCAGCAGCCAGGTTGAAAACGCAATTCCGATGGTTAGCAGCATCAGGCTGAAGCACTGAGAAATCGTCAGCCCCGTTCCGAATTGTCCCATTTCGTCGCCCCGCAGGATCTCGAGCAGGAATCTCGTGACCGGGTAAGCCACCAACGCGATCGCAAGCGTTTGGCCGTGCCGGCGACTGTTGCGGAAGATCGCCGACGTGACCAGGCAGAGGACGAGACCGTTGAACGAACTGTAGATCTGGCTGGGGTGAACGCCAAAAGTGCTCGACGCATCCGGATGCAGGAAGCCCCGAGCCGACAGTGCGTTGAAGGGGACGCTGTCATGGGGAAAACGGATCGCCCATGGCAAGTCGCAAGCGTCACCCCAGCAGCAGCCGTTCATCAAGCAGCCGAGTCGCCCAAAGGCCAGGGCCAG
>CAWVUS010000026.1:0-29696 GCA_963933195.1 uncultured Planctomycetaceae bacterium
AAACACAGACCGTCTACTGCCTCGACCGCAAGACCGGCAAGACCGCCTGGAAAACCATCGTGCATCGTGGCCCCTTGGAAACTCGTGGCAACAAAAAGAGCAGCCAGGCCAGTTGCACTCCCGCGTGTGATGGCCAGAAGATCTACGTCAACTTCCTGCACAAGGGTGCCGTCGTCACATCCGCCCTGGATCTCACCGGTCGGATCGTCTGGCAAACCACCGTCAGCAACTACCGCACCCACCAGGGGTTCAGTTCCTCACCGTGCCTGTTTGGCTCACTGGTACTCGTCTCGGCCGACAACCGGGGCGGTGGAGCCGTGGTGGCCATGTCGCGGGCAACCGGAAAGGTGGCCTGGAAACAGGCTCGGCCCAAGAAGGCCAATTACACTTCGCCGATCGTGCTGCGAGTCTCCGGCAGGGACCAGGCCCTGATGGTCGGCACCAACCTGGTCTCCTCATACGATCCGCAAACCGGAAAGAAACTCTGGGAGATCGACGGAGCAACGACCGAGTGTGTCACCTCGGTGGTGACCGACGGCACGAGGATCTTCACCAGTGGAGGTTACCCACGCAATCACGTCCAGGCCGTTCTCGCCGATGGATCCGGCAAGACCGCCTGGCAAAACAACCAGCGTGTCTATGTTCCCTCAATGGTCGCTCACAAGAAAACCCTCTACGCCGTACTGGACTCCGGAATCGCCACGGCCTGGGACACGACCACCGGAAAAACGCTCTGGAAAAAACGGCTCGGAGGGGTTTTCACCTCCTCGCTGGTACTCGCCGGCGGCAACCTCTATGCCACCGACGAATCGGGACAAACCACCGTTTTTGCCGCCAGCCGCGAGGGGCTGGACATCAAGGCCAAGAACCGCCTGGGACAGCAAACCTACTCCTCGATGGCCATCTGTGGCAGTCGCATTTTCCACCGCGTCGCCACAACAGACGGCAGTCGCAGGGAATGGCTCTACTGCCTGTCCAGGTAGGGGAACTTGCGGTCCAATCGTCCGAAGATCCGGATTTCTGATAACAAAACTGGCTCCCATTGCCTCAGCGGTTCGATTCAGTCAATAATGGAATACATCGGGAACGGTGGATTCGTCGTCCCCGTATCGGCCCAGGGAGTGGGTCCGATCAAGTCCGGACCAGGAAGCCAAGAGAACTCTTCGCATGCTCAATCGCCGTGACATCCTGCAGATTGGTGGCTCGTCCTTCTTTGGACTGGGGCTGTCTGGTGTTCTGGGCCGGCAACAGGCTGCAGCCGCCTTGCACCATCCGCCGCGAGTCAAGTCGGTCGTGCTGGTGTTCCTGCCCGGGGGCGGTAGCCAGATCGACATGTGGGATCCCAAGCCGGAGGCCTCCGAGGCCAAGGGCGAATTCGGGGCCATCTCGACGAAACTCGCCGGCATCCAGTTTTCCGACAAGATGGCCAAGATGGCCGAGCGTGCCGACATGGTCTCGGTCGTCCGCTCGATGCACCACGGTGACAACCGGCACCTCTCGGGTTCTCACAACGCCCTGACCGGCTACGTCCAGCCGTTCACCGGCAACTCCAACCAGGACAAGTCACTCAAGCGGTCCGACTGGCCGTGCTATGGCGGCGGCGTTTCATTGTTGAGACCTCGTGCCGATGGCCTGCCCAGCCAGGTCACCGTTCCCAATCCACTGATCGAAGGTGCGTTGGTCTGGCCCGGACAGCACTCGGGATTTCTCGGCCCCAAGCACGACCCCTTCGTGCTCAACAGCGATCCGAACACCAAGGACTACAAGGTCAACGACCTCTCGCTGCTTGACGGACTCAGCTTCAGCCGGCTCGACGATCGTCGCAAGCTGTTGCGGACCATCGACGAACGCCAGCAGGGCATCGAACAGTCGCCACAGGGCATCAAGTACACCAGCGAACAGCAAGCCGCCTTCTCGATGTTGTCGTCCAAGCAACTCAAGGGTGCCCTGGACGTCAACGCCGAGAGCGACAAGGTTCGCGATCGATACGGACGTCACAAGTACGGCCAGACACTGTTGCTGGCCCGTCGACTGGTCGAAATGGAAATCCCGGTGATCCAGGCCAGCATGGGACACGTGCAGATGTGGGACACCCACGTCAACCACTTCCCGCGACTGCGGACCATGTTGCCAGCCCTGGACAACGGCCTCAGCGCACTGCTCGACGATCTCAAGGACCGTGGATTGCTCGACACCACCCTGGTCGTCTGTGTCGGCGAATTCGGCAGAACCCCGTCCATCTCGCCACTGCCCAATCAGAAGGTCCCCGGCCGCCACCACTGGGCCGCGGTTTACTCGGCCCTCTTCGCCGGCGGCGGTACCCGTCCTGGGCAGATCATCGGAGCCAGCGACAACATCGGTGGTCACCCGATCACCACGCCCTACCACCCCAATGACATGGGCGCCACGATCTATGACTCGCTGGGAATCAACCCGGCCACACTGATCGAGGATCGCCTGGGCCGCCCGGTGCACCTGAACACCGGCAGCGTTATGGACGTTCTCTACAACGGCGTCGCCTGAACCGACCTTGATACCACGGTGTGACAGCAACACCGAAGGTGTATCAGTTCGCAACACCGGCCCGGCCGGCTGTTTCAGATCGCCACACTCGGACACTGCTCCAATCCGGGTTCGGATCCGGTTTCCGCGGTTTTTCCGAGTGATCGCGCGTCATCGTGTCTTGGCATGCAATGTGCTTCTCATAGAGAGTCATTGTGGATCACACGACTGCGCATGACGCGGGACATGCGCCTCAAGCGGACCTGGCACACTCGATCACACCAAACGAGTGCAACCTGGGCCCACTTCTGGGCGTCTACCGCACCCGACTCGAGCAGCTGGCACAACAGAAAGTGTCGGGACGGTTGGGGGTGCGCACGAGTCCCTCCGACATCGTCCAGGACACGCTCCTGCACGCGTGTCGCGACTTCCGGAGTTTTCGCGGGCATAGCCGAGGAGAACTGTGGTGCTGGCTGCGACAGATCCTGACACACCGCGTCCTGGGTGCCGTTCGTCGTCACATGGGAACCTCCGGTCGTGACCTCAGACGCGAGGTGACCGCCGCACAGGGTTCTGCAGACAACCAAACGAATTGGAATCCTCGGACGGCCAACCAACTGGCAGCCAACCAGACATCCCCCAGTGGACGAGCCGTCCGCAGCGAACAGAGAACCCGGATCCGCGTCCTGGTCGCCTCATTGCCAGTCGAATACCGCAAGGTTCTCTTGCTGCGAATCGTCTCGGAAATGCCGTTCGCAGACATTGCCACGCGACTGAATCGTAGTTCGGCGGCCACTCGACAACTCTATCAACGCGCCCGCAAAGCCATGCTGGCACGGCTCGAACAGCAGGAAGCACAATGACCGACACGGCACCAAACAACTCGGGCGTCGATCTCACAACGTGGCGGGCACTGCTCTCGGATTGGGGCCGAACCGGCTGCCTGCGTCGCCAATCGGTTGTCGACGCCCAGGGCGACCGTCTCGCCACGCTCCGGGCCGAACTGGCAGCTGATGCAGCGGAACGGTTTGTGCCTCCAACGGGTCCGCTGGGAGACTTCGAGATTGTTCGGGAAATCGGACGAGGTGGCATGGGAATCGTCTACGAGGCCCATCAACGCTCCGTCGACCGCCGTGTCGCCCTGAAACTGCTACCGGCCAGCGAGTGGCTCGACCCGCAACGGATCGAGCGGTTTGGAGCCGAGGCACGTGCGGCCGCGGCGTTGCACCACACCAACATCGTGCCGGTCTTCTCGCAGGGACACGAGCAGGGTGTCCATTTTCTCGCGATGCAGTTCATCGATGGCATCTCGCTGGACCAACTCGATGATCGCGCCGCCCGCTACACGCTGGGGGCACATTCGACGGTCGAACAGGCGATCGCTGACATTGGCCGACAGGCGGCCGACGCACTGGATTACGCTCACCGGCAGGGTGTCATTCACCGAGACGTCAAGCCGGGAAACCTGCTACTGGACCGACACGGCACGATCTGGCTCAGCGATTTCGGACTGGCCAGGAGTCGTGAAGCGGAAGACCTGACAGCCACCGGCGCGATCCTGGGCACCCACCGTTACATGGCACCGGAATGTTTTCGGGGTGAAGCCGATGCGAGAAGCGACGTCTACAGCCTCGGAGCAACCCTGTTCGAATTGATCGCACACGAACCGGCCTTCGGTTCCGATGACAGCCCCTGGGACCGTCAGCCTCGCCCCCTCCATTCGCTCGTCCCGGGAATCTCCCGGGACCTGCAAACCATCATTGCCAGGGCCATGGATCCTGACCCCGACTGCCGGTATCAATCGGCCGAGGCCCTGGCCAAAGACCTGGAGAATTTCCTGGCCGGAGAGCCAATCATGGCCCGTCGCATCGGGTGGTGCGGCCGCACTCTCCGCTGGTGCCACAGGAATCCCGCCCTGGCCAGCATGACCTCGCTGGCCATCCTGTTGCTGATGACCCTGACAGTCGGATCCATCGCGGCGGCCAGTCACTTTCGTCAACAAGCCATGGAGTCTCGCGAACTGGCGAGATCCCGTGAAGCGGCGAGATGGGCCCGCCAGGTGGGCTTCGATCGCGAACAGACCGCCAAGGCTGAAGCCACGTCATTGAAACAACAGTCCGAACGAGACTCGCAACGAGCCGAGGCCTTGACCCGGTTCCTGGTCTCGGAAGTGATCCGCGATCTCCGGCCCGATCGACGACTCGGCCGTCCTCTCTCGGCCCGATCGATCCTCGATCACGCCGCCGGACGCGTCGAAACCGTGTTCGCCGACCAACCGGCCACCGCCGCGTCGATCCAGATGTCACTGGGCGAAAGCTACGACGCGCTGGGACTGCACCTGCAGGCAATCGATCAACTGCAACGGGCCGTCAAGAACCGGCAAGCCACACTCGGCCCACAGCACCGTGAAACGCATGCCGCAACGTCTTTGCTGGCCACCGCCCTGACTCATCGAGGTCGGCTTGCCCAGGCGCTGGAACTCCACCAACAGGCTTACAACGGCCTGCGGGACGATTGCACCGCCGGGGATCGGCTGGTGCTGATGGCACGGCACAACCTTGGATTGTGCCTGCTGAAAATGTGCCGTTTCCAACAGGCCCTTGAGCACTACCAGAAAGTGCTCGACGACCGCATCCGGATCGATGGCCCCGACAACGTGAGAACGCTCAAGGCAATGAACAACCTCATGCTCTGTCTCAAGGGGCTGAGACGGCTCGAGGAAGCGCTGTCATTGAGCGAGAACACCCTGGCCGCTCGGAAACGGACCCTGGGAAACACTCACCCCGACACGCTCTCGGCCATGCACAACCACGCGCAGATGCTGGGATTGATGAAACGACACTCAGAAGCACAGGCACTCTATGAACGAACACTGGAGATCAAGCAGCGTACGCTCGGAGCCGAGCATCCCTTCACGCTCAACACGCGTCACAATCTGGCCAACATCCTGCTGAGGCTCGGAAAACCCAGGGAGGCCGAAGCAATCAACCGCGACGTGCTGACGATCCGTCGCAGGGTGATCGGAGCCCACCACCCTTCGACACTCAAGACACAAGCCAACCTCGGACGGACGTTGATCCGGCAACGGAGACTGGACGAGGCCGAGACCGAGTTGCGCGCGGCCTGGACCGCACAGGTGACCCACCGGGGAGAATCTCATTCCGACACGCTGGCGACCAAGCGAACACTGGACCACTGCCAAGCCCTCTCGGCACGACAATCTCGCACCAGTTTTGTCGGCATCCGCAAAACGTCCATGCCAAACCCAAAAAACACGGAAAAACAAAGCACGGACCAAAAAACTGCGTCACATCCGTGACGCAAGCGTTCCTCGAAGAACAGCAACACTCCCATTCGCTGTTCATCCACCCGAACTCGAGGAACCCGACATGCGTTTCACCAACTGGACCCGCCGGATCGCACGCCTGCTCTCTCCCGCCCGTCCCCGCCCCCGCCGGGGACGTCGTGGCGTCGTCGCGGCCGAATCGCTCGAATCCCGCACCCTGCTGACAACCATGTTCTACCTCGACTTCGGCACCGCGCTGCCGGCAGGTGGCATGTCGACGACCGTCGAGGACTTCCAGAACATCGACGGGGCCGGCACCAACGGTTACGGAACCGGATCCGACCTGCAGGGATACGGCGGACTGTCCAGTTCCGACCAACTCGATTTCAATCCCATGCAGTACGACTTCAATGGCGATGCGGTGATCGATGCCGGTGATGCCCTGGCCCTGCAGAATGCCGTGTTGCCGATCGTGCAACGCGAACTCAACGCCTTCGACTTCGAGGTGGTCGGTGTCGGAGCCTCCAGCTTTCTCGACGTGGTCAACACCCTGCAGAACAACGACACGGGCATGGCAGGGTTCGACGGATATGGGGAACACGATGCCTACAACTTCGTGATGGAACTCTCCTCGCCCGCCATCACCGCCGGTGGCGGGCTCGTCGGTTCCGCGGCAGGCCTGTACGGCATCGCCGCCGGAGAGGACCTGTTCTCCGCAACCGGCAACAACCACGACGAGGCGACCCTGACGTTCACCGACACGATCGTCTCGGCCACCAGTGGCATTTCGGGAACCGAGGAATTCAACGAGAACCTGGCACACCGGGTGGCCTACACGGTCGTCCACGAGGCAATGCACACTTTCGGGCTGTACCACACCAAGGGGCTGACTCCGCAGGAACGACTGCTCTCCAGCGGCGACACGATCCGTCACGGATCCATCACCCGTGAAACCAACAACATCGTCACCCGTTTCGACCTGCAATTGAACGGCAGCGGGACACTGGTCAACAATTACGAGATTCTCGCTTCCGACCCGGACATCGGGCTGCGAGACACCGATCGTGACGGCGTGCCCGATTTCGCCTACGTCACCGGCACCGGGGCCCACGACCTGATCACGCTGACCGACCTGGGCGGCGGCGTGACACAGGTCCAGATCGACGCGTTCTACGACAGCGGCATGACCGACTTGATCCGTAGCGACAGCTACACGATCACTCAGGGAATCGACACAGAAGGACGGATCGTGATCGACTCGAGCGTCGGTGACGACACCGTCCTGATCGATGCCGCCGTCACGACCAACGTGATGGTCCAGGCCGGACAGGGCGACGATGTGGTCGAAAGTGGGTCCGGGAATGACCGGATCTACGGAGAGGACGGCAACGACACCGTCTCGGGCGGAGCCGGTAACGACTGGTTGTTTGGTGGAGACGGCTCCGACCTGATCAGCGGGAACAACGGTTCCGACCTGGCCGTCGGGGGCGAGGGAGACGACGTGATTCATGGACACGCCGGCAACGACCTCCTGCTGGGCAATGATGGCAACGATCAGCTCTTCGGTGAACTTGGTAACGACTGGCTGATGGGCGGGGATGGCCTGGACATGCTCACCGGTGGGCTGGGCAACGATCTGCTCTGGGGCGGCCGCGACAATGACCTCCTCGCCGGCAACGAGGGGCGAGACCGTCTCGACGGCGGCAGTGGTAATGATGTGCTCGAGGGCGGCACCGGTAGTGACCAACTGCTGGGCGGAGTGGGCAACGACCGGCTCGACGGCGGCGACGGTGACGACATCATGAATGGCCAGGACGGTAATGATTACCTGCGAGGCGGCAACGGGAACGACCGGATGTCCGGCGGCAACGGCCGTGACATCATGCTTGGCCAGGCGGGCAACGATCGGATGTTCGGCGACGCTGGCAACGACATCATGTTCGGCGGCGATGGCAACGACGTCATGCTCGGCGGCGATGGCAACGACGCCATGCTCGGTGGCAATGGCAACGACGTCATGCTCGGCGGCAACGGGAACGACCGCATGGCCGGCCAGGACGGCAACGACATCATGCTCGGCAACGCCGGCAACGATTTCATGCTCGGCGGCAACGGCAACGACATCATGATCGGCGGACCCGATGCCGACATCATCTTCGGTGGCCCGGGACTCGACCTGATCTTCCCGTAACCGGTGGGTGGTTGCGAACCGGGTGGTTTCCAGTCACGACTGGAGCCACCCGGTTTTTTTGTGCCAACCCGACTGGCGACCTAACGTCCCATCAAATCCTTCAGGGAAACCCTCTGGTAGACCAGCTTTGCCCCGCTCCCCTCGTAAACGATTCCCACATGGCCACGATCGGCCCGCGAGAGGCTCGGGTAACCGGCCCCCCGACCGATGTCCAGCAACACGCGGTTGGGCCACGTTTTCCCGTCATCGAAACTGGTGCGGATCGAGTGATTCTCGCGACCTGTCTGCGAGAACGGATTCGCGAACAACAGCACGTAACGATCGCGGTCACCGCGACGAAAATCGAACCGGTAGATGCTGCCGTTGCAGTTGGGCTCGATCAGTGTTTTGCGACTCGTCGGATGGGCCGCCCAGGTCTTGCCCACGTCGCGGGTCACGCTGACCGTGCGAAACTTGGTGGGGGATTCCGTACGACTGTTGAGCATGATGCTCCCATCCCCCAGTTGCACCGCCTGGCACTCGGTGTTCCCGATCGAGGCCTTGGCACTGACCGTCCAACTCTTGCCGTGATCGGTACTGACCAGCAGGTTCGAGAAGTGTCCGTCATTCTCATCGCGGCCCTGCGTGGGCATCACCAGGGTCCCATCAAACAAGGCGATGCCCGACTGGGGCGAGGGGGCCAGGAGAATCCAATCTTTCTTCTTCCACGTTCGTGTCATGTTCTCCGGCTTGCTCCAGGTCTTTCCATCATCGGTGCTGGTGACCATCAGGAACTGCGCACTCTTGCCAATCTCGAAGCCTTTTTCCGAGCCCCCCTTGTTCCACTGGTGGTTCCCTTCCTTGCCAACCATCCAGACGGCAAAGCACCAGATCTGGCCGGTCGCGGGATCGACGATCAAGCCCGGGTCACTGACACCGTTGAGATGCTGGGGGTGCCCACCCCAGGTCCCCATGTCCATGATCACCTGTTGTGGCGTCCAGGTGCGGCCACCATCGGTACTCCGCATCAACCCGATATCGATATCTTCCTGAAGGT
Source organism: uncultured Planctomycetaceae bacterium (assembly GCA_963933195.1). Lineage (GTDB taxonomy): Bacteria > Planctomycetota > Planctomycetia > Planctomycetales > Planctomycetaceae > UBA8437. The sequence continues at coordinate 9,016 of CAWVUS010000026.1, forward strand.
CGCGTCCCTTGCGACGCCGCATGTCGTAAGCACACAGCAGCGTGCCCTTGGCCGATGTGGCCAGGGCAGCAATCCGGTACGTGTGAACGCCGTCGTCAAAGTGCTTTCGCAGTGCCAGGCCAATCCGCAACCGCTGGCCGTTGGTCTTGTCGACCGGCCGGATTTCACCGGCGGACGTCTCGATCCGAACACACGTGGCATCCAACTGATTGTCCAGGTCCGCGTCGGCCCGAAGACGACACGAGACCCAAAAGTGGTTGTCACCCTTCTCGAGCCTCGCGTGACCGGCAACTTTCACCCGCTTGCCCGCGACAGCCACCCGGTCGCCAAAACGCACCAGCGGATTGAAATCACTGCCACCGAAGACCTCGATCACGTCAATATCCTTGCGATCGTCAGTGCCCGACAGAGACACGGTCAATCCATTCACCACCACGTAGGGTTGCTGACACGTCACCGTCAGCTTGAACAACCGGTTGTGGAGGTTGCGGACCAGTACCGGCCGCACCTCCTGGGTCACCACCGCGGTCACGTCCGCCGACCGAGCCACCGTCGGCAACGACACGCCGGCCACGACCAGCCCGGCCATCACACTCATCAAACCACGAAGTCTCATCAGGGCACCCGTTTCCATTGGAGAATCTGATTGGCGGTCGCCGGGACACGCAACCCGGTCACCGCAGACCCTCCAACCAACTCGCTCGACTGACAATTGTCAAACCAGGCGACCATCTCACTGGCTGACGAACCAGCGCATGGCATAGCGACGGTCTTCGCGCCGGAACTGCAACGTGTGCGGATCAACCAGCCAGCCGGCCACAAAGCCATCGGTCCTGGGCATCAGCCAACCAAAATCCCAGGATTCCGTGCCGTAACCCAGCGGCATGGCCGGCCGTGTCCGCACCACCGGGTGTGCCGCGGCCATCAACCGTTTTTCTTCCGTGTAGTAGTAGCAGGCTCCCAGATGCACGAAGACCTCGTGATCGACCGACGACGATGAATCCTCCAGGTCCGCACACAAGCCCCGAATCGCCACCTTGATCTCGGCACCTGCAGCGAATGCATCGGCCAACCCGTCGATCGATCCGGCCGTCACGCTCCCATCACTCTCGTGGGCCAGCACCTCGACCCAGTCGGCCCCAACGAAATACCGGAAGTACTCGAAGTCGTAGATGAAGTTGCTGCTGGGCGCGTTGGTCTCCGTGTCAAACGCATCCAGTTCATGGTACTTGGGCATGTCCGGCCACGGATTCGGTGTCGAGACACCCGGCCCCCCTGTCGGGGCCGCGCCGTCCAGGAACGGACGGGCGATTGCCTGGTGGCCATCCTGGTTGTACAAGAAAAAACTCATCGACTCGCGAGGACCAAAGCCGTCGGGCAACGCGATGGGCATTCTCAGGTTTTCGATCCCCGCCACCCACCGGTCCTCGAGCAGGTAGGTCACACGAAAATCCATCACCTCTCGGATCAACTCCTCGCGTTCCGAAGAGGTGTCGATGTGTTCGTTGTGACGAAAACCGGTGCCGATCCTCAGATCGGCACCCGACCGAACAGCGGCCACCAGGGCATCGGTTTCGCCCGACACGACATGGCGTTGAGCATCAAGTTCTAGAACCTGGGTCCAGCGGGGCATGAGTTACAGTCTCGGTGGTAGGGAATTCAAGAGTGTGTTCACCGTCGACAGTGTTGGGTTTTCCGAGACGAGGTTCAACCCGCCTCGCGTTGAATTGGCGACGGGATTGGCCGACGATGCGGATCAACACGATCAGCAACCCGCCCCTGATGGACTCCCTGGAATGCCCGGCCCAACTCGTCGACAGTTCCTCGCCTCCACGATCACCCTCGCCGCAGCCGCCGGGACGCCCGGTGGACCGCCCCGCGTCCTGGCAGCACCGCCGGACGATGGCAACCAGAGTTACCTGCTCGCCACGAACAAGGATCCGCAGGACCATCACGACCCCCATCTGCACCTGTTGATTGACGATCACGAAGTCTCCGAACAGAAACATGTCCTGCGGATCATGAACCGGTTGAGGAAACACCCCCGGCCCGTGCTGGTGGCCGACCGCCCCTGGGAAGGCGAACGAGCCCAGGCCTGGGGCAGCGTGATCCAGGAACCCGACGGGCTGTTCCGGATGTGGTACTTCGCTTTCAACACCCAGCGTCGATTCGACCAACTCGACGTCGGAGGATACGCCTACGCCGAAAGCCACGACGGCATCCATTGGCACAAGCCCAGCCTGGGAGTCGTTGAATTCCGGGGCAGCAAGAGAAACAACCTCTTCTACAGTTGCCACCCACAGGGGAAAAACCTGGTCGACGAGGAATTGGCTCGGCGGGGACTGGGACTTCCAGCAATCGACGAACACGGCAACCAGATCGGCGTGATCAACAATCTCGACGGATTGACCGTCGTCCGCGACGACGACGACCCCGATCCGATGCGGCGGTACAAGCTGATCGCGAACATGCAAGATCATCGCATGTGGGCTCCCGCGTACCCCAAGCGGTACCCGGGAGTCAGCCCCGAACAGGTGGCCCGATCCCGGGCGGTTTTCGGGCAGTACATGGACACCAGCCCCGACGGAATCCACTGGACCCGAAAACCGCGACGACTGTTTCCCGCCCTGGGAGGCGATTACATGATGGTCACTCGTGACCATCGCAACCGTCGCTGGTGGCTCAACGAACGAGCTCACGACCAGGGCGGTCGAAACGCGTCGCTGAGAACCAGCAAGGACTGGAAGAAGTGGTCGAAACTCCAGGTGGTTTTCGGCAAGGGGTCCGATCCCGAGTTCAACAAGACTTTCCAGTGGCACGGGGGCATCACGCCGTTCAACTACGGCAACGTGAACATCGGACTGGCAGAACGCTGGCCACTGGCTGGCCTGGGAGCCACCTGCGAACTGGTCTGCCAGCGGCCCGGACAGGCGTGGCAGCGGGTGTTTCCCAACCGGCCGTTTCTCGATGTGGGAGCGGAAGAGTCGTTCGACCGCATCCTCGCCTACCCATCGCACAATCCACCCGGACGAGTCGGTGAAAAATTGCTGATTCATTACACCGGTGGTGGCATCAAGACGCACGCCAACCGTGGTGTGCCGATGTCGATGGGGCTGGCGACCATCGGTCTCGACCGGTTCGCCGGGCTGGGCCAGTGGCGGAACCTGCCCCCCGGCCACGTCCGCACCACGCCGATCAAGCTGACACGAAAGCACCTGGCTATTAACGTCGAGTACCTGGAACACACGCCGATCCGGGTCGCTGCTATCGGACCCGACGGCTCACCGCTCCCTGGCTACTCGCTCGAGGATTCCCGTATCCCCGTCGACAACAAACGGCTGTACTCCTTCGCCCGCTGGAAGACCAAGCCCGACCTTGATGAACTGGTCGGACAGACGGTCTCACTGCATTTCGAAATTCGCGGCGCGGTGCTCTACAGCTACCGCTTTTACCCCCGGTTGGCCTGAGCGACATCCGGCACACGATTCTTCAAACACGGTCTCTTCAAGGAAATACACCATGCGACTCTTCACTGCCCACCTGCTGCTGATTCTCGGGCTGACCAGCCTGTCGACGGCCCAGGCTGCCGATCCCATCATCCCGCCCGGTGCCAAGCTCGAAAAACTCTTCGACGGCATCGTCCTGACCGAGGGTGTCGCGGTCGCTCCCGATGGGATGGTCTACTTCAGTGACATCACCTTCTCGCACCAGGCGGTGACCGAAACCGGGGCCATCCACGCCGGCCACATCTGGAAGTACAACCCAAAAACAAACAAGACAAAAATCTTCCGGTCCCCCTCGGGGATGTCCAACGGCATCAAGTTCGACGCCCGGGGCGACATGATCGTCTGCGAGGGCGCCGACTACGGTGGACAACGCGTCACACGCACCGACATGAAGACCGGGATGAGTTACATCGTGACCGGCATGTTTGAGGGCCGCAAACTGAACTCTCCCAATGACGTCACCATCGATCTCAAGGGACGTCTCTACTTCAGTGACCCCAGGTACCTCGGGCACGAGGCCATCGAGCAACCCGTGATGGGCGTCTACCGCATCGACACCGACGGATCGATCCACCGCATCATCAGCGATGCCGGCAAGCCCAACGGTGTCTGCGTCTCTCCCGACCAGAAGACCTTGTATGTCGTCAGCAACGCGAACGGTGCCACCGGCTTCGAACGACTGGGTAAGGCCGAGGACGCCAAGGGACCAGTCGCACCGGCAGTTCCGTTGCGAAAGGGACACATGGCACTGATGGCCTACGACCTGAACAACAAGGGAGAGGCCTCGTTCCGCAAGACGCTGGTTGACTATTACCCCGAGGATGGACCCGACGGGCTGGTCGTCGACGCCACCGGCAACCTGTTCGTCGCCGTACGATCTGAAAAGAAGCCCGGGATCGTTGTCTACTCTCCTGCCGGCAAGGAACTGGCATACATCAAGACGCCCGAATTGCCGACCAATGTCGGTTTTGCTCGCGGAAAGGATGCCAACCTGCTCTACATCACTTCCGGAAAGAGCCTGTACCGGATTCGGACCAACGTGACGGGATACCAACTGCCCGCCGCGAAATGACGCCAGCAAAAGGGCTCCGACGGACACAACCGGCCACAGGCCATCTCCCCAGCGTGGTCGGTTGTGTTAGACTGGGGATCCTGCCACGGGGAGAATCGGTCATCTCCTCGCAATTTCCGCTTCCGGGTTCCGATGTTCCGACTGCCCCTTCTCGCCGCCCTTGTCCTCTCGCTCTCGTGGGCTATTCCCGCGACAGCCGCGGACAAGAAACAGACCTCCGACTCCAAGTTGGCGACATTCGAGAAAACGGTCCTGCCAATCCTCAGGGCCCGGTGCACCGGCTGCCACTCTGGGACCAAGCCCAAGGCCGGCCTGGATCTCTCGACCCGGCGGGGCGTCCTGGCCGGCAGTGACAAGGGTGCGGTGGTACGTCTCAACGCCGCCGAGAGCAGTCGTTTGTGGGGCGTGCTGGCCTCCAACCGCATGCCACCCAAGGGGCCGAAACTGACCGCCGCTCAAAAGGGAGTGATCCGAACATGGATCAACGAGGGTGCCCTGGGCACAGGCCAGGCAACCGGGCCATCCGACCCACTCAACGACATCCGCCTGGAGACCCTCTCGGAGGACGAACGCACCTACTGGGCCTTCCAGCCGCCACAGCGTCACCCCGTGCCACCCGTCCACGGCCCGACAAATGCCCGACGTGTGCGGACTCCCGTCGATGGCTTCATCCTCGCCACGCTCCAGGACCGCCAACTGCAACTCTCGCCCGAAGCCGACCGCGCCACGCTGCTGCGCCGCCTGAGCTATGACCTGACCGGACTGCCACCGGCCGATCACCACGTCGCCAGTTTCCTGGCCAACCCCTCGGACGACGCATTCCGACACGAGGTCGACAGGCTGCTGGCCAGCCCGGCCTACGGGGAACACTGGGGCCGGCACTGGCTCGACACCGCCGGCTACGCCGACTCGGCGGGTGTGCTCAGCTCCGACGTCCCCCTGCCCTTCACCTGGAGGTATCGGGATTACGTCATCCGCGCTCTCAACGCCAACAAGCCCTACGACCGTTTTCTGCACGAACAACTGGCCGGTGACGAATTGACCGATTACTGGTCAATCCATGACACCGCCGAGCGATTGCCCGAGACCGTCGTCGAGGGATTGATCGCGACGGGCTTCCTGAGAATGGCCGCCGATGCGTCCCGGCCCGACTTCAAGACGATCAAGAATGCCGACGCCCTGTATCACTACCCGACGCTCAACGACACTCTGCAAATCGTCGCCTCGACAACCATGGGACTGACCATCCACTGTGCTCGATGCCACAATCACAAGTTCGACCCGGTTTCCCAGGCCGATTACTACCGGCTGCAGGCGATCTTCATGCCCGCCCTGCGTCCCAAGCAGTGGATCCCGCAAACGCAACGGCGGCTGCTGATTGCCACGTCAAAACAGAAGAAGGCGGCCAAAACCCGAAACGCCGAGGTGGATGCCAACATCAAACGGATCGCCTCGGAACTGAAAACACTCGACACCTCCTTTGGCAACAAGCTATTCGACAAGCGGGTGGCAACGTTGCCCGAGCCGATTCGAGCCGATGTCGCCAAGGCGGTTCGCACCGCTGCTGCTGATCGGGATTCCGTCCAGAAATACCTTGCTGGCAAGTTCACCACCTTGCTGCGGCCCGCCGCAAAGGCCCTGGCCACGCTGCTGCCCAAGGAGTTCCCCGACTACGCCACCCAAAAAAACCGGCTGCAATCCGAATCAGGATCGTGGCAGCGACGCCGGGTGTACCTCGAAGAGATCCGGGCACTGTATGACCTGCCCGGCAACGTGAAGACCCCGTTGCTGCGACGAGGCGACCCGTTGACACCTGGGCCGATTGTCGCGCCCGAGGTCCCTGTGGTCCTCCGCAATGGCCGGTCGCTGGACTGGAAATCCCCGCCCGAACCGGCTCGCTCCACCGGACGTCGACTGGCTTTCGCTCGTTGGCTGACTCACCCCAACCACCCATTGACGGCCCGCGTGATGGTCAACCGGATCTGGATGCATCACTTCGGCCACGGCATCGTCAGGACACCCGACGATTTCGGATCCAGCGGTGCTGCACCAACACATCCCAAGCTGCTCGACTGGCTGGCTCGCGAGTTCATCACGTCCGGATGGGACATCAAGCATGTGCATCGCCTGATCGTGCTCTCCTCGGTCTATCGCCAGAGCTCGCGCCCCTCCCACGACAGGATCGCCCATTCCGAGACGATTGATCCCGACAACTTCTTCCTGTGGCGGCAGAACCTGCGGCGACTGGAAGCCGAACCGTTCCGCGACGCCGTCCTGGCAGTCTCCGGACGTCTGGATCCACGACCATTCGGAAATGCGTTGCGGGTGGCACGTCGTCCCGACGGCGAGGTGAACATGGCAGACGGCCAACCCGACAACCGCCGCAGCGTCTACATCCAGATCCTGAGACTCAACCCCCAGACGATGCTTCAGGCCTTTGACCAGCCGACCATCGAGATCAACTGTGCACAGCGGTCCCAGTCGACCGTCGCCACCCAGGCCCTGACACTCTGGAACAGCCGCTGGATGGAGAAAGCGGCCCAGTCATTTGCAATCCGGGTGACCAGCCCGAAAAACCTGCAGGTGGCCGACCGGGCGATTGGCCTGGCCTACGCACGGCCGGCGACCGATCAGGAACGACAGGTGATTGCGGAATTCCTCGCCGCGCAGGCCAAGCGGCACCTGCAAGGAGCCGATGGCAAACCGGTGGCCCCCAACGCCGCCCGCCAGCAAGCCATCATCGACGTTTGCCACATGCTGTTGGCCAGCAACGAATTCGCTTATATCGACTGACCCGAGCCCCGCTACGGAACCGAACCATGTTTGTCCAACCACTCACGCGCCGCATGGCCCTGGGCCGCCTGGGTGACGGTTTCGCCGGGTTGGCAATCGGGTCGTTGATGACCTCGACAGCCCCGGCCGATTCCCAGGGAACTTCACTCAGCCAGAGATCGCCTCGTCACCGGGCACCCGCCCGTGCGGTGATCCAGTTGTTCATGCACGGCGGGCCCAGCCACGTCGACCTGCTGGACCCCAAGCCGATGCTCAGCCGTTATCACGGCACCACGCCCCCGGCCGAAGTCGACGATGACGAGGACAGAACCAAGTACCTGCTGGGCAGCCCGTTCTCATTCCGACGATATGGGGAAAGTGGCCTGGAATTCTCCGAGGTGATGTCGGGGGTGGCGGCTCACGCCGACGACATCGCCGTGGTCCGGTCCATGTTCACCGAACACCGGAACCACGAGCAGGCCATCTGGATGGCCAACACCGGCCTGATCCGGCCCGGGCGACCCAACATCGGCAGTTGGGCTGCCTACGGCCTGGGTTCAGAAACCGACGATCTCCCGGCCTATATCGCACTGCCGGATCCCGTCGGACTGCCCGTCGACGGGGTCCGCAACTGGTCCAGTGGCTGGCTGCCGCCGATCTACCAGGGAACCGCATTCCGCTCACAGGGGGTCCCGGTACTGCACCTCAAGCCCTCCACATCTCGAACCGAGGCTGTCAGTCGCGGACGCCTCGGACTCCTCCAGGCCCTCAATCAAAAACACCTCCGCACCCGTCCCGGAGAACTGGAACTCGAAGCCCGCATCGCCAATTTCGAACTCGCCGCCCGCATGCAGTTGTCGGCCACCGACGCCCTGGATCTCTCGAGTGAAACCAAGGCCACCCAACAGATGTACGGCCTGGACAACCCGGCAACGACGTCTTACGGCCGCCGCTGCCTGATGGCCCGTCGGTTGATCGAACGGGGCGTACGATTTGTGCAACTGTTCATGAAGGGCCAACCCTGGGACACGCACAGCAGCAACACCAGTGGCCTCAAAAGTGTCTGCGGACAAACCGACGGACCGATTGGTGCCCTGTTGACGGACCTCAAACGGCGAGGGCTCTTCGAATCGACCCTGGTCCAGTGGGGAGGAGAGTTCGGCCGGACACCCGGAGCAGAATTGCGCAACGGCAATACGGCCCGAGGAAACGAGGGCCGCGACCATCATCCCTATGGTTTCAGCGTCTGGCTGGCCGGCGGCGGTGTCCGCGGCGGACAGGCCTACGGCACAACCGATGATTTCGGATACCGCTCCATTGAAAACCGCACTCAAACGGCCGACTTGCACGCCACGATCCTGCACCAACTCGGCCTCGATCACGAACAATTGACCTACACCCACAACGGGCGAGACGAGCGATTGACAGATGTTTACGAAGCCCGTGTCATTTCCGAATTGATTGGATGACGCCACCATGCTGAGCCTGTTGGATCACGGACAAACGCTCTGTGATGGCATCACTCGTCGCGAGTGGATGCGGATCGGTGGAATCGGCCTGGGTGGACTGACGATGCCTCGCCTGGCAGCCGCCCGGGCGGCCACTCCAACTTCGATCGCACCCACCGCCAAACGGGTGATCCTGTTCGGACTGACCGGCGGTGCTCCTCAACACGAAACCTGGGACCCCAAGCCCGACGCCCCGGCCAATATCCGAGGCGAATTCGGTTCCATTTCCTCATCGTTGACCGGCCTTCCTGTCGGAGAACTGATGCCCCGAACCGCCAGGTGGGCCAACCGGCTGGCGGTGCTGCGAGCGGTTGTCACGGGCGACAACTCCCACTCCTCCAGCGGCTACCAGATGCTCACCGGCGTCCCCCACCAGCCGCTGAATCGCGAAAGCGCACTTCCCAAGCCGCCCAACAACTGGCCCTGCGTCGGCTCGCTGGTGCGTTCCCTGAAACAGAAAGTCGGACAACTTCCCGCGGCGATCACACTGCCCGAACACATCTGGAACGACGGCAACTTCCCCTGGCCCGGACAGGACGCCGGTTTTCTCGGCCGCCGCCACGATCCGTGGCTCATCCACTGCCAGCCCCAGGACAACACCTTCAACGTCCCCGGACTGACAATGGAATCGGACGTCGCGGGACTGCGACTGGACCGCCGACGCCAACTGCTCGAACAGTTCGATTCCACTCGCGCGCACCTGGACCGTGCCCCCGCGGTCAGTTCCTACCAACTCCAGGCCAGGCAGGCACTCGACCTGCTCACCCGCGGACAGGCGGGCACGGCATTCGATCTCGGGGAAGAATCTGACAAGACCCGGGATCGTTATGGACGCAGCCGTTTCGCCCAGAGCGTGTTGCTGGCACGCCGATTGATCGAACGCAACGTGTCGCTGGTCCAACTCAACTGGACCCGGATCAAGGGCAAGCCCAACCAGGGTGGCTGGGACACGCACTCCCTGCACTGCAAGTCCCTGAAATCATTCCTGATGCCCATGATGGACCAGGCCTTCACCGCCTTGCTCGAGGATCTCGAACAACGCGGGCTGCTGGACGACACGCTGGTCGTGTGGCAGGGAGAATTCGGACACACACCAAAAATCAACAAAAACGCGGGACGCGACCACTGGGGAAACTGTTTCTCGATTGCGATGGCCGGAGGTGGTATCCGTGGCGGAGTCGTCCACGGATCCAGTGACCGGCACGCCGCGTTTCCCGTCGACGGTGTCGTCCGACCCCGTGACATCATTTCCACCATGTTCCACTGCCTGGGCTACGGGTCCGAAACCGTTGTCCACGACCCACTGGATCGACCGATCCCCATCAGCCGGGGACGGATCATCCACGAGATTCTCTAGGGGCCAGGCCCAGTTTTTTTCTTCAGCAACCAAAAATTCCCTTCAAAACTGGTCCGAACCTGCTAGCCTCGAGCGATCGCAATCGCTGGGAGTCCCGAGTTTTCCGAGAGGTTCTTTTCGGACCGGGAACCGAAAAAGGGACTGCGAGGGGTTTTTCTGAACGGAACTCGTTAGACTGTTTTTACACAATTTTCGGCCGTGGTTCGCCACGCTCTTCTGATGCAAGGAATGCAATCATCGCAAGAAATCGGAACACATTTGCCAAACGCCAACGTGAGATGGAAAAGAAGGCGAAAGCCGAAGCCAAACGACAACGTCGGATAAAAAGAAAGCAGGGACTCGAGGACCCAGCAGCAACCGACGGAGACCCGGCCGACCTCGAGGCCAACGTGAATGAAGTGGACGAATTTGACGACGACGATGATGACGATGGGGGCTTCTCCCTGGACTCTGGTCGTCTTCCACACTGAAATCGAGAGCAACTACGCAGGCCATCTCCACCTGGTGAAGCGTTCGCCAGCTGGGGCTGACCAACTTTTTTTCTAGAGAATTGGACGAGACTGATGGCAGAAGGCACGATCAAGAGACTGACGGACAAGGGTTTTGGATTTATCGAGGACGGCTCTGGCACCGATGTGTTCTTTCACATGTCGGCCGTTGAAGGAATCCAGTACGACGACCTGCAGGAAGGTCAACAGGTTTCCTACAACGTTGGTACCGGTCCCAAGGGACCGCGCGCCGAGAACGTTCGGGTCAACTAAAGCCGACTTGGCTTGACCAGATCTGGTTGATTCCGCGGCGAGTCCTGTCTTGTCAATTTGACGGACGGACCGCCGCAGTCAGCCGCTCCATCCATTCTTGAATCTGGATGGCGTCCGCGAATGTGGCCCCGACTGGGACCACTTGGGTACCGTGCGCCACGCGGCAGAAGCAGCGCAGTTCCTCGGCCAGCATTCCAGTGGCGCCCTCCGGATCCGTTCGGATCTCCAGGGCCATTGGCCACTCGGACCGATCCCCCCAGACCTCCACGGGTCGCGGATTGGCCTCGGCCCGCGCTGCCCAGCCCGCACCGAAAACCTCCATCCGGTCGATCCCTCGCGGGGGCATTCCCTCGGGAGTCAGGTACGAAGCGGAGAACGAGGCCAGGGGGCCGTTCTCCCACTGCATCTGTGCCAGCGCCAGATCGATCGCTCCATCTGGCGTCCGGTGATACTGGCACGACACTGCGACCGGATCGGCCCGATCCACCAGGACCTGCACCATGTACAGGTCGTGCACCATCGCGGCATGCAGAGGATTTTCTCCCGCGAAATCCTGAACGATTGATGCCGGACGATGACGGACACAATCGATATGAGCAATCGGTCCCCTCGCGACCGCCTCGTCGCGGATCTGACGGAATTCGCTGTTGAACAGCAGGATGTGACCGATCATCAGGTTGGCCGAATCGGCTGCCACGAGCGACTCCAGCGATCTCGCCTCGCCCAAATCCTCCGCGATCGGCTTCTCCAACAACACCGTCTTGCCCGCCTCCAGCAGTTGCCGCGTGATCGGCACGTGCGCCGCCGTGGTCGCCGCGACAACCCACGCATCCGCCGTGCACTCCTGTAACGCCACACCCAGGTCGGTCCAGCCCGGAACCCCCGGCAACTCCTGCTGCAACGACTCGACGCTCTCCGTCCGCCGGGCCACCAATCCCACCAGTTCGGCCTCGGCCAGCCCAGCAAGCGTTAGTGCGTGTAACCGCCCAAAACGCCCCAGCCCGATCACAGCAACCCGTACCGGTGCTCCCCCTGATAACGCCATCGTGTCCGCCTCGATCCAGTTTCGTTGATTCGGTGCAAAACCGATCGAGATTCTTACTCCTCAGCGGCCCACAAGCAACGTCAGCTTTTCTCAGTCACGTTCCACCTTTACCACACCCGATGGAAGGCGTAGACTCGGAGTTGCGCAAGCCTTTGTTTATTCGACTGTGCCAGGGACGGGCACACCACGCTTATGCCACACACACGACGACAATTCCTCGACGGCGCACTCTCGGCCGGCTCTGCAGGACTGGCATTGCCCGAATTGTTGCGATTGCGTGCTGCGTCGGCCGATTCTCCCCAGAAGATCGACAGCGACACCGCGGTCATCCAGATCTGGTTGGGCGGAGGCCACAGCCAGTTCGAAACTTTTGACCCCAAGCCCGAGGCTCCCGTCGAATATCGGGGGCCTTACGGGGTGATCCCGACCAAGCACCCGGGCATTTCGTTTTGCGAGAAACTGCCGCGGACGGCACAGGTCATCGACCAGGCCGCGCTGATCCGTTCGATCACCCACACCACCAACGGCCATTACGTCGCCGCTCACTGGTTGTCGACCGGATACCCGGGCAACATCACACCTCCAACACATCCCTCTTCCGGATCGATCGTGAGCCATTTCCGTGGTGCAAACGATCCCGGCCTGCCCCCCTACGTGCTGCTGTCCCACGAACAGACCCGGAACCCGGAAATCGGCGCGGTCATGGGGACCGGCTACCTGGGCGTTCAACACGCTCCCTTCACAGTGATGCAGGACCCGTATCGAGACGAGTTCAAGCGACGGAAGGTGGTGGAGGCGACATCGAACCTGACTCTCGCCAACAACCTGACAATCGATCGGGTCGATGATCGCCGCAGCCTGCTGCAGCAACTCGATCGGTTTTCTCGCAACGCCGACGCCACTCGCCAGATGGAAGGCATCGACCGGTTCACCGTCGCCGCGCTCGACATGGTCACCAGCGGCCGCGCCCGGGCAGCCTTCGACCTGACCCGCGAACCCGAACACGTCCGCCAGATGTACGGCTCGCACCGGTGGGGCCAGATGGCCCTGTTGGCCCGACGCCTGGTCGAGTCGGGAGTGACCTTTGTCACCATCAACACCGCGCCCGATTCATTGTGCTGGGACTGGCATCTCAACATCGTCGACGACAAGCGCCCCGCCGACGGGTCCGACGGCCCCTCCCGCGGCATGGAACACCATGGTCCTCCTCTGGACCAGATGGTCAGTGCCCTGCTGACAGATCTCTACCAGCGCGGCCTCGACAAGAAGGTGATGCTTGTCGTCTGGGGCGAGTTCGGACGGACACCACGGGTGAACAAGACCGGTGGTCGCGATCACTGGGGAGCCCTGATGAGCATCCTGATGGCCGGCGGCGGCCTCAAGGTCGGCCAGGTGATCGGTGCATCCAACTCGAAGGGCGAGATGCCCTCCGAGCGTCCGATTCATCCCACCGACGTGCTGGCGACGATGTACCGCCACCTGGGAATTGACCTCAATGGCGAGACGATCAATAACGCCGGGCGACCAATCCCCCTGCTGCCCAGCGGTCGGCCCATCGCCGAACTGATCTGACGCTAGGCGATGATCTCAGGAATCACTCGCCCGGCCACATCGGTCAAACGGAAATCCCGGCCGTTGTAACCGTATGTCAGCAATTCATGGTCCAGCCCGAGCAGGTGCAGGATCGTGGCGTGCAGGTCATTGACGTGCACCCGGTTTTCGGCCGCCCGGAACCCCACGTCGTCGGAAGCACCGTAGGAGGTGCCTCCCCGGATACCGCCCCCGGCCATCCACGCCGTCAGGCAATGCGGATTGTGATCGCGGCCCGGTTTCTTGCCCGTCTGGGCAACCGGCAACCGGCCGAATTCTCCACACCACACCACCAGGGTTTCGTCGAGCAGCCCTCGCTGGGCCAGGTCCTCCAGCAACCCCGCCACCGGCCGATCGGTTTCACCGGCGAACTGCGAATGGTTCCCCTGGATGTCGCTGTGCCCATCCCAGCTTCTCTGGTTCTCGTTCCCACCGGAATACAGCTGCACGAATCGGACACCCCGTTCGACCAGCCGGCGGGCCACCAGGCACTGGCGACCAAAATGGTCGCACCGCTTGTCGCCAATGCCATAGAGTTCCTGGACCTGTCGCGACTCGGCCTCAATCGCCAACGCCTCCGGCGCCGCCGACTGCATCCGGTAAGCCAGTTCAAAACTCTGGATCCGTGACGCCAGTTCACCGCTGGCCAGTGACAAACCGCCCGGGCTGTTCAGTTGCCGGAGCAGGTTCAACTGGTTGCGTTGCGAGAGGTCGGTCATCTTCCCGGGCCGTTTCAGATTGTCGATCGGCGGCCCCTGCGGCCTCAGGTGCGTTCCCTGGAAAACTCCCGGCAAGAACCCGGCACTCCAGTTGGCCGCGTGCCCCTTGGGCAGCCCCCTGCCCTTCGGATCGCTCATCACGACAAACGCCGGCAGGTCCTGGCTACTGCTGCCCAGTCCGTAGGTGACCCACGATCCAACACAAGGCAATCCCATCCTCGGCATGCCACAGTTCATCATGAACAACGCCGGAGAATGGTTGTTCGACTCGGTGAAAACCGAGTGCACGAACGCCATCTTGTCGGCATGGCCGCCCAGGTGAGGAAAAATCGAGGAGATCGGTTTGCCACACTCGCCGCGACGTTGAAATGCAAACGGCGATGCCATCAGGTTGCCCACGGAATTGCGGAAGAACCCGGTGGTGTTCTCAAACTTGGGATCAAACGTCTTGATCGACATCCCGTTGCGACGCACCAGTCCCGGCTTGAAATCCCACGTGTCAACCTGGCTGGGTCCCCCGTTGACAAAAATCCAGATCACCTGCCGGGCACGGCCGGGAAAATGAGTCTGCTGGGGTGCCAGTGGAGCCAGGCCCCGTTGTCCCAGCCCGGAATCCGCTCGGACAGTCGGTCCCAGCAAGCCCTCCGAATGCAACAACCCCGACAGCCCCACCACGCCAAAACCGGCTCCGGCTCGAGCCAGGATGTGACGACGCGTCAGCAGGGCCGGGTCCAGGCCGAGATCGGCATTTTCTCTCATCGCGAGATCCTCTTCAGACATCGCCTCGAAAGGCACATGTCTCTCAGTCAACGTAAATGAACTCGTTCATCCCCAGCAGGGCCTGGCACAGGTCGACCCGGGCGGTCTGAACCCCGTCGGTCCGACCGGCCAGGCGGTAGATCTGTTCCTGCCGATCCAGGAACAGTGCCGTCGCAGCCCGTTCGTCGGACCGTGGAGGACGCCCCAGGGCCAACTCCCATCCACGAACCACCGCCTGTTTTGATTCGCTGGGCAACCGGTCCGCCAGCGATTGCGCGTAGCCTCGACCCGCCGGGCTGTTCATGAATGCCAGCGCCTGGGCCGCGGTGGTCGTGTTGGACCGCCGCCCGATACTCACCAGGTGTTCGGGCCAATCAAACAGCATCATCGTCGGCACCAGGCGACTTCGCTTGACCTTCAGGTAGACGCTGCGACGCGGCGATTTTTCATCGAGTGTACCCGGACCGTACATCCCCGTATCGAGTCGCCCCGACACACCCAACAACGCATCCCGGATCGCCTCGCCCTCGAGCCGCCTGCGGGGCCTGTGCCACCACAACCGGTTTTCCAGATCAGCAGTCATTCTCCGGGCATCGGCCCGTCCCTGCTGGCAATAGACGCTGCTGGTCAGCAACAGGCGATGGATCGGTTTCAATCGCCACCCGCCCCGGATCAGTTGCTCGGCCAGCCAGTCGAGCAGTTTTGGATGAGTGGGTTCCTCGCCCTGGGTGCCAAAGTCGTTGGGCGTGGCGACCAGTCCGCGGCCAAAGTGGTGATGCCAGAGACGATTGACGATCACCCGCGCCACCAGGTTCCCCGCCCCATCACGGGTGTCGGTCATCCAGCGGGCCAGCGACGCCCGGCGGAAGGACGTCCGTGTCCACCCCTGTGGCGGCTTCACCTGCCAACGGGACAATTGGCTGCCGGGCCGGATCAGCACCTGGAGATATCCCGTCTCGGCGGCACCGTGTTTCTGGTGAACATCGCCACGGGACAGAAAAAAGATCTGCTTGTAGAAATGCGGGAACCCGCGACCATCGGCGTGGTGCTTGAGCTTGGGCAACCCCTCGCTGGTGACCAGCACCTTCTGGTCCACATCGTGCCACGGTGCCCGCGTGGTCACTTCACCACGGATTGCCGTCCGGAATGCCGACAGCAGGCGGTAATAGTCCTGGGATGGAATCGGGTCGTACTTGTGATCGTGACACCGTGCACAACCAATCGAGAGACCCAGGAAAGCCACCCCCGTGGTGGTCACCATGTCATCGAGTTCGTCGTAGCGGGACGATTCGAATTCGGCTTCGGTCAACTGGCTGGGAAATACACCGGCCCCCAGGAACCCGGTTGCCATCAACGCCAGTGGATCTTTCGGAGCCAACTCGTCTCCGGCCAGTTGCCAGGCCAGAAACTGATCGAATGGCATGTCGCTGTTGAAAGCGGCAATGAGAAAATCGCGATAATGGAAAGCCGTCGGCCGATCCGCATCGTGTTCGAAACCGCCACTCTCGGCGAACCTCGCCACGTCCATCCAGTGCCGGGCCCACCGTTGCCCGTAATGTGGCGAGGCCAGCAACCGATCGACCAGGTCGCTCCAGGCCGACGGCGACCTGTCGGACCTGAATTGGGCAATCGCCTCCGGAGAGGGGGGCAAGCCCAGCAACGAAAAATGGGCACGTCTTGACAGCACCCGCCGGGAGGCCCTGTCCGAAGGAGACACCCTGTTCTCCTCCAGTCGCGACAGGACGAATCGATCGACCGGATTGCGACACCAGGGTGATTTTTCCACCACGGGCACCTGTCCCGGTTGCAAGGACCGGAACGACCAATGGTCGCGTTCGTCGACCGACACACGTGTTCGGGGAAAGGAGGGTTCGGTGGGTTCATCGGCAAGCAATCTCACCGTCAACGGTGACCCGACAACGAACATCAGCAATGCGATCGGCCATCGAATCTTCACGTGTGCATCATCCCGGTGAAGCCAGTCATTGGAAGCGGTCACCATGATACAGGATTCTCGTCATCCGAGACCGCTCGTACCAAGCGGTTCGTCTGGTAATATCACGACCAAGAGACTCACACCACCAACCTGTGAAACCGTTCTCCATGGCCAGCACATCAACAATTCTTGGCATCATTCTTGTTGGCATTGTCACGGTCATCGGCGGGATTCTCTTCCTGAGACTCCATGCCTTCGTGGCGCTGATCCTCGGTGCAATATTTGTCGGCCTGCTCACCCCCGCTTCCTCCGTCCAACGGTGGTCCCTGGAGAAAGCTGCCGTTGCCTTCCAACCCTCCGCCCCTGGCGAGGTTCTCCAACGAGTCGACTTCAACGAATCGATCGACCAGGACACGCCACTCCAGGTCGTTCGGTTCTCGCCCCAGACCGGGCATCACGAACCCATCGGAACACTCGCGGTCGCAGAATCCGGCACGTCGGCCTTGTTTCATCCCGAAGCCATCGGAGCAGCCATCCAGCCCGACGACCTGGTCGTCCGGCCCTCGGCAGTTGCCGCCGCCCGCCGGCTATCCGGCCAGACAGTCGGTGAACGGGTGGCAACCGGTTTCGGATCAACGTGTGCCAAGATCGGCATCCTGATTGCCCTGGCCTCGATCGTCGGCAAGTGCCTGCTCGACAGTGGTGCCGCCGACCGAATCGTCCGCAGTGCGCTGGCAGTACTTGGGCAGCGAGGAGCCGGTGGAGCGTTCCTGGGCAGCGGCTTCCTGCTGGGCATCCCCGTCTTCTTCGACACGGTCTTTTACCTGATGATCCCGCTGGGAAAGGCGATGCGGATGCGGACCGGCGGGAATTACCTGCTGTACGTCCTGTGCATCGTCGCCGGGGCCTCGATGGCCCACTCGCTGGTGCCCCCCACCCCCGGCCCCCTGTTCGTGGCGGGTGAACTGGGCGTCGATCTCGGTGCCATGATCCTGGCCGGCTCGATTGTGGGCACCTTCACCGCCGGATTCGGCTACCTGTACGCCTCGGTCCTGAACCGCTTTCGCGAACTGCCGCTCCGGGAGACCGCCGAGTTCTCTCTCGCGGAACTCGAGACCTTGGCACAGAAGGACGAAAGTGAATTGCCGAGATTGTGGGTCTCGCTGCTGCCGATTGTCTTGCCTGTGGTGCTGATCAGCGGCCTGACCGTGGTCAACACGTTCCAACTGCAACTGCCCGAAACGGTCCACTCGACACTGGAAACGCTGGGCAACAAGAACATCGCCCTGCTGCTGTCTGCCGGAATCGCCCTGGCCACGGTGGCCTGGCAGAAGCGGACCAGCCTGAAAGAACTGGGCGGCTCGATCGAACAGTCGTTGGCCAGTGGCGGCGTGATCATCCTGATCACCGCCGGTGGCGGAGCCTTTGGTCAGGTGTTGCAACAAACCGGAGTGGCCGGCTTGATCAAGGATCTGCCCGATGCATCCCCGGCACTGATCGTCACGCTGGCCTTCCTGATCACCGCCGCGGTCCGCACAGCACAGGGATCGGGCACCGTCGCCATGATCACCGCCGTCGGGATCCTCTCGGGGCTGGCCACCTCCGGCAACCTCCCGTTCCATCCCGTTTACCTGGCACTTGCGATCGGGTGCGGGTCGAAACCGATCGCCTGGATGAACGACAGCGGCTTCTGGGTGATCGCCAAGATGAGCGGAATGACTGAAAGTGAAGCCCTGAAGTACGTCACGCCGATGTCCTGCATGATGGGGCTGGTAGGACTAATCGTGGTCGTGATCGGTGTCTCGGTGTTTCCGATGGCCTGAGACCGGGTGTATACTGTCGTTTCCACTGGAGGCGAGATCGACAATGCTCAACCTGATGCCCATGCACGTCCCGCAACGCGGCGATTTCAGTCGCCGGGACGCATTGCGTCTGGGCACCGTCGGCGGCCTGGGAATGACATTGCCCCAGATCCTCGCGGCGGCCGACACATCCCCCCAGGCGATCGATGCCACCCGTCATTCGGCGACGGCCAAACGGTCCATCTACATCTTCCTCTGTGGTGGCCCCTCGCAGTTGGACATGTGGGATCCCAAGCCCGACGCACCGGCCACGATCCGGGGCCAGTTTGGTGACATTGCGACCGCGGTTCCCGGCACGCGGTTCGGCGCCCTGCTGCCCAAGGTCGCCCCGCACGCCGAAAAACTGGCGGTCATCCGGTCGATGCATGTCGACACCCAATCACACGAGTCGGGCATCTACCGCACGCTCATGGCCAACCGGCTGTCCACCATCCGGAACAAGTCCTACCCGGCCTCACCCGATGACCATCCGGCCATCGGCGCCATCCTGCACAAGTTGCTGGGGCCCTCGGGAAGCCTGCCACCGTGGGTCGTGGTCCCGAGGCACTTCACCACCGGCACCCATTTCTACAAGGGGCAACGGGCCGGTTTCCTCGGCCCACGATTCGATCCATTGAGCCTGGGAACCGAAAAAACCAGGTCCCTGGAAAGAACCGAATTCACCCTGAAGAACCTGGAGCTGCATGGCGAGCAGATGACGGTGGAACGTCTTGATGCCCGGCGATCGTTGCTGGACTCGGTCGGACCACAACGGATCGGCGACGACGGTGCGGTGCTGGCCTACCAGCAGCAGCACAACAAGGCGATCGAGATGCTGACGTCGAAAGCATTTCGTGAGGCATTCGACGTCACCAACGAATCGATGCCGTTGCGTGAACGGTATGGAATGAATGAGTACGGCCAGAGCTTCCTCCTGGCACGTCGACTGATCGAGCGCGATGTGCGAATGGTCAACGTCTTCTGGACCTACTACGGAACCGACGGCTGCCAGTTCAATCTCTGGGACAACCACGGGGCCGACAAGAAAATCAAGGTCTGTGGAGGCACCAACCGCGGCAAGGAGATGCTCAGCAACAAGAACTGCCTGCCGTCATTCGATGCAGCCTTCTCGACATTGCTGTCGGATCTCGATCAACGGGGACTGTTGGAAGACACCCTGGTGACAGTGATCGGGGAATTCGGACGCACACCCACAATCAACAAGTTCACCGGCCGGGACCACTGGGGCGCGTGCTATTCGGCCGTGCTGGCCGGAGGTGGTGTCCAGGGAGGACAGATCTATGGCGCCAGCGATCCACTGGCCGCCTACGTCCACGATCTGCCCGTGAGCGTCTACGATTTCCAGGCCACGATCCTGCACGCCTTCGGTCTGAAACCCGAAGCAGCAGTTCCCGACGGCAGCGGACGACCGGTACGGGTCTCCGATGGACATCCGGTCGTCGAGTTGTTCTAGGCTCGCCGGACTGCCCGCAAACTGCGGACACGTCCCGTGGCGACAAGACAACCGGTGCCGTCCGCCCCGACCGACGCAGTTGCGATTCAATTCGCAGTCAATTAGCCTGCCAAGACAACACGGTCGAATCCCCCTGACAAGGACCATATCCCCATGAGACAAGTTGGACTGCTGGCCGCCGGGCTGGTGTTTTCCGGACTGATGGCACTGCCGGGCCAATCAGCCGAACCTGACGCCGGCCTGAAATTCAAGATGAAATCGATCGACGGCAAGCCGGTCGACTTCAAGAAGTACAACGGACGCGTGATGCTGGTGGTCAACCTGGCCAGCCAGTGAGGCCT
>CAWVUS010000027.1:0-29490 GCA_963933195.1 uncultured Planctomycetaceae bacterium
AACAACGAATACGTGAACAACTTCGCCAGCATGGCAAACACCTCGGGCCCGCGGATTCCAGGGAAACCAACCGCAACGGCTGCCGACGACGAGATCCTTCTCGCTTGGAAGCAACCGCCCGAGGCGAGCAGTTCACCGGCAATGATTCTGCGGACCACCCGGGAGTGTTCGCAAGACCGGTTTTGGGCCGGGATGCCATCACACCGATGTTCAACTTGTCCTCGCGTGATCCGATCGGATAGCCTGAACCCATGGCCGTCGCCCAGTCCCATTCCAGTTTGCCCCTCGCTCGACGCGACCTGTTGCAGGTCGGCTCGCTCGGCCTGATGGGACTGACCGTGCCGTCGTTGCTGGAACAGGCAGCCGCGGGAGGACTGCGGCCGGGTGCAGCCAAGTCGTGCCTGCTGTTCTTTCTCGACGGGGGACCCGGCCAACACGACATGTGGGACATGAAGCCCAACGCCCCCGCGGAGGTCCGCGGTGAATTCCAACCGATCCGAACCACCGTGCCGGACATTCACGTTTGCGAGGGCTTGCCCGAACTCTCCAAGCAAATGCACCACCTGTCACTGGTCCGCTCGGTCACCCATGATGTGATGGTTCACAGTTCGGCCACCTACTACATGCTGACCGGCCGTCATCCCCAGCCGGCAGCCAACCTGATCATCAAGGAAGAACCCGACAACTTCCCTCCCATCGGCTCGGTACTCGCCCAACACCGTCCACTGCGGGAAATTCCCGAGTACGTGCACCTGCCCGACATCATGTGGGACGCCGGTCACGACCTGCCTGGCCAGAGAGCCGGATTCCTGGGTCCCGGATTCGACCCGTTGGTGGTCGGCGACCCCAGCGTGAAAAACTACCGCGTGCCCGGGCTGTCGCTGCCAACCGAGGTGCCCCGCAGCCGCCTGGGCCGACGAAAGACCCTGCTGGAACTGCTCGATCGGGCCCCCCACCAGAGAATTGCCGAACCGACCTGGAACGCGATGACCGACCACGCCCGCAAGGCGTTCAGCCTGCTGTCATCGGTCAAGACACGGGATGCATTCGACCTGGCACGCGAGCCGGTCGCGGTCCGCGAGAAGTACGGGTTGCCCGATCGTGTGAATCGCAGCAAGGGCGCTCGCAATTTCGGCGGCCTGCCTCACCTGGGCCAGTGCCTGCTGCTGGCCCGGCGGTTGATCGAGGCGGGAGTCCCGCTGGTGACCGTGTGCAGTGGCCGACGACGTGACTCGGCCTGGGACGGACATCTCCGTCACTTCCCCATCCTCCGCAAGTCGCTGTTGCCGTACTTCGACAAGGCCTTTCCCGCCCTGCTCCAGGACATGCACGAACGGGGACTGCTGGAGGAGACCCTGGTCGTGGCGATGGGCGAATTCGGCCGGACCCCGAAGATGGGTCAGGTCACCGTGGGCGCCGCGACGTCAGCCGGCGGTCGTGATCACTGGTCACACTGCTACACGATCCTGATGGGCGGAGCCGGCATCCAGTCGGGAACGGTCTTCGGATCCTCCGACGCACACGCCGGGTATCCCGCCAACAATCCGGTGACACCCGAGGACGTGGTGGCCACCATCTACCACGCGCTGGGACTGGATCCCGAGATGAGGATCAAGGACCCCCAGGGGCAGCCTCACCAGATCGCGCTGGGTGAACCCATCCACGGGATCCTGTCGTAAGGCCAGGATGACCCGTCGTCGCAGCACCAGCGATGGGGGTCACTAACCGCTTCCGCGATCTCACCCAATTCGCTAGTCTGGAATGGCACCCGGAACACTGCCGCCCAGGAGCTGTCGTGATGAAAACCATGCGGTCTTGCCTGTTGATTCTTGTTTGCGTTTCCCTGGTCTCGGCCGCCGCGCCGAAGGCGAAGAAACCCGCCGCCGCGCCGCTACTCAACGACGCCGGACACGGCTCGGTCAGCGGCCAGTTCCTGCTCGACGGCGCCATTCCCAAGGCCAAGATACTGGTCAAGAAGGGTGACCCGGCTGCCAAGGACGGGACCGTTTGTGCCACCGTCGACCTGGCCAGTGATTCCCTGGTCGTTGACCCCAAGACCAAGGGCATTCAGCACATCTTTGTTTACATCCGCAAGGTGGACAAAACCAAGATTCACCCCAAGCTGAAATCCAGTGCCAAGCCAGAAGTCGTTTTCGACCAGAAGGGATGCCGCTTCACGCCTCACACCCTGCTGGTCCGAACCGATCAGTCGGTGGTGGTCAAGTCGGCCGACAACTGTGCCCACAACACGCACACCTACCCGATCCGCAACAAGGCCGACAACTTCATTATCAACGCCAACAACCGCACGGGGCTCAAGTTCAAGTACCCGGTCGCGGAGTTTTTGCCGACCACCGTCAAGTGTGACATCCATCCGTGGATGAAGGCCTACTGGCTGGTGCTCGACCATCCCTACATGGCCGTCACCGACGCATCGGGACGATTCACCGTCACCGGGCTGCCGCCGGGAACATACGAGTTCCGCTGCTGGCACGAGCTGGTGGGATACGTCGCCGCAGGCTCCAAGAGAGGCTTCAGCGTGACAATCAAGGCCAACCAGACAACCCAGTTGCCGGTGGCCAAGGTGCCGGTGGCCAAGTTCAACGACGAGTAGGCTCGCCGGCTCACAACTCGCCCGGGCCACAGACGCGAAGGTGCCGCGATGCGACAGCAGATCGGCTTCCTGATGCAACTGGCCGTCCTGACACTGTTGCCATTCCTGATTCTCTGGCAACTCAACTACGGCATGCCGCTGCTCTGGATGCCGGTGCTGACGCTCGTCGGAATCGGCGTGTTCACCCTCGGCACCAACTTGCGGGGAGGACAGGAGTGAACCGCCTCGTCCAGCCCCTGGTGCTTGGACTGCTGCTGTTTCCTTCCGCGCCGGTCCCCGCTCAGTCCCCCGTCATCACTGTCCAGGCCAGCGCGACCGCACGCCGAAAAGTCCGGCTGGCTCGTGAGTACCTCAGGCGATCCGACTGGTCCAACGCCATTTCCCTGCTGGATCGGGTTCGTACCGATCACCCCGGCGAACTTGTCGAGGTGAACCCGGGCCACTTTCTCGACACCACCCTGCTGGTCAACCACCTGCTGGTCGACATGCCACCGGCCGGGCTGGCGATTTACCGCGACCGGGTCGATCCACAGGCGCGACGATGGTTCGAGGCCGGCCGCGCCGAAAAGGATCCGACAGCCGTATCGCGCGTGCTCCTGGAAGCCTACGCGAGCCGGTGGGCCGACGACGCACTGTGGTGGCTGGGCGAACAGGCCTGGCAAGCCAACCAGCCCCAGCGCGCCGCCCGGTACTGGCGACAACTGCTTCCCCGGTCCCCGGCCCTCCCCAAGGACGACCTGGCAGACACCCCCAGCAGCCCGTTGACCATTCAACGGCTCAGTTTTCCAGACAGCCGACACCCCGGGGCCCAGGTGCGAGCACGACTGGTGTTGTGTCATTGCCTGGCCGGCCAAATCGACCGCGCTCGAGTCGAATGGAACGAACTGAAACAGCGCCATCCAGACGCCCAGGGCACCCTGGCCGGTCGCAAGGGAACGCTGGCGTCATTGCTGGCCGAATGGCTCGCTCGTCCGGAACTCTGGCCCGCTCGGGCGCCGGACTCCGACCACTTCACCTTTGCCGGAACGCCGGCGAGAAATGGCATTCGAACGGCCCCGATCGATCCCGGCGCCCCGCTCTGGCATGCCCGCATCGACAACTCGCTCACCGCCGGTCTCTCCCGCCACACTGACCGGCATCCCGTCGTCTTCAAAAACCTGGTGTTCGCCGCCGATTCGTTCGGACTCCACGCCTGGACTCTCGACACCGGACAACCCGCCTGGTCAACCGCGACCGACAGAACGTCGTTGTATCCACCACCACCGGTGGATCCACCGGTGCGGGCAACCCGGCAACGAACCGGACGCGTCAGCACCAGTCTTGCCGTCGCCAACGGCCGTCTCTACGCCAGAATCGGATCGCCGGTGACTGCTGTCACCGGTGACGAACCACGTCGGCTGACCCACGAACTGGTCGCGCTGGATGTGGCCAACGGACAGGGACAACTCGTGACCAGGTTCGACCCGGATGCCATCACCTCCGACGACACGCGTGGCGGCTGGTCGTTCGACGGCGGACCCATCGTCATCGGTGACCGGCTGTTCGTGTGCACCCGCCGAGGTCATCCACGTTGCGAGGTCGGAGTCGTTTGCCTGGATGCCAATTCCGGAGAACAACACTGGCACCGCCGACTGGCATCAGCCGTGACCGCCGTCGACCAATCCGCCAACGTTGTCACTCACAACCTGCTGGCCGTCAGCGATGGCCGGTTGATTTACTCTGGTGACACAGGCGTCGTCGCCAGGCTCGACACCGCGTCCGGCTCCACCGCCTGGATCACCTCACTCGATCCTCCCACCGGCCCGGGCCCCTTCTGCTGCCTCCCCGACAATGACTCGGGACTCCTGCTCGCCCGCTCCGGTCGCCAAGGATTGGTCGCACTGGACATCCAGAACGGTCAACACGCCTGGTCCCGTCAATTGACCGGTGGCCTCGAACACCTGCTCGCGATCCAAAAAGGCCGAGCCATTGTCTCGGGCAATTCCCTCTGGGCACTCGACGTACGCACCGGTCGAATCGATTGGAAACGACTTGCCCCGGAACAACATCATTTCGGCCATGGACGAGGACTCGTCACCTCCAACATCATCTATTGGCCAACCCGGGAACAACTTCACGTGCTCGATCTCGAGTCCGGGCAACCGCTCCGACAACCCGTCCGTCTCGATGTCCGAGGTTGCCAGGGTGGCAACCTGCTGATCACACAACAAAAACTTGTCCTCTGCGGAAATGGCCAGGTCACGGTCCTGGGACGATTTGGCGGATCGCTGACAGCACCCCGGTTTGACAACTCGACCAATCCCGCTCGATGATACGGCGTGGTCTCTTCTTTTTGACTCACTGCAGGCGAGCCGACTGACGTGTCCTCCGATACACCCACACCGCAGCCACCACCGCAACCCACGCCGCAACCCACACCACAACCAGCCTCACACGTCGATCCGGACGCCGAGGCCGTGAAGCGGTTGGGTGAGGCCGCCACACAGATCAACCGCGAGTTGGGACAGGTGATCGTCGGCCAGGCGTCGGTGGTTGAGGACCTGCTGGTGGCCATGCTGGCCGGAGGTCACGCGTTGCTGGTCGGAGTTCCCGGCCTTGCCAAGACACTGATGGTCCGCACCCTGGCCGACACCCTGGGCCTGGCATTTTCACGTGTCCAGTTCACCCCGGACCTGATGCCGGCGGACATCACAGGCACCGAGGTGATCCAGGAGGACCGTGGAAGCGGAACTCGGGATTTTCGATTTCTTCCCGGGCCGGTCTTTGCCAACGTCGTGCTGGCCGACGAGATCAACCGGACTCCACCCAAAACGCAAGCGGCCTTGCTGGAAGCGATGGAAGAGCACCAGGTGACCGCCGGTGGACGACGACACCAGTTGCCCGAACCGTTCTTCGTGCTGGCCACCCAGAACCCCATCGAGCAGGAGGGCACCTACCCGCTTCCCGAAGCACAGCTCGATCGTTTCATGTTCCAGGTGCTCGTGGATTACCCGGCCGCCGACGAGGAATTCGAAATCATCCGGCGAACAACCACCGACGAATCCGCCGTGGCCGGTACCGTGTTGAGCCACGACGATGTCGTCACCCTGCAGACACTGGTCCGACGGATTCCGGTGGCCGATCACGTCATCCGCTATGCCATTGATCTGTGCCGTCTCTCCCGACCTGCCCGATCCTCCGACAACGAATCCGACGGTTTCATCGATCGATACGTGCAATGGGGCGCCGGTCCACGAGCCGGGCAGTCCCTGGTCCTGGGCGGCAAGGCCCGCGCCGTGCTCGCCGGACGAACATTCGTCGGAATCGACGACATCCGTGCCGTGGCCTTCCCGGTCTTACGTCACAGGATCATCACGAGCTTCAACGCCGAGTCAGACCGGGTTTCCCCCGACGATGTGATCGACTGGCTGCTCCACGAAACTCCCGTCGGCGAACCAATCGACCACCCGGCGGTGGCCCGGATCTTTCGGGGTGCGGACCAGTGAACGGTGACGGACAACCGTTCACCGACACGGCCGTGTCGAAAGCCGACAACCTGATCGACACGGCACTCCAGTCCCGTCTCTGTCGACTGACTCTCGAGGCGCGCCGCCGGCTCGAGGGATCGATGACCGGACGACATCGCAGCCGCCTACAAGGATTCTCGGCCGAATTTGCCGAACACCGGGAATACGTGGCTGGCGATGACGTGCGGTACGTCGATTGGAAGGTCTTTGGCCGCAGCGACCGGTACTACCTCAAGCAGTTCGAAGACGAAACCAACTTCTCCTGCTGGCTCGTGCTCGACACCAGCGAATCGATGTCCTACCGCTCGGCTGGCGCCCCTTGCTCGAAACTCGACCACGCCCGCCGGGCCGCCGCGGCCCTGGCTTGGTTAGTTCTGCGACAGGCCGATGCCGTCGGCCTCGTCACTGTTGCCGGAACACTCCAGGACCTCCTGCCACCCTCCACCCAACCCTCACATCTGCAGCAAATCAAACAGGTACTGGTGGACAGCACCGCCGCCGGACCGACTGGGCTGGGAACCGCGCTGGCCGACCTGGCATCACGACTGACACGACCAGCCATGGTCGTCTGTTTCAGCGATCTCTTTGCTGACATCGATGAGACCATTGCCGGACTCGAGCAACTGGCCTGGCACGGTCACGACGTGGTGGTCTTGCAGGTGATTGATCCTGCCGAAGAAGATTTTCCCTTTGAAGATCCGACACGGTTTGTCGGGCTCGAAGGAGAACCCGACCAGGTGGTCGAACCACGTGCGCTGGCCGACGCCTACCGGGTTGAGATCCGCCGGTTTCTCGATGAACTGTCCTCCCGGTGCCGCTCGATCCAGGTCGATTACCAACTGCTACGCTCCGATATTGCTCTCGCCGACTCTCTGCCCCATTTTCTGCAAGCCCGGCTCCAGCGACGGGGGAGGGAGTAAACCATGTCCCCCTGCGGCACCTTCCCGCTGCTGGCCTTCGGATTCGGTAGTCCCTGGCTGTTGTTGGGGGCGGCCCTGGCGGTGATCCCGGCGATCCTGCACCTGGTGTTTCGTCGCGAACATCGCTCCGAACCGTTCGCAGCCAACCGGTTCCTTGCCGAGGCCTCTCGGAAACACTCCCGGCGACTCCGCTTCCAGCACTGGATCTTGCTGGCCGTCCGCATGTCCATCCTGCTGCTGGTCGCCATCGCTCTGGCCCGGCCATTCCTGGAATCCACCGCCGTCGGTCTCGCGACCGACCATCCCACCGTCCATCATGTTTTCGTCCTCGACGCCACTCTCAGCATGAGGCACCGTGACCGGGGTCACCGGAGATTCGATCGGGGTCGGGCGATTCTCGAACGCACTGTCGAGGCGGCTCACGACGGTGACACGTTTCGACTGCTGGTCATACGCGGTGCCGAACCACCGGTGGTGGTGTCCCAGGCCGCCAGTCGTCGTTCCGAATTTCTCGAAGAACTTTCTCGCCTGGAACCGAGTTGGGAATCCGGTCGCGAGATCGAAACGCTGCAGGCAACCCTGGCGATGCTCAGTGTCCCGGGCTCAACCGGCCGGGTCCGGGTCTCGCTGGTCACCGATCTTCAACGGACCGCCTGGCAACCACCCGACCCGGACCAACGGGAACAACTGGGGACGCTGCTGGAGTCAATCAATCAACAATCCGAACTGGTCGTCTATGACGTCGGCGGGCCCCACGCCTCCAACGCGGCCGTGATCGATCTTCAACCCGGGACCTCGGTGGGAATCGTTGATGAACCCGTGACCCTGCGGGCCACGGTCTCGCACTTCGGGCCCGGCACATCAGCAGGCGAACTCACCGAGAGCCAGGTCGAATGGTTCATCGACGATCGCATGGTGGCCCGCCGGGCGCTCACACTGAAACCCAACGGCACCACCACCGTCGAATGGACTCACAGTTTCTCCACAGCCGGCGAGCACCATGCCGAGGTGAGGCTGAGCGGTGACGGATTGCCCGAGGACGACAGCCGCCATATCGCCCTGCCGGTCCGTGACCGGCTGCGGGTTCTCCTGGCCGGAGGCCGCTCGGGAAACCGGCCGGAACAGGCCGCCACGTTCTATGTCGCCGCCGCACTGAATCCGGAAGGCATCACGGAAGCCCCCTCCACCGGGTCTCCCGGTTCACCGCGGATCACCACCACCGTGATTCCCGAGAGCAGACTGTTGGGCGAGGAACTGGACCGGCACGACTGCGTGGTCCTGTGTGACGTGCCCCGGCTCGACCAACTGGAGATTTCGCGACTGACCCGGTTCGTCGCAGCTGGTGGTGGCCTGGTGATCGGCCTGGGCCAGTCGGTCGATACCGAGGCCTGGAACCGTCTACTGGGCGACACCGGTGCCGGCCTGCTTCCCGGGCGGATCGAACACCTTGTCTCCTCCGACAGTCCCGACCAGGAGCCCGTCGTGTTTGATCCGGGCAACTACACCCATCCACTGCTCTCGATCTTCCGAGGCCTGGATGGCAACGGCCTGGGCACCGCGGTCACGCTGAAGTACCTGTTCACCAGTCCGCTTCCGGCTTCTCGTATCGCACTGTCTTACGATTCCGGAGACCCCGCGATTCTGTCGCGACGGTTTGGACACGGCCGCGTTGTCCTGGTCACCACGTCACTGGATCCACGTTGGACCACCTGGCCGGTCCTCTCCACCAGTTTCCTGCCCATGGTCCATGAACTGGTGCGATTCTCGACCTCGAGCCGCTGGTCGTCCCGGAACCACCTGGTCGGACAACCGATCACGCGTTCGGTGGGCCCGCTGGTCACCGGGGGAACATTGCTGGCCCCCGACGGGATCAGCCTGTCGATGGAGAATCCGGCCTCGCGTGAATTGCTCTCCGGACAAGACTCCAAGCTGACCGATCAAGCCTCCGGCCAATTGATCAGCGACACCCCGCTGGTCCCGGGAATCTACCGGCTGTCACTGGAACCTCCCACCGATGCGATCGAGTCGTACGCGATCACCGTCGAAACGTCCGAGAGCAATCTGGCGGCGGCCGAGGGCCAGGCAGCTCGTACGCGCCTCTCCGGGGTCGATGCACCGATCTACACCCGATGGCACGACGGGGAGACACCCACCGCTTTCGACCAGCCAGGGCGGCCTTTGGGTCGCTTTGTCCTGAACATACTGCTGGGACTCCTGGTGGTCGAACTGGCAATGGCCTGGCAGTTTCGCGCCGGACTGGTGGCACTGGGAGTTTTGTTTGCAGCGGTCTCGCTGGGCTGGTGGGCCGCCACCACGGTGCTGCTGTTGGGGTGCTGGGCGCTGCGCAACCTCTACGGTCGTCACAGACGGCCTGTGCCGTCCCCCGGCGAGGCCTGAACTACCCTCGCCGCACCCCGATCGACCGCTTACACTAGACTGAGCTTTGCCGCGCAGGCATGCGCGAACGGAATCGCTGGCTCGCAGGCGGGTTCCCAAACCCGACCAGTCCTCGTTGGGCTATCCGGGACGAGATTATTACCGAGACCGTGTTCGTGTCGACTACTCAACATCAACGATCAGCCGCACGCGATGCCGCGGGCATCAGTGGTGCCGATATCCTCGTCGACTCCCTGATTCACCAGGGAGTCGAGTGCATCTTTGCCTACCCCGGTGGGGCCAGCATGCCCCTGCACCAGTCCCTGATCGCCAGGGAAGATCGGTTGCGAACGATCCTGCCGCGACACGAACAAGGGGGTGGCTTCGCCGCCCAGGGTTATGCTCGCAGTACCGGTCGCGTCGGCGTCTGCATGGCGACCAGTGGACCCGGTGCCACCAACCTCGTCACCACCCTGGCCGACGCCAAGATGGACAGCGTGCCCATGGTGGCGATCACCGGGCAGGTGTCCAAGCACGTCATCGGCACCGACGCCTTCCAGGAAACCCCGATCGTCGAGGTCTGCCGCGCCGTCACCAAGCACCACTACCTGATTACCGAAATCGAGGATGTGGCCCGGATTGTCAAGGAGGCCTTCTACGTGGCCCAAACCGGTCGGCCCGGCCCGGTGCTGATCGATTTCCCCAAGGACGTCCAGGTGTTGCGGCTGGACAATCCACCCGACTTCGATCCGCCAACCGACCTGCCGGGGTACCATCCCGAGGCACGGATGTCGCGGCCCGAACAAATCGGACAGATGATTGCTGCCATCCGGCGATCGCGTCGGCCGATTCTCTACGTCGGCGGAGGCGTGATCAACAGCGGTGCCTTCGAACAGCTGACCACTTTTGCACACCGAACCGGTATCCCCGTGACCACCACGCTGATGGGACTGGGCGTGTTCCCCGGCGACGATCCCCAGTCGCTGGGAATGCTCGGTATGCACGGCACGGTCTACTCAAATTATGCCATCAACGAAGCCGACCTGTTGCTGGCACTGGGCGTGCGGTTCGACGATCGGGTCACCGGCAAGCTCGAAGAATTTGCCCGCCACGGCAAGATCGTTCATGTCGATATCGATCCCTCCGAAATCCACAAGAACAAGGAAGCTCATATCCCGATCGTCGCCGACGTCGCGGATGTGCTCGAACAACTCAACGAACAACTCACTGACGATGACGTGCCGGAAATCGCCGAGTGGGTCACCCAGGTCGACCGGTGGAAACAGGACAACCCGCTGGTGTGTCCCGACGACGAGAAACTGATTTTCCCGCAGGCCGCCATTCGAGAACTGGCCCGGCAGACACTCGACCGAGACACCTTCGTCAGTGTCGGGGTTGGACAACACCAGATGTGGTCGGCACAGCATTTCCCATTCCGGCTGCCACGGCGGTGGATGAGCAGTTCGGGGCTGGGCACGATGGGCTTCGGACTGCCCGCGGCCATGGGAGCCCAGGCCGCCAACCCCGGTGCACTCTGTGTCGACATCGACGGTGACGGATCGTTCCAGATGAACATCCAGGAACTGGCCACGCTGCACTGCGAAAAACTTCCGGTCAAGATCCTGCTGCTGAACAACCAGCACCTGGGCATGGTCATGCAGTGGGAGGACCGGTTCTTCGACGGTCGACGAGCCCACACCTGGCTGGGACCGGTCGACGCTCCCGAATACATCGGAGACGGGGACGGCCAACTGGCCGAGACCTATCCCGATTTCGTCTCGATCGCCCGCGGATACGGTGTCGAGTCCGCCCAGGTCCGCGACCGGGATCAGTTCCCCGATGCGCTGGCCACCATGCTCGCCTGTGACGGCCCCTACCTGCTCGACGTGGTGTGCCCGTACCAGGAACACGTGTTGCCAATGATCCCCAGCGGACACACCGTCCGCGACATCATCACCGAGTAGCCTGTCGAGTCGGGCTGTCGGCGTGTAACATCGCTGGCAGCGTTCCTGTTTCAGTCGTGTCCGGTCACCGAGATCACCGCGATGGCAAGTTACAAGAAGTTTGATCCACGAATCGAGTTGCTCGTTGTTGAAACCCGGACGGTGTTCGACCCGGAAGTCGAAGCCGAGATCCAGCAACTCGATAGCGAGCTTGACGGACAGATCGACGGGGATGTCGATACCCACCAACTGCTCTCGACACTCATTCACTCGAAGCCCGAACTCGCCACCCAGATCTTTTACGAGCGAGCCCACACCGGGTTCACTCGCGAGATCACCGTGACACGGGCCGACGTCGAACGATTGTTCACCGAACTGGCCTCGGCCTCTCGCTGATGGCTGATCACGTCGAGATCAACGGCATCCGCTTGCACCTCTCGTCGGCCGATCCGTCGCGTGGCGAGTGGATCGGCCAGGGCGAGGTCCTCAGGCAACTGCTGGCCTGCTGGTTGACTGTCGACGAACAAGACCTGCCATTGGCCCCCCGACTGACAGGCCCACCGGGAATCGGCAAGACGACGCTGGCCATGGCCGCCGCCCGCACCCGCGAGCAGGACCTCTATGTCTACCAGTGCACCTCCGACACGCGGCCCGAGGACCTGTTGGTCACCCCGGTGCTGGCCGAATCGGGGTCCATCCAGTACCACGCCAGCCCACTGGTCACCGCGATGATCACCGGGTCGGTCTGCGTGCTGGACGAGGGCAATCGGATGAACGAAAAATCCTGGGCCAGCCTCGCCCCCCTGCTGGACCATCGACGCTATGTCGAGTCGATCGTCGCGGGAATCACCATCCCGGCACACGATGACTTCCGCTGTGTCGTGACGATGAATGAGGACGAATCGACCTTCGAGGTCCCCGACTATATCCTCAGCCGCCTCCAGCCCACCCTGGTTCTCGACCACCCCTCCCGCGAAGACGAACGCGCCATACTCGAGTACCACCTGCCGTTCGCCAACGCCGAGATGTTGAACCTCACCGTCGAGTTCCTGCAGCAGGCTCACGAGCTGAAACTGGATTTCTCGACCCGCGACGGAATCAACGTCCTTCGTTATTCGTTGAAACGACTCGCGTCCGACCCCGAACATCCACTCTCTTCCGACCAGGCGTGGGCCGAATCCGTGACCGCCTGCCTCGGGGACGATGCTCTCGATCTCCAGGCGCTCGCCTCCCGCCGACAACATTCCCTGGGCGGCAACATCATGCCACTGGGACTGGGAGACTTTTTCTTCACCGGCGACGACCCCCTGCACCCCGATGCCGACGAAGAGGAGGAGGAACCCGGAGGTGACGGGATCGACTCATGATCACCGGACCCCTGGCCATCAGCGACAAGACGTTGGCCGTGCCCGTGATCCACGGCAGCGGTGATTTCGCAATCGCCGTCCGCCGGGTCATGCTCGAACACGACTTCGACTGCCTGGCCGTGCCGCTGCCGCCCTCGTTCCAGGCCGACACCGAGGCCGCCCTTGCCCACCTGCCCGGCGCCACCGTCGTGCTGCAACACGAATCGCCGGGTTTTGACATCCAAGACTGGGCGCCTGGTCAACATGACGACGAACCGTCCGAGACATCGCGACGGGCCAGCTACGTTCCGATCGATCCCTGTCAACCGGTGATCGCAGCCCTGCGAACCGCGATGGGAGAACACCTCGTCCGCGCGTTCATCGATCCGGAGACAAATCCCTGGGAACCACTCGCCGCCGTGCTGCCCGATTCCTACGCGCTCAAAAAGGTGTCGCTGCCCCAGTTTGCCTCGGCCATTCTACCAGCACTGCCCCGTCCCCCCGAGGGGCAGCCAATCGATCGCGTGAACCACATTGCCGCCCGGATCCACGAACTCGAAGCACAACACGACTCGATCCTGCTCGTCTGCAGCCTGCTCGATTGGCCATGGATCCGCGAGGCCTACGGCACCGGAGGCCGTTTGGCCGAGGAGATCGAGGTGACAGACACCCTGTCACTGGCCGTCGACCCCCGGACCCTGGCGTTCGTTCTTGGTGAACTGCCTTTCATCACCGGGCTCTATGAAACCGCTCGAGCCCGGCTCGACGACGACGAGAATCTCTCCGTCGACGGGCTCAAGGAACTGCTGCTGGAAACCCGGGACCGCTACCAGTCGGAATGGAAGTCGCGAGCCCGGCAGGTGACACCACAACTGCTCTCGACCTTCTTCCGTTACGTTCGCAACCTGTCACTGATCGAGCGACGACTGACGCCCGACCTGTACACCCTGGTCACCGCGGCCAAGCAGGTCGCCGGCGACGAGTTTGCGATCACCCTGGCCGAAACCGCCCGCGACTATCCCTACGCCCAACCACTGCCGCTGGAAGAAATCCGAATCGGGATCGGACGGGGACAATTGCCCGGAGGGGAACAGGTCGAGCTGGTCAGCCGGCTCCCCGGTCCACCCCTCAGTTGGCGGACCGTCCGGCTGAAACCTCGACCACCCCAGCCACAACAGGACCAGTGGCAGATGCAGTGGGATCCACACCGCCAGTGCAGCTGGCCACCCGAGGACAACGCAATCGAACGGTTCCGCACGCACGTCAAAGACTCGGCATTGTCGATGCTCGGAACCGACCTGGCACGGTCCGAGAAATTCACCACCAGTCTCCGCGACGGCCTGGATATTCGTGAAACGCTCAGGAACTGGCACACCGGAGACCTGTTTGTCAAAGTGCTCCCCCCCACCCGGGGCAATCTCGATTGCGTCTTGATGTTCTTTGATTCACCGGCCGATCCACGTGATTACCCGTGGCGGATCACCTGGATGGCCGAACACAACGACGAATCGACACTGGCACTGTTTGCGACGGATTTTCAGAACGAACTTGCCGGACCGGGAATCGGAGTGGCCAACTACGGCGGGGCCATGTTCTTGTTCCCTCCCCGGCCTGTTCCCGAGGTCTGGGCCGATCCGCGATTCAACTGGGCCGACACGCTCGAAGAACGACTGCTGGCCGCTGCCTGCCATTACAGCCACGAACGCCATATTGCCATTCTCAGCGAATCACCGCCCGGTGCCGCCTGGCGGCGGATCGCTCGCCAACACGGCCGGAAACTGGTCCACGTACCACTGGGACGATTCAGCCAGGAAACCGTCTCCAGGCTGCGGCAGGTCCATGTACTCAACGGGCAGGAAGTACGCAGTTACGCCGCTCACTTCATTCGCAAGGCGTAGTTGACGACACGCGGCGCAACATCAGCAGCCGAAACTCCATCGCCTGCGACCCGGGAATTCGTGTCGCTCGCAACACCAGGTCGCCTCGACCCCGGGACAAGTCGATCGCTCCCATTCGCATCGGCCGGAAGTCCTTGACGTACGACTCCTGGCGGGGCACCCGGTCGTGCTCGCCCCCCCGCGCCGGCACCTCGTGTGGACGGCTGATTGTCGTCGTCACTCGCGAGGACCCGCTGCTCAACTCGACCGTGGCACCCACGTCCGACTTTGACACGGCGTAGTAGAGAGTCACTTCGAACCGGCCATCTGACAACACATCGACTGGCCAGGTGACCCGGTCGCCGGTGTCCGTCCAGTTGGTAAAGTACGAACAATTTGGAAAACGATTGGATCTCTTGATCGTGCCGGCAGGCCGGCCATCCCTGGCGGGCAACTGTGTCCACTCGGCATCCGGAGCACCCACCGGGAAGGGTCGCAGCCGCTTCGAATCCAACTCGCCCAACACCTCGTGTTTCCACTTCGCCACGTCACCTCGCAATCGAGCGGCCAATTCCGGCTGGGCCCGGCTGAGATCTCGACGTTGGCCAGGATCCGACCCGATATCGTAGAGCCGTCCCTGGTGGTCCAGCCGATGGGTCTGTGTTCGCACGCTGACGCGTCCGCGCCAGTGCGAGAAGATCGAACGATCCGGCCACTGCGGCGAGCCGGGGCTGAACATCAGCAGTGGCTTCAGGCTGCGACCGTCCAACGGTTTCCCGGCTGCCGGCGCAATCGGTATTCCGGAACAATCGGCCAGCGTGGGCAACAGGTCGATTGCCCCAGCGATGCGATCGACAACCCGCCCGCGTGGAATCCTGGCCGGCCAACGCACCAGCAATGGCGAACGCACACCGCCCTCGTCGGTCGACCCCTTGCGGCCCCGCATGTCGCCGTTCCAACGCACTCCATTGGGGCCGTTGTCATGAAAATACACGACGATCGTGTCGTCGGCCAATTTCATCCGTTCGAGGGTCGCCAGCAGGCGACCAACATTCCAGTCTATGTTCTCGCACATCGCCAACGCACAACGGATGTGACCGATGTTCTCACGCTTTCCAGACTTCGATCCCGGCTGCCTGGCGTCACGATGATGCATCGACAGTTGTTTCTCTCGAAACCCATCCCACCAGCGATCGGGGACCTGCATCGGTGAATGGGGCGTATTGAAAGGCAGGTAAACAAAGAACGGCGTGTTGTCGCGACTGGCCGTCTCGATGACCCTGATGGCTCGGTCGGTGAAGTCGTCGATACAAAACCCATTGCCGCGAACCAGGCGGCCATTGTGTTCCAGTGGCGGACTGAAATAGTCGCCCCAGTGACCCGAGCAAAACCCGTAGAACTCGGCGAAACCCCGGCTATTGGGGTGGTAGGGTGGCTGCATTCCGTTGTGCCACTTGCCGAATGCCGCCGTGGCATAGCCGGCCCGGGTGAACACATCACCGATCGTCCGCTCGTCCAGGTCCAGTCTCTCGCCACCGGCCGACGTGCTGTAGACACCACCCCGCGGGTGATACCGACCGGTCAGGAACTCCGCCCGGGTCGGGGAACAGACCGGGCAGACATAGAAACGCCTGAAACTGGCCCCGTCACGCGCCAGTGAATCGATGTGCGGGGTGCTGAGATTGCGGTTCCCGTTGAGACTCAGATCGCCCCAGCCCTGGTCGTCGGTCAGAATGACCAGCACATTGGGACGGTTCGCCGCAGAGAGTGTCGCCGGCAACAACGCCAGGACGGCAGCCAGCAACAGCCGGCTCACGGCTTGGCCTTCTTCCCGGTCAATTCGCCAAAGACGTGCTCGATGTTCTCTTCGCGGGTTTTCACATCCACCCCGGTCCACTTCTTGTACCACGGAAGATCGATGGCCGTTTTGATCTGTTCGAGTGTCTTGCCGTCATCGACCGCCTTTTGAATGGCCTGCCGCAACTCGACAAAATACCGTTTCTGCGTGGCAATCAGGGCCTTGCTCGACGTCTCGCCGTGACCCGGGGCGATCGTCTTGATCGGCAACTTGGCCAACTGGGTCAGAACGCCAATCCAGCTCGCGGTATTGCTGTCGCCGGTGTAGTTGAAGGCCCCGTTGACACACGAATCTCCGGTGAAGGCGATCCGCTGCTTGGGCAGCCAGGCGATGGCGTCGCCAGCGGTATGAGCATGGCCAAAGGTGATCAACTCGACCCGCATTGTCCCGTCGTCGATCACCAGTTTCTTGGGGAAGTACAACGACGGCTTGTCATAAGCCACCGGACCGTATTCCTCTTTTTTTTCCTTCTGTGACTTTTGGAATCCCGCAATCCCCTTGGTGTCAAACAGCGCCCGGCTGCTTTCCGAAGCAATTGCCACCGCACCCAACTTGGTGTACTTCGCATTTCCATCGGCATGGTCGCCGTGATAATGCGTGTCGAAGACGTACCGGATCGGCTTGTTCGTCGTCTTGCGGATCAGCTTGATGACCTCGTCGGCCTGGTTCGGAAAATTGGCATCGATCACCAGGACAAAGTCTCGAAACACCACCCAGCCCTGGTTGCAGCCAATGAACTCCGGCTTGGTCTGCGTCTTGCGGAAGAAGACCCCTGGAGCCAACTCGGTGACCGTCGTTTCAGTCGGGATAAACCAGCCCGAGGCCCAGCCCGAGAGACCCAGCAGCAGGGCGACGGAGAGGATGCCAATTCCAAGTCGTTTTGCAGATGTCATGTCTAGCGCCTCGACAGAATGTTTCAATGGATTCGTTTGAGTCGTCCGGGCTCCTGGCCGCTTCCGCGCTCCGATGATCACTGCCAGCCATCTCACTCGTCAAGCAACCCGGCAGAATCCCTGTCGCCGTCGTGATCCGGTGACGACTCGTCGTCATTCGCGTCCCCCCAGATTCGACGGAGCTCCTTCAGCTTGGCCTCCTCGCCAAGGTGTTCGTAGCATTGGGAAAGTGGGAAGTACGCGGGTGCGTAGTTGACGCAATCGGTGACAACCAGCTCCAGGGCATCGGCGGCTCGTTGGATTTCATTTTGCTGCAGAAGAGCCATCGCCAGGTTGTACTTGACCCCGGCGGAAAAGGGGACCTGGTCAAGAACCTTCTGGTACCCCTGCAGGGCCGCCAGCATATCGCCCTTGCGGGCCTTCAGATTGGCGGCGTCCAGGTCGGCCATCACGTTGCCGGTGAGCTTCCCGCCGTAGCACCGAAACAGTTGAACAATCGCCACCGGGACACCCAGCAGAAACGGCAGGTTGCCCAGCAGCATCTTCCAGGCCGTGCCCCGCATACAGGCCGCACAACGATGGGTCACTCGCGAAGTGAACCCCCAGACGACGACCAGGAAGTAGAAGTAGAAGATCGTGAACCGCTTGGGATTGGAGAACATCCCGCACTCCTCGCACAAACCGAGTTCGTGCTCGTCGGGCATTCCACCCGGGCCGGTCGTCATCAGCGAACTGCAGAAAACGCAATACACCTGGGGCGTATCGGGCATGTCCGAGAGGTCTATGGTGGCATTGCACTGGGTGCATATTTCGGTCCGAAATGCGTCTCCACGCCCCTCGCTCACCATCCTCTCACGAGTGATCTCGGCCCAGGCGGCACTACGAACCGCATCGATAGCCCGTTTCAAATCGACAGCCGGCACCTTGTAGATGTGAAACATCTTGGAGTCGGCCGCGTCTCCATCAACGAACGCCACCGCCAGGCGTTCCTCGTGGATCTCCAGCGAGATGATGTTGGCCACCGGCAGCGTCAGATCGTCCAGGACCAATTCCTGGCCATCGAAGACTCCCTTTTTGCTCCGGAAGAGACCCGTAACGTTTCCCTGCTCATCGAGCCAGCGGAACTTGAATCGAATCGGAAGGTCACGCATCAAATGGGTTCTTCTGGAGGTGAATGAAAACGGAATCGGGCGACCTGGTGTCAGCCAATCACCTGGGTCTGTCCGGTCGCATGGGCCCGGTAAAGTCCATAAACCATCTGCAATGCCCGGAGGCTGTCGTGCGATGAGATGGGTGCATCGGCCAGGCCAGCAGCGGCCTTCACGGCAGCCTGGACAAACGGAGTGTACCCACGTGGCTCGTCCTGGCCCTCCCAGGTCTGCACACCCGGCTTGGAACCCGGCTTCCAACTCTGCCAGGTCAACGTCTTGCCGCCCCAGCGTTCCAACTGCAGCCAGCCGTGAGAACCCCAGATCTTGACATGCGTGTGGTACCCGCGGTCCAGGTAATACCCGGACGTGAGAGTGCCCAGCGTGCCATTGGCGTACCGCAGGGCAACCGCCGCCGAATCTTCGACATCAAGCGGCTGGCCTCCCACGTTGGCCGCAAACCCGGTGATGTGCGTGGCGTGGGTTCCGGTGAGATACGTCGCCAGATCCAGCCAGTGGATTCCCAGCCATGCCAGGTGACCACCACCAGCCCGCTCCTTCTGCGCGTACCATTTCTTTTGGTACGCGGGACTCTTCAACCGTGTCTGGTCGGCAATGATGTGCAGTTCGATGCCATACACCTTCCCAATCTTTCCGCTGGAGACCAGTTTCAGGGCCGCTTGGGTCTCGGGATTGGTCCGATTCGCCAACGCCAGCATCAGGTGCAGATGCTTGGCGTCTGCCAGCTTGACCAACTCGCCAAAATCTTCCGGCTTCACACAAGCCGGTTTTTCGGCAAACACGTGGCAGCCCGCTTCCAGTGCCTGGCGGATCAACGGGGGTGCCGAACGCGACTCCAGCGACACCAGTGCCAACGAGGGCTTCTCGACCTTCAACAACTCGGCATGACTCCGGTAGACCTTGGCCAGCTTGTCACCCAGCGCCCGCCTGGCCCCATCAACGGCCTGGCCACTGGGGTCCGCCAGCACGACACGTCCCGCCTCGGGACTGGCTGCCAACGCGGGGAAATAGGCACCCAGGTGAGCACCCGTTTCGTTGGTTAAGACTGCGGCGGTGATCGTCTTGGACATGAACTCGCTCGTCGGACCACGGGAATCGAACCAGGGCAAGGATACCCGGCCGCACCTGCGAATCAAACGGCCACGAAGTCTCGTGACTATTCGAGGTTGGCATGCCGCGCGAACATGGTTTCGGGGCTTTCGCCTCGCCGCTGCATCAATGCCAGCACCACCGCGTCGAGCACCACGAGCAGGCTCTGTTCAAACAATGACCCCATCGGTTGAATCGACTCGGCCTCATCCGGCCCATCGAGCTTCGGGGTCGGTGCAGGCACGTGCAATTCGATATCAGCCAACTCGCCAATTGCCGAACCGGATCGAATGGTCACCAGTGCCACCCGACCTCCTTTCTCGACCGCTCTTCGGGCAATCGGGATCAACGATCCCGTGGAACCGGAACCCGATCCGACCAGTAGCAGGTCACCGGGTTCCAGCGCCGGGGTCGTCGTTTCTCCGACGACAAAGGCCGACACGCCCAGGTGCAACAACCGGATGGCGAACGATTCAATCGATCGAAGCGACCGGCCGGCCCCGACCACGAACACCCGGTTGGCCTCGTCCAGCGCGGCCACCAGCGCCTCGGCACGATCGTCGTCCACTCGACCCACTGTCCTGGACACTTCCCCGGCAATCTGTACCGCCTGGTCGCGAACACTCACTGCACCTGCTCCCCGGTCAACAACTCGCGCATCTCGGCAGCAGCCTCGCGGGGCTGACTGTGACAGGCCAGGTACCCTCCGACAACAACGACTTCCGGGGCCAACTCGGCAACCGCCGGCAGCGTCTCCGGACGAATCCCACCGGCCACCGCGGCTCGCTCGGCCGGTGTCACCTCGAGAAGCTGCGAGAGTTCATCAAGTGGACCCACTCCCGCTTCCTGGCAATCGAAGGCCGTGTGAACACACAACATGTTCGCGCCCAGCCTCAACAATTCGGCCGCACGCATCGGGATATCCGGACAGCCAATCAGGTCCACCAACACGCGGCCCCCGGCGTCGCTGGCCGCCTCGAGCACTCCACGCACCGTGGCATCGGCGGCCACGCCCAGGACACTGACCCAGTCGGCACCGGCCCGGAAGGCCAGGGCCGCCTCGAGTCGACCGGCATCCATCACCTTCAGGTCCGCCAGCACCTCGACTCCCGGACAGGCCTCACGGATCCGGCGGACCGATTCCATCCCGTACTCGATCACCAACGGTGTTCCCACCTCGATGATCTCCACCAGGTCGATCAACTCGCGTCCGCGGGCCACCGAGACGTCGAGATCCGGTTCGTCCAGTGCCAATTGCAAGCGGGTCATCGCATTCTCACCAACCGTGTGGTCCAAGACGGTCAAAAACAACCGTCCAGGTCCAGGCCGCCATCCGAGTTCAAACCAGCCAATCATTCTGGACCGTGGCTCACGGCAAAGTAAAGGGGCAGCCGCTTCGAGCACGATTCCCATCCCCACGGACCTCGGATAAGGTGAGTCCTGCACCAGTCACCTTTTCGTGCTTTCACAGGAACCGTTGCCGCATGTCGCGGTTGTTTGCCAAGGACCGCATTGTCGCCGGCCCCGGCTTCAACCGCTGGCTGGTACCTCCCGCATCGGTGGCCATTCATCTGTGCATCGGATCGGTGTACGCCTGGAGCATCTTCAACCCGCCGCTGGAGCGAATCCGCGGCGTGATGGCTCCCTCGGCCGACGACTGGTCGCTGGGCAACGTGGTCTGGATTTTCACCGTCGCGATCGTGTTCCTGGGCCTCTCGGCCGCGGTTGCCGGCAAGTGGCTGGAACGCGTCGGACCCCGCCTGGTCGGCACGGTGGCGGCGACCTGTTGGGGCGGCGGCTTCCTGGTCGGTGCCATCGGCATCTGGACACATCAACTCTGGCTGGTCTATGCCGGCTATGGGGCCCTGGGCGGCTGTGGACTGGGGCTCGGCTACGTCTCGCCAGTCAGCACACTGATCCGCTGGTTCCCCGACCGACGCGGCATGGCGGCGGGAATGGCGATCATGGGGTTTGGGGGCGGAGCGATGATCGGAGCCCCGTTGAAGAAATGGCTGCTGAACCTCTTCCACGTTGATCCCCAAAAACTCGACGGTGCCGTCGAACTGGTCACCCGGGGCGGACGACGGATGGCCGAGGTGGCCGGACAACTGCGCGAGGTGATTGTCGTGGACGAGAACGGCGTTGACGCCATTTATGTCGTCGGCACCGGCAGCGTTGGAGTGGCCGAAACATTCCTGGTGCTGGGCATCGGATACTTCCTCGTGATGCTGGTCGCCTCGTTCTGCTACCGGATTCCCGCCGAGGGCTGGGTGCCCGACGGATGGACACCACCGGCCGACGACGACGCACAGAAGAAGATGATCAGCCGGCATGATGTCGGCATCGACCAGGCCATCAAGACACCCCAGTTCTACCTCGTCTGGATCGTCCTGTGTTTCAACGTCACCGCCGGCATCGGTGTGCTGGGCGTCGCCAAGACAATGATGACCGAGATTTTCGGAACCACTCTTCCCGAATTGGTCGACGAGGGTTTCGCGACCAGCTACGTGCTGATGATCAGTGTCTTCAACATGCTCGGCCGATTCTTCTGGGCCAGCGTCTCGGACCGCATCGGTCGCAAGACGACCTACACGCTGTTCTTTGTACTGGGAATCGCGTTGTACGTGTCAATCCCCTTCACCGCCGCCGGCGTCAGCGCCAGCCCGACCGCCACCTGGCTGGTCTACTTCTATGCCACCACGATGGTCAT
This sequence comes from uncultured Planctomycetaceae bacterium, assembly GCA_963933195.1. Classification (GTDB taxonomy): domain Bacteria; phylum Planctomycetota; class Planctomycetia; order Planctomycetales; family Planctomycetaceae; genus UBA8437. Next base: position 22,302 of record CAWVUS010000027.1, read on the forward strand.
CTTCACGATGTATGGAGGTGGCTTCGCCACGATTCCCGCCTACCTGGCCGACCTGTTCGGCACCCGCTTTGTCGGCGGCATCCACGGACGATTGCTGACCGCCTGGAGCACGGCGGGCGTTCTGGGTCCGCTGGCCATCACCTCGCTTCGCGAAAACCAGCGGCTGGCCGCCATTCGCGACCTGGCTTCCAAGGTCGATGCCGCGGCATTTCGCGAGAAGTTCGACACGGGAAAGGACCAGCTTGACGCACTGATTGCGGCCAAGACGGTCGACATCGGCAACCTGCTGGCCCTGCTGCCCGACGAAACCCTCGACCCACGCGCCACGCTCTACAACTCGACCATGTACCTGATGGCCGCCCTGCTGGGCGTGGCCCTGGTTGCCAACTGGGCCATCCGTCCCGTCGATGAGCGACACCACCTGGAGACCAACACCACCGCCAAAGATCCGGAATCACCCGTCGCGGAACCGGACCAAGCCTAGCGCAACCACTTCTCGCCAAACAGCCGCCTCAGCAGTCCTATCTGGCCGGCATGCAACATCTCGTGGCGGGCACTCCATTCCAGGGCACCACCCTTGGTATCAAACACCGGATGAGAGCGACTCGAGGGTTCATCAAGGATGCTGTCGTCCATGGCGCCGATCTCTCCGATCACCGCAAGGTGAACCGCGTCGTAGGCCGCGCGAATTTCTTCCACGCTGGCATTGGCCGCCGGATCGGGATCCGGAATCGAATCCTTGCCATAAATCTCCAGTATCCGAGCACTGATCAGGTCGTCGTCTCCCGGCTGGACACCCCGCACAAGGTCCAGCGCCAGGCGGTACTGGGCCATCGCCAGGTGGCCAACCTGCCAGCCGACATGCGTCACTCCCTCGGCCGGTTGCCGAAACCAGTCCGACTCGGGTACCGCGTCAATCAGTTCGGCGGTGTACCCCCGAACCATCTGTATTCGATCGAGCACTTCACTGACACGTGACATCTGCTTGTCTCCTGTTGCCCGCCGGTCAGACGGACGGTCCTTGACAACAATCAGCCCAGGCAGGCAACCGGTCACCAGAACCTTCGCCTTCTTCGGCAGGGTAGCCTAGCATGGGTCCATGTTCACTGCATCGGTCAACCCACGCCCACCACGGTTGGTTCACACCGCCATTGTTCTCTCGGCCCTGGTCGCTTCAGCGGCTGTCGGACACGCTTCCGACAAGCCACCAACCAAGGCTGGACTGGCTTTCTTCGAACAGAAAATTCGACCGGTCCTGGTCAAGCACTGTTACGGATGCCATTCGCAACGGGCCAAGAAGATCCAGGGCAAGTTCCGACTCGACAGCCGGCAATTGATCCGCAAGGGCGGCCCCACCGGACCGGCCATCGTTCCGGGAAAACCGGCAGCCAGCCTGCTGCTGGCTGCCATCCGCTACGAGTCACTCGAGATGCCACCCGGTGGCCAATTGCCAAAACAGGTTGTTGCCGATTTTGAAACATGGGTCCGGATCGGAGCCCCCGATCCGCGGGACAAGGTCCGTACCGACAAGGCCGAAAAACAACAGGGCATGAGTTTTGAGATGGCACGCCGCTGGTGGTCGTTTCAACCGGTCGCCGCCGGCCCACTTCCCCAAACCAAACAGAAAAACTGGGCCCAGAAGCGGCTGGATCACTTTGTCCTGGCCCAGTTGGAAACACATCAACTGAAACCGTCACCCCGGGCCGATCGACGCACGCTGCTGCGACGGCTGAAACTCGACCTGCTCGGACTGCCACCCACCCAGGCCGAGATTTCCGAATTCGAGAACGACCGGCGGCCCGATGCATCATCCCGCCTGGTCGACCGGCTACTGGCCAGTCGGCACTACGGTGAACGCTGGGGCCGACACTGGCTCGACGTGGCCCGCTGGGCCGAAGACAACCCGACCAGCGAGGCCACCAATCGCCCCCATCCCGACGGGTGGCGGTACCGCGACTGGGTGATCGAAGCGATCAACGCCGACCTGCCATACAACCGGTTCCTGGTCATGCAGTTGGCCGCCGACCTGTTGCCAGATTTCCAGCGCACTGATCTCCGGGCCCTGGGCTATCTCGGTACCGCGCCGACGTACCACAAGGATCCCCGGCTGTCCAAGACGGTGATCGAAACCATCGCCACCGACGACTGGGACGAACGGGTCGATGCCCTCAGCCGCGGCCTGCTGGGACTGACGGTTGCCTGTGCACGGTGTCATCGACACAAGTTCGACGCCATCACCCAGCAGGATTACTACTCGCTGGCCGGCGTCTTCGCCAGCAACTGGAAGGTCAAGCGACCGCTGGTCGAATTGACCCAGGAGGAGGAGCGACGCGTGATCTGGGCACAGGATCGCCTGTGGCGTCTCGAGGTCGCCATCTCGCTGAAATCAGATCCCGCCACGCCATCAACTCCCGAAGAGATCTCGGCCATGAAAGCCGAGTTGGCCTTGCTGAAACAAACCCCGTTCCTGGACGCTCCGGCCACCCACGCCGTTTACGACGCCGCGGTCTTCATCGACGCCAGCGACCCCGATTTCACGTGGATGGACTTTCGGATCGGACAACATCGTGACCTGCCGGTGTTTCTCCGTGGCAACGTCAACACGCCCGGCCCCATCACCCCGCGGCGTTTTCTCCAGGTCCTCAGCCCTGACCAGAAGCCCCGGTCGTTCCAGAAGAGGTCTGGACGACTCGAACTCGCCCGGGCCATCACGACCACCGCGGCACCACTGGCGGCCCGGGTGTTCGTGAACCGCGTCTGGGGGTGGCACTTCGGACGACCACTGGTGACAACCACCAGCGACTTCGGTGCCCAGGGTGATCGACCTTCACATCCCAGGCTGCTCGATGACCTGGCCGCTGGCTTCATCGCCAATGGCTGGTCGTTGAAGTGGCTGCACCGAGAAATCGTGCTCTCGGCCACCTACTCGCAATCCAGCCGGTACCGCCAGCAAGCCGCGACCGCCGACCCGGTCAACCGCTGGCTCTGGAGATATCCCCGGCGACGGATCGATTTCGAGACCTGGCGAGATTCGATCCTGGCCGTCACCGGTGCACTCGACACAAAACCCTTCGGTCCGTCGCAGGATGTCGCTGACACCAAGAACCTCCGCCGTACCGTCTATGCCACCGTCAGTCGGAGGCAGGTCAGCCCGTTGATGCGGCTGTACGACTTCCCGGATGTTTCACAACACGTGCCCGGTCGCGACGTGACCACGACGCCGCTGCAGCAGTTGTTTGTTCTCAACAGCGGGTTCTTCATTGACCAGGCCACGACACTGGCCACGCACGTTGACGCCAGGTCCGACGACTCCACCAACATCCAGACACTCTATCGACGCGTGTTCGCTCGCAAACCGTCACGCCAGGAGATCACCATCGCCGCCAACTTCCTGGAAACACGGCGACAGACACACCCGGCGACGGCCTGGAAGGATTACTGCCAGGCTTTGCTCGCCACCAGTGAACTGATTTTCGTTGATTGACCCCATGCTCAACCCACACCTGCCCACTCGTCGCCAGGCTCTCGCCACCGCCGGAGGTGGTTTCGGCCTCACCAGCCTCGCCGGTCTTTTGGCCGCCGAGCAAAAACAGGACAATCCGCAGCGGTCCAACCCACCGGCCAAGCACGTCATCTTTCTGTTCATGACCGGCGGTCCATCCCACATGGACCTCTTCGACCCGAAGCCGGCACTTCAAAAGTATGCCGGCCAACGGCCCAAGACCGTCAACCTGCGGACCGAACGGGTCACCAAGGGAATCCTGGCCTCACCATTCAAGTTCCACCGGTCCGGGCAGTCGGGTGTCGAGGTCAGCGAGTTGCTCCCACGGCTGGGCCACGTCATCGACGACATCTGCGTGATCCGTTCGATGTACACCTTCAATCCCACGCACACACCGGCCCGGAACCTGATCCACTCGGGCAACATCGCCGTCACGCGGCCGACCATCGGTGCCTGGTTGAACTACGGACTGGGTAGCGAGAACGAGAACCTCCCCGGGTTTGTGGCGATCAGCCACCCCCGCAGTGGCAAGTTGTGGCGATCCGGCTTCCTGCCGTCGAAGTTCCAGGGCACGCAGTTCACCCCCGACGAAACCGCCCCGGAAAAGATGATCCGGTACCTGAAGAACCCGATCCAGGACAAGACCTCCCAGAGGAAACAACTGGACCTGGTTCAGCAACTCAACAGAATGCACCTGGCCGATCGTGCGACCGACGGGTTTCTCGAGGGGCGGATCCAGTCGATGGAGACAGCATTCCGTATGCAATTCGCCGCCAGCGAAGCGTTTGACGTGCGGACCGAGACCAGGGGAGTCCGCGAACTGTACGGCGAGAACACGTTTGGCAATTCGTGCCTGTTGGCCCGACGCCTGGTCGAGCGTGGTGTCCGATACGTGCAGGTCTTTTCCGGACCCGGGCAACCGTGGGACGACCACCACGACATCGACAAGAATCTTCGACAACGCTGCCCCGACATCGACCGTGCGTGCGCGGGCCTGATCACCGACCTGAAACAACGTGGGCTGCTCGACGAAACACTGATCGTATGGGGTGGCGAGTTTGGCAGAACACCGGTCTCGGAAGCCGGCACGGGTCGTGACCACAATCCCTACGGGTTCACCGTCTGGATGGCCGGCGGTGGAATCCGGGGTGGCGTGGCCCATGGTGCAACCGACGAATTCGGTTTTCGGGCCGTCGAGAACCGTGTCAATATCCACGACCTGCACGCGACGCTCCTGCACCAGATGGGCATCGACCACGAACAATTGACCTACCGCTTCAGTGGACGGGATTACCGGCTGACGGATGTGCATGGCCGGGTCTTGCACGAATTGATTGCCTGAACGGAGACCCTCATGGCCGACACACCCCGCCGCGAATTCATCAAGGCCGCCGGACTGCTCGGTGCCGGCTCGATCCTGGCTCCACAACACGCAACCGCCGCGGACCGTCCAGCTCCGATCGACGAATACGACCCGGGGAACGTCAAGCTGGCCCGCCGCGTGCCCGGTTCGCTCACCGACGACGACATGAGCTTTCTGCAGCAACTCGGACTGAGATCGGTCCGAGTCGATCTCACGCGGCAGCAGGCCAACCTCGGATTTCTGCGAGACCTGCAAAAACGCTTTGCCAGGCACGACATCCAGATCTACTCGGCCGTTCACCCCGTCCAGGGATCGGTCAACATCGGGCTGGGCCGGCCCGAACGAGATGCGGAAATCCGGGAATACCAACAGTTTCTGAAAGCCCTCGGGCGACTGAAGATTCCCGTCGCCGGCTATGCGTTTCACCCCGGCAACACGTACAGCACCGGTCGAGTGGTCAACCGGGGGTATTCGGTGCGGGTGTTCGACCTGGAGGTGTTTCGCAAGACAATCGAGAAACAGAGATTCGGGCGGGTCTACAACGCCGAGGAGATGTGGTCCAACTACGAGTACTTCATCAAGCGGGTGTTGCCGGTGGCCGAGGACTCCGACGTGCGAATGGCACTGCACCCCGACGACCCTCCGGTGGCCATGATGAACGGTGTCGCCAAGCTGTTCACTCACTTCGACGGTTACCGCCGTGCCGACGAGATCGCCGGTCACAGCAAGCACTGGGGTGTTCTGTTGTGCATCGGAACGTGGTCGGAAGGTGGCAAGAAGATGGGCAAGGACGTCTTCGAGATGATTCGCTACTGGGGCAAGCGGAAACAACTGTTTGCGATCCACTTCCGCAACGTCAGTGGCACGCTGCCCCGATTCTTCGAGACGTTCCCGGACGACGGCTACCAGGACATGCCCAGGGTGATGCGGACGCTACGCGAGGTCGGCTTCAACGGCTCGGCAATCGGTGATCACATTCCCCACATGATCAACGACAGTGGCCTGCAACAAGCCGGAGCGGCTTACTGCGTGGCCTACATGCGGGCACTGCTACGACAGGCCAACCGCGACGTTGGATAGCCCCCTGGGAAATGGCTCTGAGACGAAAACCCTCCGGCGTTGTGTCCGGCGGAACAACACGCCTCCAAGACGATGCCGGTTTCATCACTGATGCCCAAGAGCTGTTACTCCTGCCCCCAGTACTGGGACCTGGCGTTTCGAGAAGAAACGCAGTTGGAGGCCGATTTCGTCGATGCGGTGGCCAAGCGTTACTGCGATTTTCCGGTCCGCCGGGTACTGGAACCGGGATGCGGAGGCGGACGGCTGGTGGTGGAATTGGCGGCTCGTGGCTACAACGCCATCGGCTACGATCTCAGCACCCCCGCCATCAACTACCTCCGCCGCCGACTGAAACGCCGCGGTCTGACGGCCGAGGTGTTCGAAGGCGACATGACAACCGTGCAGGTCGATCCACCGATCGACCTGGCCATCTGCCCGATGAACACGTTCCGGCACCTGTTGACCGAACGTGACGCGAGGAGCCATCTCGAATCGGTTGCGACGAGCCTGCGCCCCGGGGGTGTCTACCTGCTCGGTTTCCACCTGCTGCCGATGGACATCGATCCGGAATCATCGGAGCGCTGGTCGGCACGCCATGGCAGCACTCGGGTCACCTTCTCGCTGAAGGTACTCGACTCGAATCGGCGAAAACGAATCGAGACCCTGCGTTTCCGGTTGAACGTCACAACCGGCGGCCCGCCTCAGCGGAGGATGCGGTTCGAGGACGCATTCCCGTTGCGAATGTACACGGCGGCACAGTTCCGCCGACTGCTGAAGTCGGTCCCCGCATTCGAATTGCTCAACGTGTACGACTTCTGGTACGACATCGATGACCCGTTGAGGCTCGACAACGAGATCACCGACACGATGTTTGTCCTGCGACGAACATAGGATCTCGGTCCCGACGCCTCCCGGCCCGAATACCAACCCGATAGAATGAACACGTCGAACGACACCCGAGGGGCCGTAGCTCAATCGGTTAGAGCAGCGGACTCATAATCCGTTGGTTCCAGGTTCGAGTCCTGGCGGCCCTACTTTCACCCCCGGCTGAAATCCGTGACTGACCGTCGCCAACAACCGGGATCCGGAACGCGGTGAACCAACCACCCTCTTCACGGCGCCAGGAACTCCACTTCGCCGGTGTCGAGGCGGTAGCAGGCAGGAACCACCGACAGCTGGCCAGACTCTACGGCCTGTGACAGGATCGGGTCCTGCTGTTCCAGCAAGCCGGCCACTCGCCTGGCGTTGCAGTGGATCGCGTTTTC
>CAWVUS010000028.1:0-29219 GCA_963933195.1 uncultured Planctomycetaceae bacterium
CGCATCTTGAACAGCGCCACGTCCTTGTACTTGCTGGGCCACCGCTGGATGAACCGGCAATTGGCCAACGCCGCGGTGAGAAGTTGGTTACGGTCTTTCTCGACTTTCGTACGTTCGCCAGCCAACGACTCCTGCGCCCGGACCTGCTCCCAAAGAATCCCCAGCGCCCCAGGAGCTCGACGCTGCCGCGTCGTTCTTTTCCCCAGCCACTCGGCCGACTGGTTGATCACCAGGAGGTAATCCTTTTTTTCCTCGTGGTTCAGGCAAATCAGCTGGAACAGCAGCACCTGGTCCTGGATCACTCGCATCGTGGCCGAACCGCCGGGATGGCCCAGCAATTCCTTGTAGATCCCCATGGCCTTGTTGATGTCATCCTGTTCCTCGAAACATTTCCCCTGCCACATGCGGGCATACAGTCCCAGCACCTGGCTGCGGTACCGCGTGTGGATTGTCTCGAACTCGTTGGCCGCCTGGGTGGCCAACTTGACGTAAGGTTCGCTGCCGCGATCGTGTGTCTGGGCCTGTTCATAGGTGCACAATGCCAGGTCGTACTGGGCCCGCATATACAGCGCTTCAGCCCGTTTCCGTTTTTCGAACAGATCGGCTTGCTGCACCCGATCAACGAACGTCGGATAGGCTTTCCAGGCCTTCATGTACTGGTCATGAGCCACCTGGAAAATCTTGCGGGCGGCCAACACTTGGGCCCGCCCGGTCTCCTGAAAGGTTGCCCGGTTGGAGGCATTCGACGGTGACTGCGATTGCCAGACTTCAACCCGTGCCTTGCCCAGCAAAATACGCCCTCGCTGGGAATTCGCATCGGCAGCCAGAGCGTGATTGGGGTTGGCCTTGACGAACTGGTCAAGAAACCCGACCGCCTTGTCATAAAGTGGAGTTTTCTCGGTCGGACTGGCCGCCTGGCGACCGGCCTCCAGGAAGGTGATTGCCCGTTCGTAGGGGATCACCACCTTGAACTCAGCCGGACTGGCCGGGTTCTTCTCGACTTCGTCGAGATACAATTGTGCGTAATCGAAATAACCACGCTGCCGCAGGGCCTCGACAAAACGGCCCTCACGAGACACCTTCGGCGCGGACTTCTGTGCGACTGCCGTCGACGAGACGACTACACAGAGGAACAGCTTCAAGAGAACCGAGAAACTTCGCATCTCAGCCATCGGCTTTCCAGGCGTATGAATCAGAATCGGAGATCGACCTGCGACCGGTGCAAGCGGGCCCGTATCGAAACTGCCAGTGGAAAGAGGGGGAGGGGCGACGAATGCACCCGGGTGAATCCAGCATAGTCCCGACTGGCGAGGTTCGCAAGAACAGCCTCCACCCGTAGAATGAAACCCCATGAAGATCACGCCGGAAAGCCCACCACCGAACTATCTCGGCCGCAGATTCCAGCTGAGAATGATGACGATGGTCGGATTGCTGGTGCTGGTACTGGCAGCGATCGATCGAGCCCGGGAACCCAGTTCCTGGTACTGGCTGACAGGCCCTCCACGGCCAGAATCCGGCTCTGTGGTCAGTCCAACCATCAAGACCCCCTCACACCCGACGGCCACCCCGGAAATCATTGCCGCCGCCGTGACCATTCCACCCGGGATCCTGGAAAAAATTTCCGATGACTCCGTCGGCCTCCGTAGCGAGGAAATTGGTCCGTATCACCAGGTCCTGGCCCAGGCCCGGGACGTTCCGAACATCTACCTCGAGACAGTCGCACGTGATGCCGCATTTTCGGTCCTCCAGAAACAACCGGATCACTTCCGGGGCCAGGTGATCTCGATTGCCGGTGACCTCAGACGACTGATGCGGTTTCCAATACGCGAGAACGACCAGGGAATTACCGAACTGTACGAGGCCCTGGTTTTCACCAGCGACAGTGGCACGACCGCCTACCGTGTCCGACTGACAACGCCTCCCGGTGATCTGCCCGTCGGTCGCACCATCAAGCCGCCGATCCCCGTACGCCTGGTGGGCTACTTCTTCAAGCGAGACCAGTACATTGTCGAAAAGGACCTGAGAGTCCACTCTGCACCAATGCTGCTGGCCCAGCGAATAGACCGCCGTGGCACCGTCTCACCTGGATCGAATCAACTGCCCACAAGCGACGCCGATCGCCTGTGGTGGGCGCTGACCCTTTTGGGAGTTGTTGTGGGCGGCGCGTCACTGACCATGCTGTGGACCTGGCGGATGAGAATCGGTGACCGGAATTTTTCCACCCGGGGACTCAAAAGAGCCACCGCAGCCCCGGAGGGAGCGATCGAGTCCCTGGAGGGGGTCGAGACGGTCGATCCGGAAGCGTTCTTCCAGGAGATGAGCGACCGAGAGAATCTTAGCGACCAGCAGCAATAGCCTCGGTCGCTTCGTCAATCGATTCGATCGCAATCTCGACCAACCGCTCCACGTCGTCGCCAGGCATTGCCGGTGCCGGCATCAGCACCACCACGTCACCCAATGGCCGGAGAACCACCCCGCGACGACGGGCCGCCAGGGTCACCAGGTGCCCTGTCCGTCGCTCGGGGGCAAACGGCACGTTGCCGTCCCGGTCGGCCACCAGTTCGATCCCCACCATCATGCCTCGCTGACGCACCTGGCCGACATGTTCGTGTCCGGCCAGTGCGGCCAACCCCGATTCCAACACGGCCGTCATCTCGACGACGTTGGCCAGCACGTCATTCACCTGGAACAGGTCCAGCGACGCCAACGCGGCGGCACACCCCAGCGCGTTGCCGGTGTAGGTGTGCCCGTGAAAAAACGTCAGTCCCTCGTGCGGTTCGCCCAGGAAAGCGTCGAAAATCGGCCCGGTCGCCAGCGTCGCTGCCAGCGGGAGATAGCCACCGGTCAATCCCTTGGCCAGGCACAGCAGGTCCGGGACGACCTCCTCGTGTTCGCATCCAAACAGTCGCCCCGTCCGACCGAAGCCGACAGCCACCTCGTCAGCGATCAGCAACAATCCCAGTTCACTGGTCAACTCGCGAAGCCGTCTCAGATACCCCTCGGGATGAACCAGGATTCCGGCAGCGCCCTGCACCAGTGGCTCAATCACCACCCCGGCGATCCGGTCCTGGTGGGTCCGCAACACCCGTTCCAATTCCTCCTCGCAGTGCCCCAGCCACTCCTGGTCACTGGCCCCCTGGGGGTGACGGAACGTGACCGGTGCCGGAACCGTCAACGTGTCGAAGAGCAGCGGCCCGTAAACCGAATGGAAGAGGTCGATCTGGCCCAGGCTGACCGAACCGATCGTGTCGCCGTGGTAGGCCCCGTCCAGGCCGACAAACAGGTCACGTTTCGAACCACCTTCACCCGATTGCCGGTGAAACTGCCAGGCGATCTTCAATGCCACCTCGACGGCCGTCGAACCGCTGTCGCTGAAAAACACGTGGTCGAGACCGGCGGGTGTCACCTCGACCAGCCGACGAGCCAGCCGGATCGAGGGATCGTTCCCCAGCCCCAGCAGGGTCGTGTGAGCAACGCGGTCCAGTTGATCACGAATCGCCTGGTCGATCTCGGCCACCCGGTGACCATGGACGTTGCACCACAACGACGAGACACCGTCGAGGTAACGCCGACCGGACTCGTCAATCAATTCGAAGCCCTCGCCGGAAACGATCACCGGCGCAGCCTCGGTCGCGTAGGCCTGCATCGGCGTGAACGGATGCCACACGTACCGGCTGTCGTCACCGCTCAGCGACATCGGCTCTCTCCTCCAACGCCGTCATCGCCGGACTGGTGGCCGGATCGGAACTATCCGGGCAGCAGGTCCCGCACCATGTCCCGCTCGGACCGCAATTCCGCGACCGTGGCGGCGAGCTTCTCGGCGCCAAACTCGTTGTGTTCCCGACCTGTCACAATCGACCAGGACGTTCCGTCGGAGGTCAGTGGAAAGCTCGAAATCAACCCCTGGTCGACGCCGTAACTCCCATCACTACAGACCGCCGCACTGAACGAGTCTCCGGCCGCAGTCGGATTGTTGATGCTCTTGACACTATCGATGATCGCGTTGGCAGCCGATGCGGCACTCGACGCACCACGGGCCCGGATCACCGCTGCACCGCGCTGCTGCACGGTCTTGATGAAATCTCCCTGCAACCACGCCTCGTCACCCACCACCTCCAGGACCGAACGACCACCGATCGTGGCGTTGTAAAAGTCCGGATACTGGGTCGCCGAGTGGTTGCCCCAGATCGTCACGTTCCGCACATCTGTGACCGCCGCACCCGACCGGGTCGCCAGTTGGCTGACAGCACGATTCTCGTCGAGCCGCGTCATGGCGTACCAGCGATCACGGGGAACATCCGGGGCATTGGCCATCGCGATCAGGCAATTGGTGTTGCAAGGGTTGCCCACCACCAGCACACGCACGTCCGGAGCCGCGGCGGCCTGAATCGCTCGCCCGGCCGGAGCAAAAATGCCGCCGTTGATCTTCAACAGGTCGGCTCGCTCCATGCCATCTTTACGCGGCACGCTGCCGACGCACAGGACCCAGTTGGCACCACCAAAACCGTCTTCCAGGTGATCACTGTCGTACTTTTCGACACCGGCCAACGTCGGGAAGGCACAGTCATCCAATTCCATTTCCACGCCGTCCAGGGCGGGCAAAACGGGAGGAATCTCGACCAGTTGCAGAATCACCGGTTGGTCCGGACCAAACATCTGTCCACTGGCAATCCGAAACACCAGGGCATAGCCGATCTGGCCGGCCGCGCCGGTCACAGCCACTCGAATCGGTTCAGGCATCGGTCAGGTCTCGCTGCAAAACGGTCTGAAAAAACTACCGGAGCCGCCTCCGGCGCGTCACAGACTTTTAGCGTCTGGGTCAGAGCGTAGCAACCGTCGACGGCCAGGCGACCCTCAGGCGACTGGTCCCACGATTCGGGCCGACCGCGCACCGTCCGCGGTCTCCACCAGTACCTGCGTCCCGGACTCGGCCACCTCGCGACGCACCACCGCCAGGGCGACGGCCGAACCGGCCGGCCCTCCACCACTCCCGTCCCGAGGAGCCACCGAGCCGATCCGCCCCACTTCGGTCTCCTGTTCGCCGAGAATGACTGCCCCTGTCTCCGGCCACCAGCCCCCGTCGCACTCCAGGCCGCGCAACAACCGGTTCACGCGTCCACGCGACTGGACCCGCGCGATTGTCTCCTGACCCAGGTAACACCCCTTGGCAAACGAGATCGCCAGGGAATCGCGGTCGACTTCCTGCGCGAGGTTTTCCGAACCGATGTCCTGGCCAACAATCGGAAGCAGCGCCGCAATCCGCCGGGCGTCGAAGGACTCCGGCGAACCGACAGGCACCCCCGCAGCCACCGCAGCCAACGGCAATTCCTGGTCTTCTGCACCTTCCACCCAGAGCAACACGTCTCGATCCCCCACCCAGCCAACGGTGGCTCGATAGACCCGAACCGGGGAAGTTGCCACGATCGCGTCGGCCGCCGCCTCGCAATCAACACCGCACACCACCGCTCGTGATGTCGACATCGTGCGATCCTCGATCACCACGTCCTCGGTGATGATGTATTTCTCGAGATGGCTCGCAAGTGTTTCGAGGGATGACCCGACCGCGTGAAGCCACAGTCCTTCGGGCTGAGCCGAAATCCACACGTGGCTGACAACGTGCCCCCGCATGTCGGTCACGAACGCCTCGCAAGCCTCGCCGTCAGCCAGGCTTTCCACGTCGTTGGTACAGAAGTTGTGAAGAAAGCAACGCCGGTCCTCTCCCCGTAGTATCAGTCGGCCACCGGCCGAGGCGTCATAGAGCATCACACCCGATTCCACTTTCAACTCCCCCAACCTGATTTCCAACCAAGACTGTCAACGCTTCTTCGGTTCGATCGACACATCGTCAACCAGAACGTGTCCCACGGCACCACCCAGCCCGATCCTCACGATCGCCTCGCGTGCCCGCGGCGGCACGCTGACCAACTGGCGTGTTCGAACCCACTCATCCGATACCGCCCAACCGCCCACTCGCCGCTCACCGACGGGCCGTCGGGTGACATCAAAGAACACAACCATCAGGCCCGGACGCTCACCCGGGCGGCGTCCCGGGCTGGATTCCGTCACCCGCCGTCTCAGCGTGACCTCGAGTTGACCAATCCGGCGACCATCAATGGGGAACCCCTGCAGCACCTGGGACAATCGGCCGGGGTCACGATTGGTCAATTCCAGGCACCGCTTCCCCACCACCGCCGATTCGGTCGAGATCGTCACCTGGCGGCGATAGTACCAGCCGCTTGGCTGGTCAATCGGTTCGTTGGACAACAAGGACGCCGGAACGCGTTCCACCGCTTCGAACCCCCCATTGACGATCTGCGGACGCAGTGGGTCGGGCTTCACCTTTCGACGCGACTCGCTGATACCGGTCATTGGCACAAACAATGCCGGGATGAGCTTCGTTTGCACCAGCCGGCCCTGCTTCTTTTCAAACAGGTGAAACACCTGCTGATACCGTTCGCCGAGCGGAATCAACAATTTCCCGCCCTCCTTGAGTTGCTCGACCAGCGGCGCCGGCACCTTCTCGGGAGAACAGGTGACGATGATCTTGTCGAACGGAGCCTTCTCGGCCCAGCCCTTGTAACCATCCCCAATCCGTGGGTGGACGTTGTCATACTTCAGCTTCTGCAGTCGCCGCCGTGCCAGCCGCCCCAGTGGCTCGACGATCTCGATCGTGTAGACCTCCCGAACCAGTTGCGACAGAACCGCCGCCTGGTACCCGCTTCCGGTGCCAATCTCCAACACCCGGTCGGTCGCCCGGGGGGCAATCGTCTCGGTCATATAGGCAACGATAAACGGAGGAGAAATCGTCTGGCGGTGACCGATCGGCAACGCTGCATCCTGGTAGGCAAAACGACGCAGCGACACTCCGACAAACTCGTGCCTCGGCACCGTCCGCATTGCCCGTAACACCCGCTTGTCGCGAATCCCCTCGGCCTCGATGCTCACTCGCACCATCCGTTCGCGCAACTCCACCAGGCTTTCTGCGGCCGGGACGGCCGATGTCCATCCGATGATGGCGGCAACCAACACCAACCAGCCTGGCGGGACCGTTCGTGGTGTTGGCCGAACCAGACGATTCGAGTGGATCATCGGTTGTGACTCCCCGAGAGATCAAACAAACGAGCGGTGAGGATGGACCCGAAACGGGCGGCGGGATTATAAGCGGCCTCACCGGCCGGCGGAAACGCCGTTCCCGACCAGATCCCAACCAGATCCGGGCTGTTGTTGAGACGCTGGAACGTTATAGTCACGGCGCCGGTGCAACCGGGCAGCAGGACCGCCCGGTCGTGGCGTGGGTTTCGAGACGTCCTGAACGGGACGGGAGAGAGTCACCTGGAGGCATCGATACAGGATCATCTGTTCGGGTACGAGCGTGCCCTGGCTCACCCATTGACCGTCACGATTGTTCTTGGCGTGATCATCGGGCTGGCCGTTTCCGGGGCGTTAATCCTGGCGCTCAGGAGACGTATCAGCGGAACGTCCTACAGCGGAGCATTTCGTCGATGGCGAAGCTGGTGCTGGCTGGTCGGCGTGATCTTTGTTCCGGTCCTGGCTGGCGCCTTCTGGACAATGCTGGCGGTGATGGTTCTGAGCCTGTTGTGCTTTCGTGAATACGCCCGTGTGACAGGCCTGTTCCGCGAGAAGACAATCTGCGCGGTGGTCGTGCTGGGAATCCTGCTGGTGACAGCCGCCGCGATCGACCACTGGCCCGACGACCGATTGTTCTTCGCGCTGGGACCATTGGTGGGAGCGATGATCGTGATCGTCAGCATCCCCTTCGATCGCCCTCGCGGATTCATCCAGCGCGTCGCCCTGGGCGTGCTGGGTTTCGCATTGCTGGGCTACTCGCTCGGTTACATCTCGAACATGGCCAACGTGACCAACATGGCCCGCACTGGCATCGACTTTCGTCCGCTGGTGCTGTTGTTGATCGCCGCCGTGGAATTCAATGACATGATCGCCGCACTGATCGGCCGCACGCTGGGAGAAAAGGCCATATTGCCAACAACCAGTCCCGGCAAGACCTGGGCCGGGGCACTCGGTGCAGCGACCGTGACGACCGCCCTGGTCACCGTTGCCGGCGGTTGGTTGTTCCAGGGCACTCCGATCGCGGAACCCGGCTGGCTGATCGGCCTGGGACTGCTGATCAGCGTGCTCGGACAACTCGGTGACCTCACACTCTCTTCCATCAAACGCGACGTCGGCGTCGAGGACGTCGGGGCGACCCTGCCCGGCCATGGAGGCTTGCTCGATCGCTTCGACAGCCTCGTCCTGGTCCCTCCCGCGGTTTACCACTACCTGTCGCTGGCCCTGGGACCGGACGGGCCGCTGGGATCGGAAGGTCCGCACCGAATCCTCACCGGTGGCTGGGGGGGATAGGAACATGGAAGACTGGACTCTCCGACCGGCCAAGGATCTCGATCTGGCCGGAGCCGACAGGCATCGCAGTTACGACCGCGAGAGTGGCCTGGTCGCCAACGTGGCGCGTTTCGCCTGGTGGACGATGATCCGCGGCTCGCTAAAATTGATGCATCGGCTGGAAATTCACGGCCGCGAGAACCTGCCCGACTTTCCATCCTTCGTTCTCGTCGCCAACCACGCCAGCCACCTCGATGCACTGGTGCTGGGAGCCACCTTGCCACTGAAGCTCCGCGACCAATTGTTTCCGCTCGCCGCTGGAGATGTCTTCTTTCACACCCCGGCGTTGGCGGCCTTTTCGGCCACCGTCCTCAACGCACTTCCGGTCTGGAGAAAAAAAGTCGGAGCCCACGCTATCCAGCAACTCCGTTCACGATTGATCGACGAGCCCAGTATCTACATCCTGTTCCCCGAGGGCGGACGAACGCGAGACGGATCCATGAGACCCTTCAAATCGGGAATCGGCATGATGACCGCCGGCACGCAAGTACCAGTCGTTCCCTGCCACCTCGAGGGAACCTTTGAAGCTTTTCCACCCGAATCCTACCTGCCCCGGCTCCACAAGGTCACCGTCCGGATCGGGGTGCCCCGGACCTTTGAAGATCTCGACAACCGTCGCCCCGGATGGGACGAAGTCTCCGGTCTCCTGGAAAAGGACATCAAGACTCTCGCCGGTGGCTATCCACCTCCCGGGTCCCCGCTGGCAACCGTCGATCCACCACACAACCCGTCACCCATGACCTCCAACACGACCTCCACACGGAACTGAACCCGATGTCCCATCGCGTACTGCTGGCCGGCCTCTTTCACGAAACCCACACGTTTCTCGACGTGCCCACACCGCTGTCCGACTGGACAATCCTCAGGGGAGACGAGTTGTTCGAGGCCCGCGGAGACGCGTCGCCGTTGGCCGGGGTGCTGTCGGTTGCCGACGACTGCGGGTGGCAGGTGACACCGACAATCGACATGCGAGCGACTCCCGGTGGACCCGTCGACGACGAGGTCCTGGAAATCTTCTGGGACGGGCTCGCGTCGGGGATTGAAGCGGGTCCCTTTGATGGGATCTACCTGGTCCTGCACGGGGCGATGGCTTGCCGGGGATGTCCGGACGTGGAAGGCGAAGTGATCCGGAGGATCCGAGCCATCGAGTCGCTTGCCGACCTGCCAATCTGTGGGGTGCTCGACCTGCACGGAAATATTTCACGAGAAACGATCGAACAGACCCAGGGCCTGATTTCCTATCGCTGCAATCCACACACCGACGGACACCAGGTCGCCGTGGAATCGGCACAACTGCTCGATAAGATCCTCTCCAGCAAGCGGACACCACAATCCGTCTGGGCCCGCCCTCCGGTGATGTGGCCTCCCACCGGCACCGGGACCGACGACGACCCGATGAAGACTCTCGAGCAAATGGCTCGACAGATCGAAGCCGAAGAAGCCGACATCGTGGCCGTGAATGTGATGGGCGGCTTCAGTTTTGCCGACACGCCCGACACAGGCGTCAGTTTCGCCGCCACCACCTTCGGTGACCCCGACGTCGCCTCGGCCCGGCTCGCCGAACTCGTCGACCATGCCATAGCAGTCCGACAACAGGGCAACATCGTTGACCCGCCCCTGGCCTCGTGCCTGGACGATGTCGATCGTCATATCGCCGAGGGCGACACCCCGGTGGTGTTGGTCGAACCATCGGACAACATCGGTGGGGGGGCTCCCGGGGACGCCACCACGATGCTCGCCGAGTTCATTGCCCGCGATATCGACGGCGCGGTCGCGATCATCAACGATCCTGAATCCGTCCAGGCCGTCTCGAAGCTCGACACCGGAGCCGCCATCACGCTGTCCATCGGAGGTAAGACCAGCCGTTTGACCGACGGACCACTCGAATTGACCGTCACACTCGAATCCACCAGTGACGGCCGTTTCACGCTCGAGGACCCACACAGCCACCTCGCCAGCGGTGCCGGCCTTCACATCCAGATGGGCCCCTGCGCGGTCGTACGCTGTGGTGGGGTCAGGATCCTGTTGACCACGCTCAAGACACCCCCGTTTGATCTCGGCCAACTCCGCAGCCAGGGAATCGCTCCCGAGGACTGCTCGGTCGTCAACGTCAAGGCCGCCGTCGCCCATCGCCAGGGATGGGATCCCGTCACCGCTCGCACCTACACCGTCGACACCCCGGGCCCCTGTTCCAGCGACATCTCGCGGCTGCCATTCAAGCTGGTCAACCGGCCCGTGTTTCCACTGGATGCGTTGGACTCTTCGGTTCCCTAGTCAGGGAGCAGTCACCCGTCCCAGGGTGTACAACGTCTGACCAATCCCCTTGGCGTCGAAGCCCTTGGGGGGCTGGGTTTTGTCGCCCCGGACAAAGCACAGTTGCAACATCTTGCCCTGGAAACGATAGACACCCGCCAGCAGCACACGGTCGCCGTTGTAGACCCGGAACGCCGTCGGATCCGACTCGGTATCGGCCTGGTAGGAAAATCGGTACTCGATCGCATCGAGCTTGGCAACGTTCAAGGCTGCCTTGCCCTCGCCAAACGACAGAACACGGTTCTTGAGCGAATCGGACGGCTTACCCGAGACCACGGCCGAAACAACGCGCCAGGTACCGTCGAGCACGCTGGCCGGCTTCGGCTTGGGTGTCGCCGGCAGGATCTCCAGGATCTTCAACTGTACGGGACCGAACGTGGCAGCGCCATTCGCTGTCTTCTTGACCGTGAACGTGCACGTGGTTCCGACCTTGGGACTGGTCGATGAGAACCGCATCGAATGAAAGCCGCCCCCCTCATCGGGCTCCATGATCAGTTCCAGGTCCTTGATCGTGTAGGTTCCGGTACTCTCGGCACCATTCATTTCCTGGAAGGTTGTTCCGTCGGGATTCAATTGAATCCAGAGACTCTTGTTCTGATAACTCGACACCAGCCGCCGGTTGTTCACAGCCTCGAAGAGAGCCTTGGCCCGGCCGGTCAACTTGGCCCCCGGCGATGTCACCGGTTTCGCCGGTGGCGAATCGGTCTTGGCAACGGGTGCACCGGCACGACGCTTGAGCGACAATTGCAGTACCGCGGCACCGGCCACATTCAGTCCGTTCGGGCGAGGTTGACCAGGCAGGGCGACGGTCAATTTCAGGCTGTCCCCCTGGAACTGATAAAGGCCCAGATACTTCTGGTTACCTGTCTGCAACCAGTCAAACGTCCGGGGATTGGCCGAAAAATCGATCTGAAAATTCGACCGCAACGGCTGTTGGCCAGCCTTGAGCTGCTGCGACAACTGGTTGTCCTGAAAGGTGAAGGACTGATTGACCATGCTGGTAACCGCCTTTCCATTCACGCTGGCCGCGGTCACCGTCCAGGCCCCCTGGAACTTGGCCAGGTCCTTCGTACCGTCATCATTGGGATCAATGGGAACATCAACGTCGTGGCCGTGGTCAGACGAGAATTCGACGTGGCCATCGGCAAAAAGCATGTTCATTCCGCCCAGGTGATGACTTCCATATTCTCCTGACGGTGCGAACACATCGGGGGCCGTCCAGGCCACCGCGTGCTCATCGCCGGCATCAACAACCAGCGGCACCGCCACCGGGCCACCCATGGTCGACAGGGCCGAGTCGGAGACCCGCTTGCCGTCCTTGTAGGCGGACTTGCCCGAGGAAATCAGGCGGTAGGTCGTCTTGCCTTTCTGGAGTTCTCCGCCGGGACAGACATACGGCGGCGGGATCAACTCGATCAGTGCCTTGTTGGTCGGGCTGTCCCACGGTTCATCGAGCTTGAACTTGTCGTAAAGCGGTTTCTGGTCGATGTAGGGCAGAATGGCCACCCGCCAACTCAGCAACGGCTTGCCGTCCTTTGACTTGATCGCGGCATCCGGAAAGGACTGCCGCGCGGTGCGATGGCTGAACATGCCGAGGCCAATTAGCTTGAGGTTGTTCGCGCACTGCGTTCGCCGCGCCGCATCCCGTGCCTGCTGGATCGCCGGAGCCAGCAGCCCCGCCAGTAGCCCCCCCTGGGCCGTCGACAACGGGAATGCCGCCTGGAACCCGAATTCCGGCCCAGCCTGTGTGATCTTCGATTCGTTGAGCCCCGCTTCAAACGGCTTGATCTGTTCGGCAATGAACGTGTTCTGCTTCAGGGGCCCCAGCAACTGCTGACCCATTTTCAGAGCCTCTTCCAACGCCATCTTCCCCGACTTGGAACCGGTCTCGTCCGACGAGAGTCCCTGCAGTTTCAGAGACATGCTTCCGTTCGCCAGCATCCCCATGCCCAGCCCCAGTCCCTTGAGCTTTCCGTTGAGACCAAGAAGCGACTGCAGGGCTGGCACTTGCGCATCAGGCGACGACGCAAAACCCGGCGGCAACGGAAGTGTAATGGCGGTTGGCAAGGTCACCGCGACCACGAAATCCTGGTCGCCATCCACAAAAGCCAGGTCCGGTCGCGGGGTGTAGGGATCGCCATTGGCAATCAGTTGCTTGATGAACCGCTCGACGCTGAAGACCAGCGTCTTGTCGTCGACCTGGTAGACCAGCACTCGCGGTTCATTCGGTTCCTGGGGGACAGCGAAGACGGTTTTGCCATCCAGCGTGGTCTTTTTCATCTTCTGTTCCATGGCGGCCAGGTGCGCGGACGTCACCGCGCTGCGGAGCCGAACAACCATCGTCGGAATCAGCTTCTCGGCAGCCACCTTCTCGACGGCATCATCGTTCTCGAGTTGTTCGTTCTGTGCCCTCAGCGCCACCTGGGCAATATCCGTCAGACCGGCAACACCAACGGTGATCTTCGAGACGTCCTCGGGGCCCAGGATCGTTTCTTTCTTCATCTCGACAATCGCCTGCTTGAGATCAGGCCCGAGAGTTGGATCGTTGAGCATCTGCTGTGTCACCGCCGCATCCCACATCTTTCCGAGTTTGAACGCCCCCACCACCTCAGCGTTGGGTGGCAACCAGTGGGTGTCGAATTCGGCGTTGGGATTGTCGTCAGACCTTGCCTGGGTTGCAGACGAAGCCGGGGACGGCTGTTCGGATTCCGGAGGTCTCCCGGATTCCGGCGGCCCTCCGGGGGCCGAGGTCCCACCACCGGGCATCCCGGGCATCCCACCACCGGGCATCCCGGGCATCCCACCACCGGGCATTCCAGGCATTTGACCATTGGCCGGTGCCGTGTCCTGAGCCACCTGTTGCCCACCACCGAGCCAGCCCATCGCCCGGGCCCCGAAAAATCCACCCGTGCCCAGAATTGCAACACCGACAATCGACCCGACGATGATCCAGACTTTCTTCCCCGAGGACTTTTTCGGCGCGGCGGCTGGCTTCTTCACACTAGCTGCGGCTTCGTCGAGATCACCGAAGTCATCCGCCTCACCGAAATCGTCGAATTCGTCGAATTCGTCGAAATCATCGATCACCTCGAGTTCATCATCGGCTGGAAGTTCAATCACGAAGGGCTGTTTGCACTTCGGGCAGGGCACCTTCCGCCCCACCGCGTCGCGATTCTTCAACTTCAACGTCGCCTGACATTCCGGGCAATGGACTTCGATGGGAGCCGGCATCGGGCATCTCCTACATGAGAGAGCATTCGGACCGTTTCCTGACACGTCCTGATTGTCGGAAACCGGATCGAACCGATCGTACCTGCCGGAACCGAGGGTCACAAGAAGTGTTTACGACCGGGTTCAGGCGGTTGCGGTTCCGCGCAACCGGCCGGCCACCTCGAGCAACCATTCCTCGGGTAGCGGTGCAAACGGCCGGAACTTCTCGACCCCACCCTGCTCACCCAGGTACAGCAACGCCCTGTGATTTCCCAAGCGACTGGCGGCAGCCGAATCGATCAGGTTGCTGGAATCAGACGCACTCATCTGGAACGCCACCCGCATCTCGAATTCCCGGAACGTCTGTGGACTGATCCAGCGATTGAGATTGTTGTAGCTGTCGCACCAGCACAGTGTGTGCACACCCAGCGCGGGCCCATCCCGCAGAATCGAGACGAGTTTCTGGGCGGGACTGGCTGGCGTGTCATCCCCAAAATTCGAACCGAATCCGAAGTCATCGTCGTCTCGACGGACATCACGGAAACGTCCCAGATCGTGGATAACCAGGAAGATCGACGGAGCGGACTCGTCATCCTCCTGGTCCCGTCGACCAACTTCCGCGGACACTCTCTCCAACGCCTCTGCCACTTTTCTCGGACGGACCACTTCAATATCGCCGGGCAATTCATCGGCCAAACGCGACCACGTCTCGCCGAACGGGTCGTCCTCGGCACTGCCATCACAGATCACGATTCGCCCGCCCTGCGCGGGGTTCAACTGCCCGGCCAGTGCAATCGTGATCGCCTGCAGAACTCCCAGGGCCTCTTCCTGTTGCTGGCCCACCACGACCATGTTCGTGCCACTTTGTCGACGGAACCGTAATTCCGGAGACGCCTTGATCTGCACAGCCTCGCCGATCCAACACAGGGGTGCCTTGACCGAATCCGCCACCGGAGCTTTCGCCAAACACGCGGCCAGCGGCCGACTGGTCGTCACGTCCGCGGGCCGGTTCCCTTCGAACACCACCATCTCGCCGGAGACCACCCCGTCCGCCACGGCCTTGTCCCGCAGTGCCTCCAGTCGTTGGTCTCGAGCCTCCTCGTCCAACCACGCGATCTGAAACGGATGATTGCCTTCCAGCAGACCGTTGGCATCGTTGTAGATGGCCTCACCGGGTCGAGTCAGCAAGCGTGCCGCGGTGTTCTCCTCGCTGAGAATCAGGTGGGCGTCCGATTCGCTGCACTGCAATGCCACCCGCACCCCCACCTGTCCCAGCGTGCTGCGTGCCAGCGAGTAGGCTCCTCCGAGAGTCTGTGAGCCAAGCAGAACATGAATACCAAAAGCACGTCCCTGGCGAATCAACCGATCCAGCAGCAACGAGGACTGCTGATGGACCCGGTCGTCCTCGACGAAAAACTCCTGGAATTCATCGATGATCAACAACACCCGTGGTAAAGGATCCTCGGGCATCGCATCGCGGTAACCGGCAACATCCTGGACGTGGTGCTGACGAAACAGGTTGCCCCGTTCCGAGAGCATCTCGTCGAGTCGCTCCAGAACGCTCAACCCGAACTCCCGATCACTCTCGATGGCAACCACTCGCGCGTGAGGCAACCGGTTGGTGACGTAGGTCTTGAACTCGACCCCTTTCTTGAAGTCGATCAGGTAGAACTCGACTTGATCGGGGCCGTAGTACAGGGAAATGTTGGTAATCAATGTGTGAAGAAAACTCGATTTCCCCGACCCGGTCTTTCCAGCAATCAACACGTGCTGGGACGTTCCGCTGCCCAGGTGCAAATCCTGTAACTTGGTCGCTCCGGCACGGCCCAGTGGCACATCAAGACTACGCCGGCTGTCCCGGCCCCAGTACTCGTCGGGTTTCGGAGCGATCCGTTCAAAGGGCACCTCGACTCGCCGCGTGTCACGGGCGTGTTCACCCACCTGGCGGACGATCTCAACAAATTCCGCGGGTTCCGGAGGAGATTCGAGTGTCAGCGGCAGCCAGGCCATGTCCGGATCCTGCCACCGAAATCCCTCGGCCGTCCACACCAGGCAATTCGCATGACTTCGAAGATCCTCGAGATCAAAGTTGTGAGGCAATTGCTGTCGACTGTCGACATGGATCAAGGTGTAGACTCCGCAACGAGCACCGCTAGAGGCAATGCTGACCAGGCGACGGACCGCGTTGTCGCTGAAATTGACCGGAAAACCGGCCACCACGAGGACCCGGTACGGTTCGGCCACCTCGCCAGCGTACTCGTTGTACTCCTCGATCGTCGCGAACTGGTTCCGCAGGTATGTCTGAAACACATCTTCCATGTGTTCGGTCAAGTCGGCCAGTTGACGATCGATGTGATTCGATTCCGTCCAGATCCTCCCGGAGACGAGCAACTCGTCAAAATCGGCCAGGTGCATAAAGGCGGAGAAGTTGTCACCCAGTCCGACCGGGTCAATGATCGTCATCCGCAATTTGCCGGGGGGAAGGCTGGTGAGCAGCCGCAGCATGGCGGTCTGCAAGACACGCACCGCCGGCTCGCGCCCCTGGCGATCGGATTCCAGCAACAGGCTGGCACTCTCGGGAAACGGCAGGATCGCGGGCATCGACATCACCGTCTGCGCCGGCTCCAACCTCCCGTCCTCGGACACCCCGCCGGGGACAGCTGTCAGATTGACCTCAAAAGTCCCCAGCCGCACGGCAGGAGGAACCGCTGCGGGGGGGGTGTATCCGGCGTCGGCCAGTTCCGACCAGGGTCGGAACAGTTCGTCACACTGAGAGATCATCGCGCGGGTGTTCGAATCGAACTCACCACAGGCGGATTCCCAGTCCTTTGCCAGTTGGGCGAAACTCCGTTGAGACTCCTCGCGGCGGACTGCCAGCCGATGAGCGTGTTCACCGGCCAGTTGCTCACGAATCGACCGGTACTCACGATCAATCTCCTCGAGTCGCTCACCCCGCTCCAACTCACAATCGGCCGCCTGCTTCTCCCGTTGCGCAGCGAGTGTCTTGAGGCGTTCGGGGAACTCGGCGTGCACCGCCGCCAACTCCGTCTCATGACGATTGGCCAAAGCCTCGGCCTGGTCCGCCTGGACTTCCTCGATCCGACCGATCGCGTGTTTGCGCCGCTGAACAATCGGCCCGTGCTTCCCCAGAAACTCGTGCTGTCGAGCCCCCAGTTCCTCCTGCGAGACCTTCAACCAGTGCTGTCGCGCACGACGGGCATCGGCAGCATGGCCTCCGAGCCGTTCCCACAGCCGCCGACTTCGCCTCCGCGCCACCAGCGCCAGAACGCCCAGGACCCCCAGCGTTCCCACCAGGGCTCCACCCAATGACATCCCGATCGAGACATCCATCCGAGATCGGTTCTCGAGCAGCCCCAGTCGCCACGGCACATCGCCGAGAACCAATGGCACGCCGATCATCGCGGCAAAGAACGCTCCCACGAGCAGGGCCCGTCCACCGACGAGCAACCGGGGCAACCAGAGCCGTTGAATCACCCGGATGTCACGATTCGCCCGGTCGACACACTCAACAAAGTGATCCAGGCAATCGTCGGGATCACTCGGAGGGCGAACCCCGTTGCTGGAACAGGGAGCCTGGGGCAATCCCCAGTTGGCCAGTTGACCCGCCACCTGCTCAACCTGGCTCGCCAATTCTTCCCAATCGGACATCCGTTGTGCGTGGTTGGACCTCAGCCTCTCCTTGTAATTGTCGAACTTGTGCTTGGGGCTGTCCTCGGCTGCGTCGTCCAGCACCGCCTGGACCATCCAGCGATCCTCGTCCCGCCGCTGATCGATCCGAGACTGTTCTTGTTCCACGCGTTCCTTGAGTACCGTCACACGATCGTCGTACTCGATTTGTGTCGCCGAGATTTCAGCGTCAATCCGCGAGAGACTCTCGTCACGCACCAGGTCATATTGCCGGACGACCGTGGCCCGATCGTCTTCCACCTTCTGGTCCAGCGCCTGGCAAGCCGCCGAGTACTCCGTGTCCTCGCTCTCGGTCCGGTCCGCCTGGTCGGCACCCAGGCTCTGCTCGGCATGCCCTCGATCGACCACCGCCTGCAACAATTTCTGCAACTGCGTCTGCTGGCGAGCCAGGTCCAGTTGGCCGGACCGGGCCTCGACGGCATCAGGATCTTTGGAGGGCAGCAAATTCGACATTGTGGGTGGCTAACGGTCCTCGTCCTGGCACTCGCGTTCGGCCCTGGCCAAGACATCGGCCAGGCGGTTGACGGCGTCGAGAGTCATTCGAATGGTCGGAGAAATCGGCGCGAGATGTTCGGCCTCGAAATGCCGGCTCGTCTCGTCATTCCACGCCGGTCGGACGCGGCCCCAGGCCGCCTCAAGTTGGACCAGGGCGTCGGTCAACTGGGCGGCGCCGGTGTGCAGGTCGGCCACCGTCATCGGTTGTCTCCACCAGGAGCGATTGTGTCGTCGGAGATCGGTTGTGGCGGCAACTCCTCTGGTGGCGCCACCGCCACGTAGGCCTCCAGGGAGACCAGGATGCGGTCGAGCAGCCCGGCCATCCGCGGCACGTCCCGTTGCACCAGGCTGTCCACCTGGCCGCAACGGCCGCGAAACTGATTGGCCTCTTCCTCGACGACCCGCTGGCAGCGGCGAACGACCTCGATCTTCTGCTGGCAGTACTCCAGTCGCCCCTTCGCCCGGGACAAGGCCTGTTTCTCCTCGATGCAGGCGGGACGATGATCCCCCACTGTCCTCATCTGGCATCGCTGCAGACTGAGGCGGGCCTCGGCCATCTGGTCATACCCACGGCGGACCTGTTGCTGCCAGTAGGCCGGCCGGTCATGCTCGAGCCAGTCGATCATCCGATGGACCTGCGCGTGCAACGACTCCAGGCAGTCGGTGGCCTGCTCGCCGAAGGCCAGCAACTGGCCGCGGAACTCGCGAACAGATTCGAGTGATTGCACGTTCGCCGGTGCGTTCATCTGGCCCCATCTCCAGTCATCGTCTTGTGACTCCGCCGTCCCCACTCACCTCCCATGGTGAGCCGCCTGGCTCACCGTTGTTGCAGGTACTCCTCGAGCCGGGCCGCCTTGCGAACCAGGAAGGGAATGTAGGCGTTGTTGATCTCGACCAGACGGTTGATCCCCTTGAGTTGTTCGGTGAACTGTTCGGCGAACTTCTTGTTCTCCTGGTCTCGCCACGTCACGCTCAGCGACTCCAGGTGGCCGGCCAACGAATTGGTGCGATCAACCAGGTCGGTGTTGAACTGCTTCAACAGGTTGGCAAACCGCTTCAGTTCTTCAGGATCAGCAATCGCTTGAGGCATCACCACTCTCCAGGACGGGAACACCATTTATTGTTCCGCCACTCTCCCCCGACGGCAATACCGGCTCGTGCGAACTACTTACGTAACGACGCCAAATAGGCGTACAAATCGGCATATCCGGAATCTTTCAGGTCCTTGAGCAATCCCATCGGCATCAACGACTCGGATCGGCGCGACTGGAATTCAATCTCCCCGCGTTCCAACCGAATCGTCCGATTGGTACCGGTCCGCAGTGTGACACCATCGACCGACTGGTAGACAATCAGCCCGTTGTAGACCTGTCCGGAATCGGTTTGGACGACCGTGGTCTGGTACCGGGGTGACACATCCCTGCTGGGCAACACGATGGCGGTGAACAGGTCGGCTCGTGAAAACCGGCCTGCCGAACCGGCCAGGTCCGGCCCCAGTGCCCGCCGCCCCTGGTGACATTGGACGCACCCGCGCTTGGCGAAGACTTGCTTGCCCCGCGTCACATCACCCCCGCTCCAGTCGATCGCCTCCAGCCGCTTCTTCAAGCCCGACAGGCTCGCCGCCGCTGCTCCCAGCAGTTTTCTCGCCTCCCCGGGATACTTGGCCTCCAGGTGTTCCGTCCAGGCCGCGACCGCCTTCTGTTGGACCACTCGCCCGGTCTTACCGGTCACGAAACCGAACCGACGGCCGGTATTACGACGCAACAACATCACGGCCCGAGACCGCAAGCCATGTTCCTGGGCAGTTGTCCCCATCCGCCGCACCACTCTCAGCAGTGCCAGTTGCTCCTCTCCGACCGCCTCGCCCGACAACTTGGCCAACGCGGCCAGGCTCGCCCCCACAACCTCAAGCGACGACGACTCCAGGCCGGTGACAAACCGCTGTCGGTCGACGGCCCTGGCGCGACGGGCCAATTCAACAACAACTGCCCCCCGAACATCGACCCGGTCGTGAACCGATCTCAACAGGTCGACACTCTTCGGATCCGTCGATTCGCCCAGCAATCGGACCACCTCACCTGTCCACGGATAGTCCTCGCCCGCCTTGCGTATTGCCACCACGAATGCCTCGCGGGCCCGCGCCCGATCCTGCTGGGACATCCGGCCAAGAAACAACACATGAGACGGAAGACCAAAACCCGACGTCTCGAGCACCGCTCGTGGCAACCGGGGGTCGTTGTCGCACAACGAGACATACAACTCGCCCACACGATCGTCCCAGTTGCTGTCCTGGTTCAACCCGCCCCGATCGATCTTCGCCTGCAGTCCGACGAGGATCCTGGCGGTTTGCTCGCGTTGAGCAACGGTCCTGGCCAGGGGAATCCGCGCGGCAGTGATCAGGAAGTGCAAATCTGTCACCGGGTGGGACCGCCGGCCTGGACGCGCGAGGAACTTGGCCAACAGCCGTGGTTCGGCCGAGGCGATCATCGCGGTCACCCGGGCCAACTCCTCATCCAGTTCACGGCTACCGCTGGGAAACACCGAATCGATCACACGGCTCACCTCACCTGCCACCGGGCTGAGGGCCGCAGGAGGCAACAACGCTCCGTACCCGTCAAAAACCGCCGCTCGGCCCCGCACCGGCCCCACATCACCCAGTGCCAACTGGGCCAGTCGGGCCGCATCGAGTTTGAGTCCGGCTGACACCTGTTGTGAGTTCTTGGAGGTCAAAACGTCCAGTGCCACGGCCAACGCGTCTCGATCAACTCCCTCGACATGAACTCGGCCCCCCTGGGCAACAGCCACCTGGGCCCGTGGTGACCGCCGGCTCACTTCATTCCTGATCCGTCGCCAGGCCGCCTCGGGCATCCGCGCCACCACCGATGCGGCGACTTGCCGGGTGCGACGGTCGGGACTGTCCAACTGGGTCAACAATCCCGATTCCACGATGTCCCAGTCCCAGCGGCCTGAAATCCCCAGCAAGGCCTCGCACGCCGCACGGCCCACTTGAGGATCTTCGTCGGCCAGAAACACGCTCATCAGCCTGGCGTCGGGATGCGTGGGTCGGCCTCGCCCCACCGCCCACGCCAGCCGGGAGCGCACGGCGGCCGGAAGACCACCGAGTTGTTTTTCCAGTTGCGCAACGTCCGGACCTCCAAACAGGTCGACCAGGATCTCGATCGCTCGAACACGCCGGGGCACCGTGTATTGCCCGTCCAGGACCACCGCGTGAAATGCCGCCGCCCCCAGTTTTCGGGCCAGCGGCAACCACCTCGCTCGCGACCAACTGGCCAACGGCTGTGCCGCTCCCAAGCACACCCCCATTGGCGTCCCACGACGCGGGAGGGAACGACGGATCGAAGCCGGGTGAGTGACCCGATACACGCTGCCGCGGGTCCCACGCCCCCCGACCGCCACGAAGAGTGACCCGTCGGACCCGATGGCGATATCCGTCGGAGCAAACCCAAAATGCCCGCGGCCGGCCATGAATTCGATCGGTTCGGGCAACCCGGTCGTACGAGGCCCTGGCGGGGACACTGCCATCACGCGACCGAAAGTCCAGTCGCAAGCAAAGACCACCCCTCGATACTGTTCCGGAAACGCCGTGTGGCGATAACAGGCGACCCCCGTCGGCGATCCACGACCGAATGCCCCCACCACCGGAGGCATGTCGAGAAAGTAACCCGGCCGCTTCCAACTGCGCGAGAACCATCCGGTTCCATGCGCCGGAAGTGCATGGAACACCCGGGTGGGACGGTACCACGGCAGGGACACGTCTCGCTCGCCATCGCTGTCGTAAACGAAAATGTCGCCGGGGCTATTGAAAGCAAAGTCGTAGGCGTTGCGGAAACCGTCGACCAGGATCTCGCTTCCCTGCAATGTCGGCGGCAGCCTCAGCAGCGTTCCGGCCGAGGGCGACCGGATCGGCGAGGACTTCAACGACGCGTAGTCAGCAGTCACACCGGCCCCATTCCCGGCCAACAGGTAGAACCAGCCGTCAGGACCACGTCGGATCGCGTGCGCGTCATGTTCACCCCCGGCACGGATCTTCAGGATCCGCTCGGGCGGACCATCGGCGCGACCGTCCCCGTCCGCATCACGCAAACGCCACATCGCTCCGTCACCGGTCGCCAACAGATCGGTGCCGTCAAAGAACAACCCCTGGGCACCACCGGCGGGAACATCCGAAAATGTCGTGAACGACTCGGCCCGACCGTCGCCGTCACGATCGTGAAGAATTTTCACGTAACGCGGTCCCGCAACGACCACGCGGCCCCGGGAATCGATCGTCATCGAGTAAATGTTGCTGGCCAGGTTGTCGTCGGCATACAGCGTCACCTCAAATCCCTCGGCGACACGAACACCCGAGGCCACCGAGGGAGACTCCTCGAAGGCATGGACCGATCCGGCAACGACCAGGCCAATCCACCCACAGGCCAACCACGACCACCGCCTGCCAGGCTCTCTCATCGTCCCATCCCTCACGGCTTTGCACTCATTCGCCACTCCGGTGGCAAATCTTCTCGTGTCTCCACCAGGATGTCACGCAGGTCGGCTCGCTGGCCAGGGGTGAGCAATTTCTCGAGGCCCCCGGTAGGACGCCCCGCCAGCACCGCCTGCAGCCGCCGCCCCAGCCGCCCACGCGGGGCCGCGGGCATGGCAGCCAACTGCGGAGAATAGACCAGGTGGCTCAGGGAATGACGAAACAGTCGACCGGTCAAATCCAACTGACGCAGTGACCGGCCATCTGTGGTCCGTGGCCCCTGCCGCTGAAACCACCTGGAAAAACCGCTGGTGCCGCGGACAGGCGTACTCCATCGAGGAGTGCCCGCCAACAGCAAGTACCGCAACAACCGATCCTCGACATCGGAACGGCGGCCCAGGCGATGCTCGTAGGTCACACGCGATATGAGATTCTGGCCGTGGAGCCGATGGTCAAGCACGAGATGAGCAACAACATCACTGTGGGGGGAAGGATAACTGGTGAGATCGACCAGGGAATTCAACCGATCGAGACTGGCCCGAAAAGACGCCTCCCGCCGGTGACGACGGTTTTCCTCGCGGTTGACCAGGTTGCCCATGTGAGTCACACGCCCCAGGCGACCGGTGACATACCAGCCCCCCCAACGGTTGGCGATCGGCGTCGTGCCGGACACTCGCGAATAGCCCTCGAGCGGCTTGCCAGTCAATTCGACCAGAAACGAGCGGATGATGCCGCCGGGAACCGAGAGCGTCGTGCGACCGATATGGCACGCCAGGCAACTCGACTTCCGATGAAATCTCGGCCGTATCCCTGCAGCCGCATCCGGCTGCTGCAGCACGTAGAACATCGCGCCCTTGAGCGGATCGAAAGCCATGAGTTCCAGTTCGGCTGTCCCCGGAACCCAGGCAACCGACACCTGATCATTGAAGTAAATCGCTCGAGGCGTCTTTGGCGTAATCAGGCGTTGATTGACCGCGGTCTTGGAATACACCAGGAGTTGCGAAGACACCGGCACATCAAGGCAACCGAGAACCGAGTCGAGATAACCGCGGTGAGGCACGACCCGCAGAGTGGCCTTGCCACTGGCCAACAGGCCATCCAGCCTGGCAACGGGATCGGCAGTCGCTTCACCCAGGTAATCAACTGGAGACTGTCCGTAGGGCAATGGATCGTCATAGGAGACGACCCGCGGCTGGGCGGCCATCGACGCCGCAGGCAGGACAAACAGGACCAGGGACAATCGGAACACGTTTGATTCTTCGACGGCACACGAACTTCCAGTAGACAGTGTGCCACGGATGACCCGTTTGGCCAATTGCCAGCGTCGTTTCCAATGAACTAAGATGCGGCCAGCAATGTGTTCGCACAACGAAAGAACGTGACACGATGACACGCTGGCTGACCTGTCTCACACTCTTGCTGGTCGTCGCCCCGGCGTGGTCCCAGGACCAGCCGACCGGGCCCGAGTTGTTCCAGCCGTTCGGTGACCTTGGCGGCGGCCCCACGACAAACGCCGAACTGAAAATCACCACATCGCTACATCCGGCAACGGCCAAGCCAGGTGACACGGTGACACTGGCCATCGAGGTGATAGTCCCCGAGGGCTATTACACCTACTCGATTGGAGACGAGCCCAACTCGACAGCCATCAAGATCACCGGTCACGCCGGGCTGCACGCTCCCGATTCAGCACCCCAACCCGACCATCCTCCTAAGGTCGAGATCACCAAGATTGGCAAAGTTGATTTCCGCCAGGAGAAACACATCGGCCGCGTCCTTTGGCGACAGGTCTTCAAACGGGCGGCCGATGAAGAGGCGACTGTCGGTGGTTCCATCACGCTCAGCATGTGCAATGAAAGCGGTTGCCTGCCGCCGGAAACCTTTCCGCTGGCGGTGACCCTTGGCGAAGGACCGAAATTCCCCGGCGAGGCCACCAATGACTCACACCCGCTGGCCCTGGACATCAAACCAACGGAAAAAACCGGAGGCGGTGAACACCCCTCCCCGGTGACCTGGCACATCGAATTGTCACCGGCAAAAGCCCAGCCGGGCGAGACCGTCACGCTGTCACTGACAGCCACCCTCACCGATGGATTCCACATCTTTGCTCTCACCCAGGACAAGGCCAACGGTGGCCTGCCCACCCGCATTTCCATGAAGGGTCTCCGTGGGCTCGAGCCCATCGGCGCCGGTTTCGTCGAAGATCGACCATTCGAGGAGAAGGCGATTCAGTTACCCACCGGAGACGTCCAGCAAAAGCTGTTTCACGGCGCGGTGACATGGAGCCGAACCTACCGTGTGACCGAGGCCGCATCCGAATCGGGCTACGGAACACAGGGCCAGGTCCTCTACCAGTACTGCGACGAAAAGGGCTGCCTGAAAGGGCGCGTCTCGTTCGCTCTCGGACAGGTCGGACCTGGCGACACAATCTCCAAGGACCGCTCGCTAAACACGTCGACCGATGACGAGACCGGACAGTTGTCCGCGGTATCAGCGGACAACTCGGAAAACATGTTGAACTGGATTGGAATCGCCTTCGTGGCCGGGTTCATCCTGAACTTCATGCCGTGCGTGCTCCCGGTGATCGGCCTGAAAATCATGTCCTTCGTGACCCAGGCCGGTGAGAACCGAAGACGGGCCTTTCTGCTGAACCTGTCCTTCTCGTTCGGCTTGATGAGCGTCTTCCTGGTGTTGGCCACGCTTGTCGGAGTGATCGGAGCCGGTTGGGGATCACAATTCACCAGTGCCGCCTTCAATATCGTGATGGCAGCCATCGTCTTTGTGTTCGCATTGAGTTTCCTGGGTGTCTGGGAAATTCCCGTGCCCGGCTTCGGCGGTTCCGGAGACAACTCTGGCCAGGAGGGACTCGGAGCTGCCTTCGCCAAGGGTGTCCTGACCACCGTCCTGGCCACACCGTGCACTGGCCCGATGCTGGTGCCGGCCATGAGTTGGGCTGTCAGCCAGTCTATCGGGGTCACCTACGCCGTCATGATGAGCGTCGGACTGGGCATGGCATTCCCCTACCTGTTGATCGGGGCTTTTCCCAAGCTGATCGCCTTCCTGCCCAAGCCCGGCATGTGGATGGAGACCTTCAAGCACGTGATGGGATTCGTTCTGTTGGGCACCGTCATCTACCCGATGTTCGTGCTCTCGGGTGTCAATCCCGACATCGTCGTTCCCACGATGCTGTTCCTGTTCTCTCTCTGGGCCGCCTTCTGGTGGATCGGTCGCGTGCCGTTGACCCAGCCAAGAATCCGCCGGGCCCGAGCCTGGGGAGAAGCCATCGCATTCAGCGTACTGATGGGCCTGGTCTCCTTCGGGTCTTTCTACCATCCCGACGATGGGTTCTGGAGTCCGTACTCCGACGAGGCTCTCGCCGAACATCTCGAAGCCAACCAGACTGTCCTGATCGATTTCACCGCCGACTGGTGAATCACCTGCAAGCTCAACGAGGCGGTCGCCTTGGACGCAGACGTCACCCGCGAATTCATCACCAGGAACAAGATTGTCGCCATCAAGGCCGACAAGACGCGGGAGTCGCCCGATATCGACGCCCTGCTGGTCAAACTCGGCAACCCGGCCAAAGCGATTCCGTTTGTTGCCATTTACCCGGCTGGACAACCCAACAAGCCAATTGTGCTCGACGGTGTCTTCGCATCTCCCGACCGTGTTCTCGAGGCACTAAAACGCGCCGTCGGCAAAGCCCCAACCGCAACGGTTGCCCGCCCCGGCAAGAACAATCGGGATTCGCTCTAGCGGAATTCGTTGGCACACCTTCGCCCAACGTCGTGTGCCCGAGTTCGATCATCGCCCGCCGGTCAACCGGCGGAACTGATCGAGGAAGTGAGACTGGTTGTGGCGGATCAACCGCTGCCGATCAGTTGGTGAATCCGTGGTGACATCCAGGAACAGCAAGCCCATTTCCTGGTCGGTCCCCTCTCCCCAGGTGACACGGCGTGGAGGCGAATGCGGGTTGAACGGATTTGCCGCACTGTTGTCGTACCACGCCTCGTGAATCAACCGGGTACCGGCAGGAAGCCGCAAGGGCTGTTGCAGGTGATACTGGGAATGCCAGTGAAAATCCCACTCGTCAATCGCGACCAGGGGCAGTTGCTGACCAGAGGGCGTTTCTGCCCACGCCCGGCAACGCCGGCCCAGCAAGTGCATGTGCGGCAATACCGAGTGAATCGTGACTGGTACCGGCAAGGTGTACACCGCGGAATGATGCAGATTGGGCTCACCGGCTGGAATCTCCAGCGACATCTCTCCCACCAGGATCTCGATCACCGGCGTGACGGAGTTGGATGGGTCAGAGGATGTCCCGGTCGAGCCAGGCAGAAAATACAAGCCCAGTTGCGACTGGTCACTCTCGACCCGGCCACTGGGATGGTAATGCACCTGGAGGACAAAGTCCGAGCCAGCTTTTATGGGACGCCCCAGCCCCCGACCAAGGTGTCTCGGTTGTACACCGACCGCCCAGCCTCCCAGGGTCCCACCACCACCGAATCCCCAGCCACCGGAGCGACGGTAGCCAGGCTGTGGATCGGCCGCATCCAGCCGTCTTGCTGTGCCGGTGTCGTCATAACGGAAACTGGCATGATGCACCACGCGCGAATTGCCTGGCCGAAACTCGATTGCCGAGATCATCCGATCCGTTTTCAGTCCACTCGGGATCACGAAGTACCAGTAGATGTCTCGCCCTTCGGCAGGAATCGAAACACGCTCAGGCATCGTCAACACCAGGTCGGGTCGGCCCAGCGACCAACCACCTGCATGCTTCGGGGCCACCGGTTCGACCGTGGCATCACCTCGCGGCAAGTCCGATTCCAGCCAGCCCCGCAACAACGCCAATTCCTCCTCCCCGAGACGCAGGTCGTCCTGGAAATGACCGAAATCAGGGCGAGGCTTCCAGGGAGGCATGATCTTGCGAGTCACCACGTCGAACACCTGCCGACGGCGAACAGCCACGTCCTGGTATGTCAGGAGCGAAAATGGAGCCGCCGTGTCGGGACGATGGCAACGCCCACAGCGACGGTGCACCAGGCTTGCCACCGTGCCAGACCAGGTGACCTGGCGGGTCGACTTCACCTGTTTCGAGACGTCACGCACAGGCTGCGAGGGCAACGGTTCCAGGACGCACCCCACCGGTGTCGTTTGTTCCAGTCGGCTCGAACGGCCAGCCAGAACCCGATCAATCGCACGGACCAGATCGCGGCTGGTCACGGCGGCCCTACGGCGTCCGAGGTCTATAAAACGGTCATCAATCCGACCACGGTAACTCAGCCGACCGGTTGAATCGATCACGAATGCTTCGGGGACGTGTGTTGGCTTGAGATGCCTGCGGAGTAACCTGTTGGGCCAATAGTCCTGCTCGGAAAACACTGGGAAACTGATCTCGAACTCCGAGGACAACGAGACATCCTGATCGACCTGGATCGCCAACACCCGAACGCCACGTCGCACCGCTGCCCGATGCAACCGTTCAAGCGTCGGCAGGAAGCCACGGCTGATCGGACAGGTGGCCGAGAGATACACGACGACGGTCGCAGACGACTGAGACACTCCACCCACCTGGTGCGAAGTCCCCGTGGAATCCTGGAGATCGAGCCGCTCGACAGTCGGACGGCCGTCCTCAACCACCCCTGGCCCTACAACCGTGCCACGACCAGTTTCCAGGGGGAGCAGTCCTCCCACCCAGGCCCCCAGGACCATGAGGGCCAGTAAAGAGCAGACCAGCGGAAGAATGGCCGCTTTGAGTGGGGACGACTTGGGAGTGAATTCCACGGCAGACCCGACCATTGAGGACGCGGGCCGGAACGGTAACACATGCCCTCGATCCAAACGAGACGAGTTGTCCGCCGGTTAAAAGGGAGCGGCCGCCGCAGAGTCCCGCAACTCTACGACGGCCTGCCACCCTCGGACACACACAGTACGGGTTTCAGCCGGAGCCCATTGGCTTAGACCCGAACCAGTGCTTCCACCAGAATTACTCCGGTGGAATGCCCAGGAGTTCCTCCTCCTCTTCCTGGATGATGATCCGTGGAGTGACCATCAACATCAGGCTCTCGGTCTCGCGACCGACACCCGAGTTCTTGAAGAGGCGACTGATGTAGGGAATCTTGTTCAAAATCGGTACACCGGCCATGTTGCGGCCCTCGCGGAGGCGTTTCACACCACCCAGGAGGACCGTGCCGCCGTCCGGCACGCTGACAGTGGTGGTGACGTTGAGAATGGCCTGCACTGGCTGCTGGACTGTCAGTGACCCACCGCCACCGCCGCCCATGCCGCCCATGCCGCCGCCCATGCCGCCCATACCACCGCCCATGCCGCCCATGCCGCCGCCCATGCCGCCCATGCCACCGCCGCCCATGCCGCCCATGCCGCCCATGCCACCGATCCCGCCGAAGCCGGACTGAGCACTCTGAGCCGACGAATCAGCAAGATTGGTTCCGTTCGGAAGGGCTTGGCCAAACTGGCCGGCAGTCGTGGGTGAAAGCTGGACATTGCGCGGTCCGCCGCCGATGCCGCCCATACCCATCATGCCGCCGCCGCCCATGCCACCGCCGCCCATGCCGCCGCCCATGCCGCCGCC
>CAWVUS010000029.1:0-27939 GCA_963933195.1 uncultured Planctomycetaceae bacterium
GGCGGCGGTGCTGCCGGTGACCCGACCACCCAGGTCCGCGCCATTCAGGCATCGACCAAGGGCAATCTCTATGTCGACACGTCCAGCGCCCGTTCAATCACACCTCAACTGGTGGAATGGGCGGTGGACCAAATCGGAGCCGACCGAATCCTCTATGGGACCGACACACCGCTCTACCAGTCCGAAATGCAACGAGCCCGGATCGACCACGCCGAATTGACCGACGACCAAAAGAAACTGATCCTCAGGGACAATGCCGTGAAACTATTGGACCTGCCACAAGCATCCACCACCGATCCGGCCGGAGAGAACGACTCGTGAAACGTCTCCAAACACTTCTGCTCGGCTGTCTCGTGATGGCCCTGGTCAGTGCCGGCTCCAACGGGCAGACCCAGGACCAACCCGGCAAGCAGGCCGACAAGAAGAAGGCCGGGGGACTGACCTCACTGGCGGCCAAACCATTGCCGCTTGACCAGGCCCGGCAACGCGCCATGTTGATTCACGACATCTATGAATCGACGCTGCTGACCATGCACCGGCACTACTTCGAACCCAACAAGCAGCGGGTGATTCCATCACGTGCCCTGGAGGACGTCTTCTACACCGCCCGCCGGCGTTGGGGCGTCGAGGCTCGCTGGTTGGCCGTCAGTGCGCAGGCCATGAACATCGATCACAAGCCGAAAACCGCTTTCGAAAAAACCGCTGTGCGACTGCTGGCGACTGGCAAGAAACAACACGAGGAAGTCCGTGACGGGACATACCGGATGGCAGCCCCCATCGTGCTGTTCGCCAACTGCATCCGCTGCCACACCACCCGCCGTCGCAACCCGGTCGCGGGTCTTGTGCTCAGTCTTCCGGTCAAGACCGAGTGAAGCGGACGCCGCCGGCACCGGCCGATTTGACCATCGCTCCAAAGCACTCGTCACAGGCCGTTTCGAACTTCATGTTCGTGAAGCACTCGACTGATGCACTCCCGGTGAAACCCGCAGCCTTGAGACCCCGGAAGATCCGGTCGTAGGCCAAAACGCCACGGCCGGGCAACAAGTGGGTCCACTTGGGATACGTCCCGCGGTGATCCTTGAGATGGGAATGAACGATCTGCTTGGCAAAACGCCGGGCCATCTTCGTGGGATCGACTCCCATCAGTGTCAGGTAACACGGATCGAAATTGATGCCGAAGAACTC
Source organism: uncultured Planctomycetaceae bacterium (assembly GCA_963933195.1). Classification (GTDB taxonomy): domain Bacteria; phylum Planctomycetota; class Planctomycetia; order Planctomycetales; family Planctomycetaceae; genus UBA8437. Next base: position 1,186 of record CAWVUS010000029.1, read on the forward strand.
GTTGTCGACTTCATCAAACAGACGCTGCTGGGCCTCGGGGCTGTCGTTGATCCACACCGGCCAGATCCCGTCGACCGCCAGGTGAACATGCTTGCCGGCGGCGTAGTCGGCCGCCTTGCGAATCGCCAACACCGCGGCCTTCCATTCGGCCTTGCGGTCCATTCCCTTGTGATAGCCTCCCATGTGAAATGTGACCACCGTGGCTCCCAGGTCCGCAGCCAGGTCCACGGTTCCAGCCAGGTCGAGAACCTTTCGCTTGGGATCGGCCAGGGTGTCGGTCAATTGCTCGTGCGTGATGACAGCCTCAACCTGCAATTTCAGCCGCTCGGCAGTTCGACGGGTCAACTTGCGTCGAGATGCGTCGAACGATCGAGGATCGGTCGAGTCGCCATTGGTTCCCGAAACATCAATCCCGGAATAGCCAACCTTGGCAATCCGCTCCAGGCAGGGCACGATCGGCATCTTGAGACGATCGGTGTAGCTGTAGGTGTAAAAGGAGAGTCTCATGTTCGGATATCCATCACTGACTTCAAGTCCTCCTCAGGGTACGATCATCGCCGTACCCTCGTAAAGTCGTCTCCCCCATTGCAGTCCCAAGAGTCTCCAGTCACCCATGTCCACGCTCATTGCTCCCACCACCGATTCGGCCGCTTTTTCCCCACGATTTGATGTCGAAGGCGTCCTGGTTGTTGACCCGCTGGTTTCGTCCGATGACATCGACACCCTGTCACTGCGGACCACTGAAATTGCCGCCGGCACCGTGGCTTTCCCTCGCGAACATCTCGAACTGGAACCGGGTGTCACGAATCTCGAATTGGCGACCCTCCGCAAGATCAACCACTGCCATTTCCATGACGAGGTCTTTGCTGCCCACGCCGCACATCCAGCTGTCCTCGATGTGATCGAATCGCTGATCGGTCCGGACATCAAGATTTTCGGCAGCCAGTTGTTCATGAAGCCACCCGGTGGCGTCGAAAAGCCCTGGCACCAGGACTCCGCTTATTTCCCACTCGATCCTCAAATCGTCGTCACCTGCTGGACCGCCCTGGACAACGTGACTCTCGAGAATGGCTGTATGCACGTGATCGTCGGCAGTCATCGCGATGGCATTATCGACCACAGCCAGGAATGGATGATCGGTGCCCGCCGTGACATGAAGGTTCCCGATGCAATGATCGACGAGAACCGAACCCGAGCCATCACGCTCTCGGCAGGTGGTTGCTCGTTCCACCATGGGATCCTGCTGCACCGTTCGGGGCCCAACCACACCGGACAATCGCGTCGCGGCCTCGCCGTGCACTACATTCCCGGCAACTGCCGTTGGATCGGTCCGCCCGAGGAGGAAGTGGAATTCCGGGTGGTCCGTGGACGCGACACCACCGACTAGCCGTCGGTGACTCCAACAATCTGGCAGTTCGGCAAAGCCGCCTGGAGCTGCCTGACAGCACCCGGCCGCATCTTGGTCCGGCTCAGGTCCAACTCGCGCAGGTTCGTCAGCCCCCGCAGGTGCCTCAAACCCGAATCGGTGATCTGGGTTCCCGCGAGGCTGAGATACTGCAGGTTGCCCAGCACCTTGACCGTCAGCAAGCCGGTGTCGGTCACGCCGGTTCCCGAAAGGTCCAACCGCTGCAACCCGGTCATCCCCTTGAGATGATCGACGCCGACATCACTGATCGTGCTGCTGCCACCCACGTTCAACTTCACCAGGCCCGTCAACGGCTTGATCGCCTCCAGCCCCTTGTCGCCGATACCGGCCGAGAGTTTCAGATGACGAAGACTGGTCATTGCCTTCAGATGGCTCAACCCGACATCGTCAACCCGAGTGCCCGCCAGGTACAGATCCAGCAGTTTCAGGCCCACCAGCGATTCCAGCCCAGCCGATCCGATGTCGGTGTTCGCCAGGTCGAGCCGTTGAAGTTTGGTCAACGGCTTCAGGTGAGCCAGCCCCGAATCGGTCACCGGTGACTGGGCCAGCTTCAACTCCACCAGCGCCGTCAGAGGCTTGATGTGCTCCAGGCCCGCGGAACTCACCTTGGTCCCCGAGAGGTCCAGTTGCTGCAAGGTCTTGAGACTCGAGAGGGCTTCGAGATTCGAATCCCCGATTGGCGTTTCACTGAGACTCAGCGTCCGCAACGCTGTCAATCCCTTGAGATGTTCCAGGCCGATATCGGAGATCCCCGATTGCTGGCTAAGAAACAGCTGCTGGAGAGTGACCTGGCCCTTGAGTTTGGCGAGTCCGTCGTCGGTCAGATACCGGCCATGAAAATCCAGGATGATCGGTTTTCCATTGCCGTCGACTAGAGCCCGCAGGGCAACCGCCTGCAACGCTTCGGACAAGTCAACGGCTTCCTGGGCCACCCGAGCCGCCTCGGCTTTCTTCTTGTCCTTCTCGTCCTTGGCTTTCGGCAAGGGAGCGTTGTCTTCGGCCGCCGTGACGATGGCTGACAACAGCATGTCGGTCTTGGTCTCGGTGACTGGTGCCGGCCCGGAAGCCTGCGGTTCCTCCGGATTCGACGCTCCGTCGGTCACCACCTCGCCAATGCCGGACGCGTCCCCCGTGGGTGCATCGCTGCATCCGACCAACACGCACACCAGCAACACGCCAAAGCCCGCCACACGTCTGCACCACATTGGTCGTCTCTCCCCGGTTTCACCAAATCAACAATTTCCCCGGTCCCATCCGGGGCAGATTCTGAGACGGGCTGACAATACCGCAGTTCCAACTGTCTAGCAATCCACTCGAGTGGACAATGACGAATCCTTGCTCCAGCACTCAACTTACGTCCGATGTTCACCCGCCGGGACTTGGGCCAACCGTGGCATTTGACTAGGGTGAGACCGGAAGCCCAGCAACAAAGGTCACTTCATGAGCACCCCAGGCACGGACGTGCGGAGCGACCCGTCAATCCCGGAATCCCCCACCGACACTGTCGACATGGGGGAACCGACGGAGACGAACTTCGTAGAAACTGCCCTGGTACTCGGTGGAAAAAGCCTCGATGAGGCGCGAACCACCGGAGCAATCGATCGCGCTGATGAACAGGTCGAGGCTCTGTTTGACCCCAGGTACCAAACCATCGGCAGCCCCGTCCACCAGGCCACCTGGAAACGCCGTTTGCCACTGGAGTTGTTTGCTCCACACGACGTGTCTCACGACACGGACGTCGAACAGGTCATGGCCGATTCGTTGGCCGTCATTGCAGACCGCCGTCAGGCTGGAACCCTGCTGGGTGACGACCGTCGGATTACCAGCGAAACACTCGATGCACTGTCGGCCGCCGGCTACTGGGGAATCCTGGTCGACAAGGAATACGGGGGATCGGGGTCCAGCTTCGCACAGTTTGCCCGCTTTCTGACGCGGATGGCGACACACGATGCGACCGTCGCCGGGCTGGCCAGTGTGCACGGCTGTATCGGCGCGGTCGACCCGATTGTTGGTTTCGGCAACGACGAACAGAAACAGAGATTTCTGCCGCTGCTGGCCACGGGCCAACGGATCTCGGCATTTGCACTCACAGAACCGGGAGCCGGCTCGGACCTGACTGCCCTGAAGACCACCGCGGTCGCTGATGGAGACGACTACGTCGTCAACGGCGAGAAACTGTTCATCACCAACGCCGTTCCCGGACGCACCATCGGACTGGTCTGTCGCGTCGACGATCGGCCCGCGGTTCTCATCGCAGACCTGCCCGACCAGGAAAACGACTCCTTCCGGGTCGTCCCCTACGGCATCTACGCACTCAAGCACTCGTTCAACAACGGCCTGAAGTTCACCAACTTCCGGGTCCCTCGCAACAACCTGCTGGAACCGGCAACCGGCGATGGCCTGACGATCGCCTACCACGGACTCAATCGGGGCCGGGTGGCATTGTGCGCCACCGCAGCTGGATCAATGCGAGTGATGCTGGCTGGCATGTTGCCCTGGGCCGCCTACCGAGTGACATACGGCCAGCCCATACACCGCCGCGAACTGGTGCAGCGAAGAATCGGTCGCCTCGCCGCCCTTGTCGTCGGATGTGACTCACTTGTCGACTGGTGCAGTTGGCAACTCGACGAAGGCTACCGCGGCGAGATGGAGTGCATCATCGCCAAGATCTTTGGCAGCGAATCCCAGAAAGAAGCAGCCATTGAATTGTGCATGAAGACCCACGGCGGCCGGGCCTTCCTGCACGGGCATCTCTTCGGGGACAACGTCCACGAGTTTCTCGCCCCCTGTATCTATGAAGGGGAAGGTGAGATGCTGGGCATGGCGTTCCTGAAATCGCTGATCAAGGACCACGGCCGCCGGTTCTACGAACCGATCGGTCGTCGAGCCGCCGCATTGGGCCTGAAACGCCCCAACCCGGCCAACCCGCTTCACGCGTGGGGACTGCGGCGAGAAATCGGATCCTATGGTCTCTGGAAGTTCCAGCAATTGCTCGTGGGCTGGAAACGGCCCCGGCTTGACCTGAAGTGTCGTCGGCTGGAACGGCTCGCCCGTTTTGCAGCCGACGGATTGCAGAGAGCACGCCTGGAAATCGATTCGTTGATGGTCCGCCACCAGTTGAAATTGCCGGATCGGCAGATCTCGATGGCCGCCCTGTCGCAAAAGATCCAGGACCAGGTCGTGATGCTGGTTTCAGCACTCTGGGCCGACGCTCACGGCGACCCGCTGGTCCGCGAAGCCGCCGTTGTGCTGGGCAACGACTTCCATGCCCGGCTGACCGGCCGCCCCGCGACCGGCCGTGACATCCGTACGGCAACGCGGCTTGGAGAAGCCATCACCAGGGACGGGTTCGTCCTGCTGGAAGGCATCGTGCCCGATGACATCTTGATGCGATACGACGACACGCCCACTGACTCCCAGACAGTGTCTTGACAGTCGTTGGCGGCAACGGTGGAGTGGTCCGACATGAACACGGCCTGGCAACTCGAAGTCCTCGATGACGCGATCGCCCTGCTGACGATCGATCTGCCCGGAAAACCGGTCAACACGCTCGGACGCGATGTGATGTTGGAGTTGGCCAACCACGTCGCCGATTTGGCGGCACGAGATGGCATCCGTGGCCTCCTGGTACGCAGCGGCAAACCCGGCCAGTACATCGCCGGCGCCAATCTGCACGAACTGGGACTGCTGGTCGACGCCAGCGACGAATTGATCGAGGAAGGCCTCTCCAGCGGCCACGACGTTTTCACCGCGATCGGAGATCTTCCCTTCCCCACCGTCGCCCTGGTGGACGGCAAGTGCCTGGGCGGCGGAACCGAACTGGTCCTGGCGATGGACGAACGGATTGCCGTCGACGCGGCCGGAGTGGATCTCGTACTCCCCGAGGTCAAGATCGGGCTCTTCCCCGCCTGGGGTGGATCGCAACGACTCGCCCGCCTGGTCGGGCTTCATCACGCCATCGAGATCATCTGTGGAGGAGCCCCCGTGCCGGCCCGACGGGCAGCCGAATTGGGGCTCGTCTTTGACGCCGTCGATGCAGAATCATTGGTCGATGAGGGCAAACGACTAATCCAGTGGTTGGCCGAGGACAACCGCTACCTCGACATTCGCGAGAAACGGCGTGCACCAATGGGGCTCAGCGACGACCAGGCGAACTTCAGCTTCGCGGTCGCAGCCGGGCAAGTGATGCTCAAGACCAAGGGGCATTATCCCGCCCCCCTGGCCGCGATCGAGGCGATGCAACAGGGCTTGAACCGTCCGCTCGCCGAGGGCCTGGAAATCGAACGCGAGTGCGCTCGACAGATTGTCGGCAGCGAGATCAGCGGCAACATGATCCGTCTGTTCTTCATGCAAAACCGGCTCGGCCAGGACGCCGGAGGCCCCGTCGACACCACCCCCCGTTCCGTGCAACGGATCGGAGTCCTGGGAGCCGGCCTGATGGGCAGCGGGATCACCACCGCCGCTGCCAGGCGGGGTCTTCCCGCCACCATGGTCGATGTCGACAACGAACGACTCGCCGCCGGCCTGGAAAATGCCGCTGCGGTCGTCGAGAGCCGAATCAAGATCGGCCGAGCCACGCCGGAAGACGTCGGCCGGATGATGGCACTGATCTCCACGAGCACGTCCCACGCCGCACTCGCCGACTGCGACGTCGTCATCGAGGCTGTGACCGAAAACGAGGAACTCAAGACCAGTATTTACGGCCAACTGGCCGACACACTCGGACCCGACACCATTCTCGCCTCCAACACCTCGACCATCTCGGTCACCAGGATGGCCTCCACCGTCCCCGACGCCGAACGGTTCGCCGGAATGCATTTCTTCAACCCGGTCGACCGGATGCAACTCGTCGAGGTGATACGTGGGGCCCAGAGTTCCGACGAGACACTGGCCACCCTGGTCGCACTCGCACGTCGCCTGGGAAAAACACCCATCGTGGTCAAGGATTGCCCAGGGTTCCTGGTCAACCGCATCCTGTTGCCCTACATGGCCGAATCGCTGCAACTGTTGCGCGAGGGAGCCTCGGCCGACGCCATCGATCGGGCCGCCACCAAGTTCGGAATGCCCATGGGGCCGATCGCACTTCATGATCTGGTCGGACTCGACACCGCCCTGTTCGCCGGCCAGGTCGTCTCGGCCGCCTTCGCCGACCGGGCCATCGAGATGCCGATCCTGGAGGACCTGGTCAAGGCCGGGCGACTGGGAAAGAAATCGGGACGGGGCATCCGCCAGTTTGTCGGCCGTCGTGGCAAACCGGCCCATGACCCGGAATTCGAAACATTCCTTGAACCGCATCGCCTCGAATCCGGAGACTTCTCGACGCGGGATCTCCAGGACCGACTGTTCCTCCCAATGCTGCTGGAAGCGACTCGCGTGATGGAAGAGGAAATCGTCCGTGAACCGGCTCATGCCGACATGGGCCTGATTCTCGGGATCGGTTTCCCGCCATTCCGAGGCGGACTGCTCCGCTGGTGCGACAGCCTGGGAGCCGGTGAAATCCTGAAGCGACTGGAGCCATTCGTCGAGCTCGGGCCACGATTCGCACCCACCGACTCCCTGGCCACGATGGCCTCGAACAACTCGACATGGCACGCCGCGCCCGCTGGAGCCCCCCGATGAATCCTGCCGTCGTGATTGATGCCGTCCGTACTCCGATTGGCCGAGCCGACGCCCGCGCCGGCTGCTTCCGCGACGTCCGTTCCGATGAACTCTCGGCGGCACTGATCGCCGACCTGGTCGAACGCACCACCGTCGAACCAGGACTGATCGAGGACGTTCGCTGGGGATGCGTGCAGCAACAGGGCGAACAGGGCTACGACATCGCCCGGATTGCCGTGCTGATGGCGGGCCTGCCCATCGAGACCGGGGGCGTGACCGTCAATCGCAACTGTGCCTCGAGCCTGCAGGCGATCAACGATGCGGCAATGAGCATCATGGCCGGGTGCGAGAACGTGCAGATCGCCGGCGGCGTGGAACACATGCATCACATCCCGATGACCAAGGACTACGATCCCGCCCCCGGGCTGTTCCGCAAGTACAGCGAAGCAATCATGCACATGGGATTGACGGCCGAGTATCTGTCGAACAAGTACGGGATCGGCCGAACCCAGCAGGACGAGTTCGCATTGAGAAGTCACCAACTGGCTGACGAGGCAACTCGTTCGGGCCAGTTCACCGACGAGGTGATACCAACGTGGGGCCGTGATGACGACGGCCGCAAGACACAGATCACTCGTGACCAGTGCATCCGCGAGGACTGTTCGCTCGAGGGATTGGAGGCCCTGCCTCCGGCATTCAATCCCGCCGGGGGCAGTGTGACCGCCGGCAACAGTTCGCCGATCAACGTCGGAGCGGCGGCGATGATGATGATGTCCGAAGCCACCGCCACAGACCTGGGCCTGGAACCAATCGCGCGGGTCCGGGCCATGGCCGTCGCGGGTGTCGACCCGACGGAGATGGGAATCGGACCCGTCCCCGCCATCCACAAAGCACTCCGACGTGCCGACCTGACCCTCGACGAAATCGACTGCATCGAGATCAACGAGGCATTTGCCGTGCAGGTGCTCAGCGTGCTGAAGTTGCTGGACATCGACGAATCACGAGTCAACACGCGGGGTGGAGCGATCGCACTGGGACATCCGCTGGGCGCCAGTGGCGCCCGGATCGCGGTGACACTTCTGCACCGGATGCGAGCCACGGGCGCCCGGTTCGGGCTGGCCACACTCTGTGTCGGACAGGGCCAGGGCGTGGCCACGATTTTCGAGAATCTCCAGGGCCAGGACGACTCGTGACCGAATCGGTCGGCAACCTCTGCCACCTGCATCGCACGATGAGCCGTCGCATGGGCGACAAGATCGCAATGCGATTCCCATCGCTTGGTCGTTTCCGCGACATCTCGTACCGGGATGTCCGCCGACAGGCCGACCGGGCCGCGGCCGGACTGATCACCCTGGGCATCGCCCCGGGTGACCGGGTCGGCATCCTGTCGGAAAACCGCGTCGAATGGCCAATTGCCGACCTGGGGATCCTCAGTGCCGGCGCTGCCGATGTCACCATGCACGCTCCGCTGTCGGCCGACCAGGTCGAGTACCAGTTGGGACACAGCGAAGCCCGTGGCGTACTGGTCAGCAACCAGGACCAGGCCGACAAGGTCATCGCACGACTCGACGACCTGCCCGATCTCGAGTTCCTCGTCTCCTTCGAATCCGTCACACTGCCCGAATCGCGACTGCTCCAACTCTCGTGGCAAGGACTGTGCCACCGCGGTGCCCGCGCATCACTCGACGACCAGATTGCCTCGCGTGAACAGGCACTGGACTCGTCCAGTCTCGCGACCCTGATCTATACCAGCGGCACCACGGGCAACCCCAAGGGAGTGATGCTGACCCACGGCAACCTGCTTTCCAACGTCGAATCGATGATTCCGATCGCCTTCCTGGAACCCGACGACATCCTGCTCAGCTGGCTCCCCTACAGCCACGTCTACGCCCGGTTGACCGACAATTACCTGGCCACCGGAGCCGGCATCACCGTCGCACTGGCCGCCGGCATCGACACGCTGATCGACGACCTCGACACGATCAAGCCCACCTGGCTGACGGCCGTACCACGCTTCTACGAGAAAATCTGGGCAGGCGTCGAAGCACTCGATCCGGACACACGAGCCAATCGGTTGAAGACCATTTTCGGACCGCGAATCCGCCAATTGAACTCCGGAGGTGCCCCGCTACCCCGACACGTCTGTGACGGGTTCGACCAGGCCGGGCTGCCGATCCTGGAAGGGTATGGACTCACTGAAACCTCACCGGTCATTTCGTTCAACCACGCCGAGGCGTACCGGTTTGGCTCGGTCGGGTTGCCAATTCCCGGTGTCGAAGTGCGGATTGCCCAGGACGGCGAAATCCTGACACGAGGGCCTCACGTGATGGCCGGGTACTGGAAGAACCCCGAGGCAACCGAAGCAGTCATCGTCGACGGATGGTTTCATACCGGTGACGTCGGAACGATCGACGAGGATGGTTTTCTCTCGATCACCGACCGCAAGAAGGACCTGTTTGTCACGTCAGCCGGCAAGAACGTTGCCCCCGCGGTCATCGAGCGACTGCTGACGACCGACCCGCTGTTCGACCAGGCGGTGGTGTATGGAGATGGGCGGAACTTCATCAGTGCCGTCGTGGTGCCCAACCTTCCGTTGCTCGAAACCCTCGCCACGACCAACGACACGGCCGTGGAAACCGCGGACGGACTGATCACCTCTCCGGAACTGCTGGCAATAATTGATTCGAAGGTCTCGGAGTTGATGGAGTCGGTCAGCCAGCCCGAACGGGTCAAGAAGTGCCTGGTACTCGACAAGCCATTCCAGTTGGAGAACGACGAATTGACCGCGACGCTCAAAGTTCGTCGCCGACACATCATCGCCAAGTACGAGGACCGGCTCGAGGCATTCTACGAGGGCTGAGTCGTCCGGCCGGGAAGCAACTCAGTCGAATTCCGACAGCAACACCGCACGGTGTTCATGCGCCGAGAGGTAGCACGCCTCGACCAGTGCCATCGTCTTCAGGTTGTCCCGCCCGTCCAGGCTGGGACGGTCACCACGTTCTATCGCCACCAGCAAGTCGGCCATCGGGCCGACAAACGCATCGGGAAACCACATCTCGTCCCAACGGGGTGACACCCACTCGGGAGAATCCGTCGTGGTGTAGTCCAGCGTGCTGGGACTGCCATCGGGATAATCGGGCCAGCCGATCGTGCCACGAGCCATCCCCGAGGTTCCCTCGATCCGCCACTTGATTCCCAGGTCCTCTGCCGCACCCTCCCGTGCCGGCCCCGCCCAGACATCGTCCCACGCGGCAGCACGAAAGCCGTCGGCGTATTCGAGAATGTACAGGCAAATCCCGTCGGAATGCTCGAACTGTCCGGCCGTCCTCGGATCGGGCCGCACACTGGCGAAAACCCGTTCGGGATCCCCAAACAGGTAACGAAATGTGTCGAGATGATGAATGCTCATGATCCGTAACGTCACCCACCCCTGCCGCTGCTGCCACGGCATCCAGTGCGGGATCGCACGCATGTCTATCGTCGCCAGCACCGGTTCTCCCAGCAGGCCCGCCTCGATCACACCACGTGCCGCCCGGATTGACTGGTCAAACCTCATGTTCTGGTTCACAGCCAGCGTGATCCCCGCCTCGTCGCACAACCGGACAATCTCGCGGGCCTGTCCCAGGTCAACACCGAGTGGTTTCTGGGCCAATATCCCCCGGAGATGCCCACCAGAGCCAATCCCGAACTGTGCGGCCTCCCGGACCACTTCCAACTGGACATCGGGTGGCACCGCGACGTCGAGAACCTCGACCCGGGAATCGGCAACCAATGCGTGCCAGTCGGCATGCACGGTTGGGATCTCGTGCCTGGCCGCCACCTCACGGGCCTTCGATTCGGTGCGAGACGAAATCGCCACCGGATGGAATCCCGCGTTGCGATAAGCCACCAGGTGGCAGTCGGCCATGATGAAGCCGGCCCCCACGCAACCGATTGCCACGTCACTGCGTTCCGGCATCTCGATCGGCGCCGGTCGCCCCACCTGGTCGGTCATCTCCCCGGGCCTCCCGACTGTGGTCAACGCACCAGTCCGACCCAGTAGAGCACACCGTTGGATTCTGCAAAGCCAAACCCGATCTCGGCACCACTCATCAGGATCTCACGATGAGCCTGCGATTCCAGCCAGCCCTCGATCGCTTTCTGAGGTGTCAGCGGGCCGGTCTGGATCACTTCCCAGTAACCCATCTCGCTGTGCACAAACTGCCCCGTGGTAGCCATCCAGTCGGCATGCTTCTGGGCATCACGACTGATCTTTGAAACCAGGCGACTACCGACCAATCCACGTGCATCTCGTGCGGCGGAGTGCGCCTCGTGCAATTTCTTGATCCGAACCTGCTGCTTGGTCGTCACCGATCCGGGGACCTGCTGCAAGGCATTGGCCGGTTCCTGTCCGAAGACAGCCAGGGCGAACAACCCGCACACAACAACGGACCGCGTACTTGGAATTTTCATTGGTGCCATTTCCTATGGTGGAATCGGTCGGCACCATCCGTGGGCCTGCTGCGCGCGAACCTCCTGTCGCTACGGTGTCAGTACAATCTTTCCCGCAAGTGTTCCCTGCCCGCCAATCGTGTTGTCCTGCTGCAGTTGGTGGGCCGTGACCGATTCGGACAACCCGAAGCGTGCCCCGATAGGCGGATTCCACCCCCCGTCGGCCGCCAACTGGTTGATCGCCTCGCCACAAATCCGCTGCTCCTGGTCTGACGCGTTGAACATCGCAAAACCAAACATTCTCAGGTCCTTCGTGTAGAAGGACCCCACGGGGAACTCGGGGCGAGCCGCCCGTCCGGCCATCACCACGATCCGCCCTCGCTTGGCCATCAACTCGATCGTCCGGTCAGGTGTCGGTTCCCGCAACGTCTCGAACCACACGTCAAACCCACCGTTCTCGGCCGCGAAACTTGCCAGGACGTTGTCCATGTCCGGGTCGTGGTAGTCAACGGCGAGATCCGCACCCAGCGAACTGCAGAGTTCCTGTTTTTCCGACGATCCCACCGTCGCGACAACCCGGGCACCGACCGACTTGGCCAGTTGAACCACCGCGGCGCCCACGCCACCGGTCCCCCCGTTGACGAACACCAGGTCCCCGGCCTCGACGCCGGCGTGGAGAAACAACCCCAGGTGCGCGGTCAAACCAACCAGCGCCCCGGCAGCCAACAACTCACTCGACACTCCCTCCGGAGCGGCGTAGAGCCACTGCTCGTCGACGGCTGCCAACTCCGAGAATGTGCCGGCACGTCCCAGCAAGCCCTGGTTGCTGCCCCACACGCGGTCTCCCACGGCAAAGCGTTCAACGCCCTCACCACACGCCACGATCGTGCCAGCCAGGTCGCAACCGATCGTGTAGGGGAACTCCAGTTCCAGAGCCACCAGTCCGCCGCGGACGTATGTGTCGATCGGGTTGACCGCCACCGCCTCGACTCGCACCAACACCTGGCCGGCGGCTGGCTCGGGATCGGGCAGATCCCCGAATTCGATCACATCCGGATCACCGGTGCGGGTGATGTAGGCGGCTTTCATGACGGCTCGTTCAACTCGAGACCGGCCAGCCAACCAGGTTTTCGGTACCGGATCAGGCCCGCCGTGGCCAACATCAGCAACGCCACGCCGCTGATGAGAAGCCCCCAGTATAAGCCGGGCGGCTGGTAGTGCCACCGTACGCGAGACTCACCGGGCTGCAACCGGACACCACGGTACATGCCCTCGACCAACTCCACCTTCCGAGGCTCGCCATCCACCTCGACCTGCCAGCCCTCGGCCATCAATTCGGTCAAGACCAGTCGCCCCGCCACACGGGTCGTCACGTCAATCACCACTTCTGAGCCAGTTCCGGAATACCCGGTAATCGAATTGCGTTCAGCACCGGAATCCCACGACACCCGGCCGCGGCCTTCGGTCAGTCGATAGAGAAACAGCGGCGACCGGCGACCCAGGGCGGAATTCATCACCGGGTCACGGCCACGCCAGATCTCCTGCACCGGCCATCGTGCCGAATCAATCGGCTTGTAGCTGACAATGTGCGTGACCCCCGCCCGTTCCAGCCAGTCCATCTGGACCTCGGTCTGGGGAACAAACGAATCATCGGGATCCTCGACCTGCGAACTGGGCATCATCAAATCACGACGGGTGTACTCGGACGGTCCAAAGGTGAAGTAAACCGGTGTCGCCGACACCCCCAGCACCGTGGGGAAATTCGCCATCGGGGCGAACACCCGTGCCGGCATTTTTGACTCCAACAGTGCCTGACGCACCGGGCTGGAGGCCAGCCGGGAAATGGGAGGATCGTCCAGCACCTCGGTGAACTGGACCAGGTGAGCCACCAGCCACAGGTCCAACACGGTGACGAGAGCCAGGATCGCCAGGGCCAATCGTTGACCGGCCACGACCTGCGCCACCCGTGGACGCGAAACCAAGAACATGCCAATCGCCGCCAGTACGACGAAGCCCCCAAGCACTCCGGTCACCAGGACGATCGAAGGCAACCAATCCGGGGCTGCCAGGGCTCCCGGATTGGCTTCAACCACCACCCAGGTCACGTCCACCAGCCACCAACTGCTACCCAGGGCCATCAACGCTCCGAACCACACCGCGATCGACCGAAAAGATCCACCCACAACAGGCATCAGCCAGCGCCCGGCCATCTCGCCGGCCAACAACGCCACCGCCAACGTGACCACGACTCCGTACCGCCCCGGCCCCTGGAAATAACTGAACCCAGGAAGCCAATCGACCAGCGGCACCATACGACCGGTGGTGTAAAACAGGGCCAGTGTCCCCACCAGAAACCAGAAGATTCCGCGGGGATCCCCACGGCGGAACATCGACCCGGTTCCCAGGACCGCCAGCAGGAACGGGGCCAGCCCGAAGTACAGGTGAGCCTCACCTTCGTTGGTCGCGACCCCCGGAATGGGAGGATCTTTCTGCAGGGCGGCCGTGCGATCGGTCGTCGGTGAATACCACCGGAATGGCATCACGGCCTGTGTCCAGTACCATGCCGGAATCGAGCCGAATTGCAGCGGGTGCTCCGCCCCCGCCTCGGCCCGCTGGCTCACCCGGCGAAATTCCCACGTCGGCAGCAACTGCATCGCCGCCAACCCGATTGCCAGGCCACCCGAGATCACAAGCAACACGCCGGCCCGCCAACGCACCCGGTTCGGTAACAACGGCCCACCCACCGGAAGCCACCACAGCCGGCAGGGAACATACACAACCAAAACCAGTTGCGTGATCCAGGCCAACTGAAAATGGCCGGCCATCATCTGTATCCAAAGGATCCCGGCCAACAGCCCTGCGAATCTCCACCGACGTGTCTGCAACAGGCATTCCACCGACCACAACGCCGCCGGCAACCAGGTCCCCCCGATGATCGCCCACTCCCAGCAACTTCGTGTTGGGAACCAGCCGTAGACGTAGACCAACCCCGCCAGTAGAGCCCCGAATCTCGGAATCCCAAACCGCCGTGCGTACCCAACGGTGAACACGAACGCCAGCACATAGTGCAGCAGGTGGCTGAGACTGTAGGCGGTGTTGACCTCCAGCCACGTGTACAGGGCCAGGTGCGGCGGATAGAACACTCCCGCCTGGCTCTCGGCCAACATCGGGTAACCGTGGCCGACGCGGTCGTTCCAGAACGGCGAGTGCCCCTGCTGCAACTGTTCGGCGTAGAAGGTCTTCTGAGGAAAATAGTACGAATAGATGTCACCACCAACGAAACCACCTCCGGTGACCAATGGCCACCAGAACAGTCCGGCCAGGGCAATCCCCAGCACCCACACCACCAGTTTGAAACGACGGTCAGTCATCGTTGCATGAGCATCGAGAAGTTGATCAACGGATCTTCACCGGTGCTGGCTGCCCCTTGGGAATCAACGTCGTGTACTTTCTCTTTTCCATCCGCTTTGTCCAGTCAGCCTTTGCCGCCGCCACACGAGCTGGATCTTCAAACAACTCGATCGCCGTGGCCGCCAACACCTTCGATGCGTAGACGATCCCCTTCTCGCCAATCGTCGAACCAATCGCGGCCACGTTCTGCCAACTGTGGCCGGGACTCTTGGCCGCCAGGCACGAGGTCGAAATTCCACCGGTGGGCACGTACCAACTGATATCACCGACGTCGGTCGAGCCCCGTGTGCGGGCAGCCATCGACTCGGCATACGGTCGGATGGACTCGTCAATCGCCTTGGGAAACTCGTCCCCGAACTGCTCGATCAGCGGCTGCTGAAGCCGCCGGGCAAACGCCTTCTCGACCTGGTTGAACTTCGGGGGACCGATCGTCTTGAGCTTCTCCTCGAGCAGCTCCGCCAGCGGCACATTGGTAATCAACTCGTGGCAATCGGTATCGACTTTCATCCTCATCTTGGTGCGGGTCATCAGGGCCGCACCGCGTGCGATGTCCTGGATCCACTTGAAATTTGCTTCGACATCACGGTGATCGTCAGCCCGAATGTAGTACCAGACCGAGGCCACCGGTGGCACCACGTTGGGTGCTCCACCACCATTGGTGATCACGTAGTGCATTCGAGCGTCTTCTTTGACATGCTCGCGCATGTAATTGACACCAACGTTCATCAGTTCGACCGCGTCCAATGCACTGCGGCCACTCTCGGGACTACCCGACGCATGAGCCGCCGTGCCGTCAAAGCTGAACTTGACGCTGACCAGGGCCTTGGATGTCCCGGCCCACGCTCCATTGCGGCTCGAAGGATGCCAGTGCAGGCAGATGTCCAGGTCGTCGAATTGCCCATCAAGCAACATGTAGACCTTGCCAATCACCGTCTCCTCGGCCGGGGTTCCGTACAAGCGGATGGTCCCCTTGATCTTGTGACGGTCCATAGCAGCCTTGACCGCCAGTGCCGCTCCCAGGGCTCCGCTGCCCAGTCCACTGTGACCGCAGGCGTGGCCGGGTTGGCCCGATCGCACCGCCGCACGCACCGGGTCAACCTTCTGGGACATTCCCGGCAACGCATCGTACTCGGCCAGGATCCCGATCACCGGCTTGCCACTGCCATAACTGGCTACGAAAGCCGTCGGCATTCCTGCCACGCCACTTTTGACCTTGAAACCATTCTCCTTGAGGTGCTTCTGCAGCAACGCCGAGGAACGGGTCTCCTCGAGTCCCACTTCGGCGTAGTCCCAGATCTTGCGATTGACCGCCTTGATCAGATCAACCCGACCGGCGACGTCGGCCACCGCCGTCTGCTGTGCACGAGACAACTCGCCACCATCTCCGGCAAACGCGGGGAATCCACCACACAACAGCAGCAACAACCAGCCAACGCTCGCTCTCATCATCGGAATCTCTCCTGGGCGGGTTCTGGACCTGGTCGGCCGGAACTCCGACGACCGGACTGTCAGTATCTCCAAAGTCCGACCGATTGTAAGACCGCCGCAGGCCGATTGCGAATCGGCTGCCGGCCTACTGCCACAGCCAGGCCAGTCCGACGCCGGCGGCAATCATCGGCACCAGGCAGTTGACGATCAGGATCCACGGCCCCCAGGACGAATAGAGCCAGTCGCGACCGCGTTCGGCTTCTGCCAGCGGCCGCCTGCGACGTCGCAGGATGTCCAACCAGGAGACCGAAGCCCTCAGGAACGGACGCCAGAACGCCAGGGCCGGCAGCGGATAGGCCCCAAAGAGCATCAACAGCCAGGTGGAAATCCAGATGAACAGGCTGCCACGAATGTGAACCGCCGACCATCCACCGGCAATCTCCACCTCAACAATCGCCACCACGCAGGCAACCGTGAAGACGAACAAGACAACGAAATGCCCCACAACGAAAAGCACGACCGCCCAGTGCAACGCCGTCGGTCCGTGAGACGGATCGTCATCGGTCACGGGAGGATCGTCGGCCATCCTGGAGTCTTCCTGCAATCGCCAGCACTGGGGCGGACATTACGCCACAACCACAACGGGTTGGCAACCGATCCTCAAGCGGAGTACGATTTTTGTCGCCATGTTGTCCTCCAGGAGTCCACAGATGACCTCCTCCTCTCGTCGCCAGTTCCTGAACCGTTGCCTGCATTCCAGTCTCGCCACCGGTGTCGCCGCACACACGGCCCCCTGGCTGGCCCCGGCACCACTCCCGGCAGCTCCAACAACTCCGGCAGCACTCCGGCCAGTCGTCGATGGAATGCTTCATCTCAAGTCACGACACAGGGAGGCACGAGGCGAACAGGTGGTCGAGATCCGTAAGACACTCGAATGGAAAGTGGCCGAGACAGCCATCGTCATCTGTGACATGTGGGCAGACCATCCCTGCCACCAGGCCGCCATCCGTGTCGACGCCATGGCCCCTCGCATGAATCGCATCGTCTCGGCCGCACGGGGCCTGGGCGTGACCGTCGTCCATTCACCCAGTAGCGGAATCAAGTTCTACGAAACAACACCCTTCCGGCACAGAATCCTGTCAGCACCGCCCGTCAAGCCTCCCGTCCCGATCGCCAGTTGGTGCAAACTCGATCCCAAAACCGAGGCCCCCCTGCCGATCGATGACTCCGACGGCGGCTGCGATGATCCGACAGTACGGCCCAAGCCGGGATTCGACCGCCACCAGCATGCGGCGATCCGGATCACCGGGTACGACGGCATCAGTGACAACGGGCAAGAGGTCTACAACTTCTTCCGGCAGTTGAACATCCAGAACGTCGTGCTGATGGGAGTGCACACCAACATGTGCGTACTGGGCCGGTCATTCGGAATCCGCCAGATGGTGCGGCTCGGCCTCAACGTGGTCCTGGCGCGCGACCTGACCGACGCCATGTACGATCCCCGTGACCGTCCGTTTGTCAGCCACACCCGGGGTACCGAACTCGTTGTCGAACACATCGAGCAGTACTGGTGCCCGTCGATCGTCGGCAACGACCTGACACGGACCACGGTCGTCTCCGATGCGGCCGGTGGCTAGGCGATCGACTGCTTCCAGGGACCGGTGATCGCAATCGTCAATCCCTTGCCCTGCGCGTTGACAAACAACGTCGTGCCATCGGGCGAGAAAGTGACGCCGGTGAACTCGGTCCGCATACGACTGTGAGCCAGCGTGTAAATGCCGCCTGCCGGGTTGATTCCGACCAGCCGCACAACGCTTCGCTTTTGGTCCTCGCAGACGACCACGTCACCCCAGGGGGCCACGGTCAGATTGTCAGCGTTGTTGAGCAATCGCGTGTCGTTGGGTTCGACGAACAACTCCAGTTCGCCCGGGGCCGTCGATTCCTTCTGCGTCCCTTCATAGACACTCGGTCGGTACCGCCAGATCTGCCCCACCCGGGCTCGACCACCGCTGGTGCACGCGAAGAACACCTCCTTGTCCCCGTACCAGATGCCCTCTCCTCGCGCAAACCGGGCCGCTCCCGCCCGAAAACCCCGGAACCTCAAATCGTCGCGAGGTGACTCGATATCGTCCAGATCGATCCAGGTCACAGGCCGTGGTTGAGCCGGCGAGATCGTGGTCTGGCCCCAGTTGCGTGTCTCTCCACCGGAGTCGTCCTGCAACGACATGGCCTGCAGCCGCCCTCCGTCGTGCAACTTACCGGGTGTCTTGGGCAAGAACCGGTACAGCAGGCCGTCATCGCGGTCCTCTGTCAGATAAACGACACCACTGGGTGGATCGATCGCCACCGCCTCGTGATTGAACCGCCCCATCGCGCGGATCGGCTTGGGATCGGCCAGGCCGGGCTCCACCGTTGGTGGCACCTCGAATACCCACCCGTGATCACGGGCCGCAACAAACTTGCCACCGTCGTCTCCTCGCCCCACGCCCTGCACCGTCTCTTCACAAGTCAGCCACGTTCCCCAGGGAGTCGGACCACCCGCACAGTTCCGGTACGTCCCGGCCAGGCTCATGAACTGCCGAACCATTTTCTGGCGATTGGTGTCATAGACCACCGTTGTCGTTCCACCCAATCCCGGGGTCCTCTGTTCCCCATCGTCATAGACACTCGTGGAATCGATGTTTCCAAACAGCCTGTTCTTCTTGCCGAAAGGACCGACCGAGACATCCGGATTCAACTCGTGATTTCGGACCAACACCGTCAGACCATCCGGCCCCGCAAAGGCACCCATGCCATCGGGTGATCCGGGGACGACAAGCCCGTCGTCCATCGGGTCACCGACTTCCGAGATCACCTGGTAGGCGAACCCTCTCGGCAAATCGATGCGTTTTTCGCGGTCTCTGACCAGTTCTCCATAGCCGACGCCCGAGGCGTCGGCCGGCAACTTCACCTTGGCCGTACTCAATCGGACGCCTGCAAATCCCATCGAGACGGCACCCGCCGACACGGCTCCCCACCGCAATAACACATCGCGTCTCGTCAGCGCCTTCATCAACCACGCCCTTCGCTTATCGATTCCATGACCGGGTACCAGGACCCGCGGGCCAATCCAAGGCAGATGATTCCCAGGGTGCCATTCCGGCCGTTTACCGGGGAGGTTCTAGGGTTCACGCCAGAAATCACCAATGGCAATTCGGCAATTTCAGCCGTGGCCGGCGGCGAAGTCAATCGGCCGAATAAGCCAGCAACACCGCCGCTCCACCGGCTACTTCTTGGCCGGCTTCTTGGCCGGCTTTTTGGCGGCCGGCTTCGGAGTCAACTTGTTGATCCTCACGTGGCGATCGTAGTGCACCGTGGCCAATTGCAGGCCATCGGGATGCACCGCCATATCACGTGCCGTGTCGGGCAACTTGAAACGGTGGTATTCCTTGTCGTTGTCTGGCCGCCAGAACAACAGGAATCCACCACCACTGCCGCCAGACGCGACGGCCAGCGAACCGTCGTTGAGCCACGAGAGTTGCCAGGCGATTCCCTTGATACCACTGCCGGCCTGGGATCGGACCTTCTTTTGACTTTTCATGTCGAACAACAGTGCAATCGGCTCGTTGACGGCACCCAACGGGTTGGTCGCCTTGTGCAGTCCACACGCGGCGAGGTACTTGTTGTCCGGACTGACCGCCAGACCACGAACACCTCCATAGCGAACGCCCTGGGTGTTGTTGGTCAACAAGACCTTGGCATCGAATGTCCGCTTGGACTCTCCGCTGGAAATCGCCCATTCTCGAATTTCTCCACCCTGGTCGCCCGAGTACAACGTCTGGCCATTGGGGTGCAAGAATGTGCTGTAAACGTCGAACTTGTGACCGCTGAAGGTCCGGATCAGCTTGCCGTTGCTGGCGTCCCACAACTTGACCAACCGGTCGTTTCCACCGGACGCAAAGGTCTTGCCGTCGGCCGAAACCGACAGGCTGCGAATCCATCCCTTGTGAGCCTCGATGGTCCGTATCGCCTTGGGCTTTGCCGCCAGGGCATCCCAGAAGATCAGCTTGTCATCACAACCAGCGGTGATCATCGTTTTGCCATCTCGCAAGAAAACGATGTCACGGACCCAACTGTCGTGGGCCTTCCATTCCACCTTCTTGCCCGAGGGAATCTCCCAACGTTGCAGGGCGTAATCCTCGCCGCTGGTGAACACGTACTTGCCATCAGGGGAAAAGCAACAGGCGATCAACGGACTGCCATGCTTCCACTGGTGGGCGACGTGGACCTTCTTGGGATCTGCCTTGGTCGCGGCCATGTCGGGGACATCCTTGGTGGTTGAAATTTCTTACCAGAAAAAAGGGGCGAGACCCCGGATCAGGCCTCGCCCCGCGAAATCGCTTGACCTGTGAACCCGAACTTGGGTCCGTGGACTGATCAGACGATCAATTCGTCGATCGGACCAAACGCCGGATCCGCCATCGGCACCGGACGTCCGCCAACATCGAACGGCTCGTGAGAGTCCAACCCGACTCCCGCCAGGTAGGTGTGGAACAGGTGTGGGAAACTGACCTCGCGATCCACCACCTTGGTGCCGTTGTCATTGGTCTTGCCGATCACTGCACCGCGGGCGATCTTGCCACCGCCCAGGCAGATGCTCCAGGCAGTGCCCCAGTGGTCACGGCCGTAGTACTTGTTGATATTCGGCGTACGACCGAACTCCGACATCACCACGACCATTGTGGATTCGAGCATGCCACGATCGGCCAGGTCGCCAATCAGCGCCGCGAACCCCTTGTCGAACTCGGGCACCTGCTCGAGATGGAAGTTGAAGTTCTCGTTGTGGGTGTCGTAGTTGGAGTGATCCAGCTTGACGAACGTGGCACCGTTCTCCAGCAACCGGCGAGCCGTCAGGCACCGTTGACCGAACGACTCTTTGCCGTAGAGTTCGTGCATCTTCGCCGGCTCCTTGGAGACGTCAAAGACATCCCGACGCTCCATCAACTGCAAAGCCCGCTCGTAACTGTACGTGTAGGCCTCGGTCTCCGAGGTCTTGCGACGCAGGGCAAACCGGTCGTTGATCTTGCGACGGAAGCCATTGCGAAGCTTGTCGGCGGCTTCGCTGAGATCCTTGGGACGTTCCGAGTTGGCCGGCGGCTTGCCGTTGGCGCCGATGCTGGCGTAACGGGGTCCGAGATAGGCCGCATCATTTCCACGGCCGCCACCACCAATTCGGATGTGACCGGGCATCGGGTTGCTCGGATCCTGCAACGCTTTGGCACACACCGCGCCAAGGGTCGGCAAGGACACACCCGGCATTTTCTGGCGACCATGCTGCATGTGATAGTTGCCCTTGCCGTGATCGCCGTTGCGGGTGTTGATCCCACGCACCAACGCCAGCTTGTCCATGTGCTTGGCAGTCTTGGACAACAATTCCGAAATGTGGATACCGGGGACCGACGTCGGAATCGCCCGGAACGGACCACCCGTGTTGGTCTTGGGCTTGGGGTCCCAACTCTCCAACTGGCTCAGGCCACCGGACATGTAGATGCAGACAACTCGCTGTTGAGTCTTTTCCAGTTGCTTGGCTGCAGGAGCGGCAGCTAGCACGCCCAGGCCACCGACGGCTCCACCGGCAACACCGCCCAGGAACTGTCGTCTAGCAATCCGGTGTTCGTCACTGCCACAAGCGTGAATGCGTTTCATCGATCGTTCTCCCGTTCTTGACGACAATCGGTTTCTACCGGGCATCCTGCCCATTCTGTCCGCCGATTGAAGAATCGTCATTCCTTCGAAGATTCGAATGGTTGGTTTGTGTCTCAACCGGTCCACCCGGCCAAGTCATTTCGTTTCGGTCCTAGTGGTTGAAGCGGAATTCCGCCGAGGTCAACAACGCCCAGGCTATCTCCTGGATCGCTGCTGACCGTTTCTCCTTTGGTCGTTCGTTGAGATAAGCCCCCACGTCGGCCACTTCCTCCTCTGTCGGAAGCCGCGTCAGCACGCTCAGGTAGAGTTCCTCCACCAGTTTTCCAGTGTCGGTCATCTTACCCAGCCGCTCAGTCAGGTTGCCACCACCGGGCGCCAACCACCCCTTGAGCGGTCCACCATTGGCCATGAACAGGGCCTGATCGATGGTGGCAAAAAAGTCATTCTGAGGCTGTCCGGACCCGGCACCATAAAGTGTCACGATACTGCCGACGGACCCCTGGAGCTTGTCGTAGGTGGCCTGTTCGATCTGCAGTTTGCGTGCGGCCAGCTTTGCCGCGTCCTTCTTGTCCTCGGGTTTCAGTGGGCTCTTCTTGTTGAGTTCGGCCACGACACTCTGCTGTTGGCGACCGACCTGGCCAGTGGCCTCCAGCAGGCTCCAGCCCAGTTGTTCCGGCGACAGTGGACCGACGGTCCCAATGGCAAATTGCTCGGACCACGACTTGGACAGTTTCCCAAGGGTTTCGTGCAAAGCTCCATCGGCGGCCTCGGATTTCACCCGAGCAGCCCCAACAGTGGCCAACAGTGGAGTCCTCTGCTTGGTGACTCTCGCATGATCAGCGGTCGCCTTGTCGACAACCACCCGCGCCGTCGTGGCCCGCTTGGCAGCAATCGTCGCGGCCGACTGTTGACCCGGCAGAACTTTTCGAGCAGCAGCCAGTTCACGGTTCAGTCCGGCCGAACGCCCCTCGAGCGTCTTGGTAATTCCGGCCAGTTCCTTGTCGTCGCCGAGTGTCTTCAAAGCCGCAGCAGCCTGCTGCGCTGCGGTGGCCAGTGTCTTGGTGACGCCCGGCAACGTCGTCACTTTCTTCTGGGTCCCCGCCAGGACGGTGGCCGTCTTGTTTCGATCGGTCTCCGCATTGGCCAGTTCCTGTTTGGCCTTCGCCAGAACCGTCTCCACCTTCGCGAATTCAACCGCCACCGGCGACAGGGTCTTCTCGGCGGACACCAGGTCCGTTCTCGCCGTATCGGCCGCCTTCTGCTTGGCCGCATATCCTGCCAGAACCGCCAGTGTCCCCTTCCGTCGACGGGTCGACGTCAACGCGGTGTTGATCACCCGCCGAGCCGTCCTCACCTGGTCAGTTTCCCAGGCACGCATCTCGGCCAGTTTCACGGCCGCGGCGTGCTTCTTCACTGCGGCATCGCGGACCACCTCGGCGGCCTTCAACGCCTTGCCGGTCACCTCGGCGGCCGCCTGCTTGGCCGCACGATCCTTGTCCAGGGCCGCCATCTCCGCAGCGGCCTTCTTCGCCCGCGCGTCCAACTTGGCAACGATTCCGGCCAGTTCCTTGTCCCCGGCCAGCAATTTCACGGCCGCAACAGCCTGCCGTGCGCTTTCGACCAACGGGAGACCCGATTTCTGCTTGTCCTGCAGTTTCTTGGTGGCGTCGGCCAAGGCCTTGGCCAGCGGGTCATGCTTTTTCTTCTCGGCGGCCACCTTGTCGTTGGCCGGTTTCAGAGGCTTGGCCAATGCCGTCACGGGCTCACCAGCCTTTGTCTCCGCGGCAACAGCCGTGTCGACACGTTTGTCGGCGGCTGCCAACTCGGCCACAAGCTTCTTCTCAGACTCGGCGACCGCTACCAGCAACTGGGCTGCTTTGACCGATCGAGCGGCCAGGTCCGACGGAAGGCTCGAACCGCGTGCAAAGGTCTGGGTCAGCACCAACTCGCGGAAAAAACTCCGGATGTCGTACTTCGTCGCGACAAAATGATCGGTGAGCAGTGCGAGCAGTTCCGGATGCGAAGGCGGATTGTCACTGTGATGCAGGTCGAGTGGTTCAACCAGGCCCCGCCCCATCGCCAATGCCCACAACCGATTGGCCATGTTCCGGGCGAAATAGCGGTTGTTGCCATCCCGCACCAGCCGGGCCAACTGTTCGCGTCGGCTGTAGGCCGGAATGGGACGCAGGTTCTTCTTTTTCTTGTCCGGCTTGACCTTGTACTCCTGTCCCGCGGCTATGGCCGGCTCGTCCAGCTGCCGTTCGCCCAGCAACCGTGGTCGCGAAACACCCGAGTCGCCAGTGAACACCGAGCTGAAGGCAACGCCACCGGTTGGCTTCTCGGCCAAAACACCCGGCTTCTTCTTGTCCGGCTTGAAGAGATAGGTGCGGTTCAGAAAGGCGTAGATGCCGTAGTAGTCTTTCTGCAGGTAATCATCGATCACGGGATGGTTGTGGCACTGGGCACACTGCAGGTCAACGCCGAAGAACATCCGGCCGACCTCGCGGGTCATCTGGTTCACCTCGACACCGCGGTCCATCAGGAACTTGGCTTGCCCCCGCTGCTTGGCATCAACCGCATCGGCCCCAAGAATCTCGGCAGCCAGGATGTTCCAGGGTTTGTTGGATTCGATTGACTGCTTCAGGAACGCCTGCCACTCTCCTCGTTTCACTTCGCCATCGCCACGACGTTCCGACAACATCACGTCCATCACGTTGGTCATGCGTCGAACGTAGGCCGGCGTTCCCAGCAAGCTGTCGACAGCTGCCGTTCGCTTCGCGGGCGACTTGTCGGCAAGAAATGCACGAGTTTCCTCGACCGAGGGAATCCGCCCCAGAACGGCCAGGTACAGCCGACGAAGGAATTCGCCATCGGTACTGGCTCCCGACACCAGTCCCAGCGGGCTCTCGGTGACCAGGCGATCCACCTGGACATGCAACGGATCGGCCGCCGAAGCCTCGACCACAGGAAAAGTCACGGCCACACAAGCCGTGACGACAAGCAGAACACCGACGCGAAGGCGCACTACCACTGAAGATTCCTGGAAAAGTAGGGGGAGGATCAACAGGCGGGAATACGACGTGTGCCTCCTGCACACATGCATATCTACCGATAGGTTACCGGGATGCGAAACCATGGTCAACCTGTTACTTGTCCAGCTGTTCGTGTCCGAAAACTCCCTCTATTGGACCGATTCCACCCAATTCGAATCGGCCCTCCTAATGCCCCATTGTCTTTTTTCGGCCACTTCAGCCGTCAGAGTCCATTCATCCTCTCCGTTTCGCCCAAACTGGGCTTCCGTTTGCGGGGTTTGTGCGACAAAACTCCTCAATCAGAAGCGACAACACCACCTCGATGCGGACACGGCGAACGACCACAAATGGCAAAAGCAGGCAACCGGAGTCATGAGATGAGCCTGCAATACGATGCACGTCGGATCATCCTGGCGTCGGTGCTCTGGTTGGTTGCAGTAGGTGAGTTGTCGTTGGCAGCCCCACCAACGTCACCCAGCACCGACTGGCCGCAGTTTCTGGGGCCACGGGGATCGGCCCATGCCGCTCCGACCAGCGATATCCCGCTGCGCTGGAACGGCCGCCTCAACATTCTCTGGCGGACGCCCCTTCCCGGCCGTGGCTGGTCCTCCCCTGTCGTCGCGAGCGACTCAATCTGGCTGACCACCTCCGAGGACAAAAACCGGTCACTCCGACTACTGCAGTTGAATCGACTCAACGGCAAACTGACCGGCAACCACCGCGTCCTGGAGGTTGGCAGCCCCGGGAAAATCCATTCCAAGAACACCCATGCCACGCCCACCCCCGTCATTTTTGATGGCGCCGTCTATGTCCACTTTGGAGCCCACGGCACCGCCCGCATGGGGCTCGATGGACAAACAGCCTGGTCGACCACGCTGCCGTACTACCACCATCATGGACCGGCGGCTTCACCGGTCGTTGTCGATGACCTGTTGATTATCAATTGCGATGGATTCACCCGACCTTTCTACGACCGGTTGCGACGCCCCGGAGTCACCTCCGCCCAGTTCGTCGTCGCGCTCGATCGCCAGACTGGCCAAACCCGTTGGCGAAAGCCCAGGACCCGGGGTCGACACTCCTACTCGACCCCACTGGTCCTGGAGACCGCAGATCGCTCCCAGGTGATCAGTGCCGGAGGCGACCGCGTGGTCTCTTACGACCCGGCCAACGGCAACGAATTGTGGTGGGTCCGTTACACGGGTTACTCCGTCGTCCCTCGCCCGGTGGCCGGGCCACCGGGCAGTGGCCTGGTCTATATCTGCACCGGGTATGACGATCCACGACTGCTGGCCATCCGCACCGACGGCAACGGTGACGTCACCACCACTCACGTGGCCTGGCGACACGACAAGGCCATCCCCAAGAATCCCACTCCGCTGCTCGTCGACGATGCCCTCTACATGATCAATGATGCCGGCATCGCCAGTTGCCTGGACGCCCGCAGTGGAACGCTTCGTTGGCGACGTCGCCTGGGCGGACACTTTTCCGCCTCACCTCTTCTGGTCAGCGGTCATGTGCTGGCCATCAATGAGACCGGAGTCACTCACGTACTGGTCCCGGGCCCGCGTTACCGCCGCCTGTCGCTCAATCGTCTCAAGGGCCGCACGCTGGCAACACCGGCGGTCACGGGCAACCGTCTGCTGATTCGGACCGAACGGGAATTGGTTTGCATTGGACGTGAGTGACTTGAGGATCCAGAATCGGGACGTGGCCGACTCCTGGAGATACGACGTGTCACCGCCC